>JAIQET010000012.1 GCA_020073645.1 Terriglobia bacterium | reverse complement strand
GCTGCTGCAAGCGGCCGACGGCGACGTGGGACGCACCCAGACCGGCATCATCTATATCGACGAAGTGGATAAGATTGGGCGCAAGGATGAGAACCCGTCCATCACCCGCGATGTTTCCGGCGAAGGCGTGCAGCAGGCCCTTTTGAAGATTCTGGAAGGCACCATCGCCAACGTTCCTCCCCAAGGTGGCCGCAAGCACCCTCACCAGGAATTCACTCCCGTTGACACCACCAACATTCTGTTCATCTGCGGCGGGGCCTTCGTCGGCCTGGAGAAGATCATCGGGCGCCGCGTGGGCAAGAAATCTCTCGGCTTCAAAGTGGGCGAGGAAAGCGAAAAGGAAGAAACCGCCACCAACCGCAAGCGCAGCTTTGAACTATTAAGCGACGTTCAACCCGAAGATCTCATCAAATTTGGGTTGATCCCTGAATTTGTCGGCCGTTTGCCCGTGGTCGGCGTACTGGAAGACCTGGACGAGTTTGCCCTGATCGAGATCCTCACCCGTCCCAAGAACGCCATTGTCAAACAGTATCAGCGGCTGTTTGAATTTGAGAACGTACGGCTGCGCTTCAGTGAAGACGCGCTGCGGGCGATTGCCCGCCAGGCCATGGCCCGCAAAGTGGGTGCCCGCGGCCTGCGTATGATTCTGGAAGAACTGATGCTCGACTTGATGTACCATTTGCCCAGCCAGAAGAAGGTGAAGGAATTCGAAGTCACACGGGAGATGGTCGAGAAGAAAGCCGTTTCGCTGGCCATGATGGAAAAGGCCGGCTAGTAACCTGTAGAGACGCAGCTTGCTGCGTCTCCCTCTGTGCCCTCCATAGGAGACGCGGCAAGTGTCTCCAGGGGAGAGAAGAAAGAAGACTTAGTCGGGAGTAATAGTGACCGCCTCCAAGGAAAAATTCGAGACCAAGAAACTCCCCATGATGCCCATTCGGGACGTGGTCATCTTCCCCTACATGATGACCCCGTTCGTGGTGGGCCGGGAATCCAGCGTGCGCGCCCTGGAAGAGGCGCTGGCCGCCGACAAGAAAATATTCCTGGCCACCCAGCACGATGCCAGCGTGGACGAACCCAAGCCCAACGAGATCTACCAGGTGGGCTCTATCGTCAACATCGTGCAGAGCCTCAAGCTCCCCGACGGCAACATTAAAGTTCTGGTTGAGGGCATCGAGCGCGGCAAGGTCCTGCAGATCACCGAGACCGAAGGCTTCATGCAGGCCTCGGTGCGGGTGGCGCGTTACACCACCGAAACCACGCCCCAGATCGAAACCGGAATGCAGCGGGTCACTTCCCTGTTCGAGCAGTACGTGAAGCTCTGCCAGTCGCTCAACTACGAGACCATGATCGCCGCAGTGCGCATGGAAGACCCGGCCAAGCTCACCGACACCATAGCCGCCAACCTCCAGCTTTCCATCGAAGAAAAGCAGGAACTGCTGGAAATCTTTGACCCGGCGGAGCGCCTGAGCCGCATCGGCGACGTCCTCGACATCGAGATCGAGAAGTTGAACATGGACCGCACCATCCAGTCGCGGGTCAAGCGGCAGATGGAGCGCGCGCAAAAAGAGTATTACCTCAACGAGAAGATCAAGGCCATCCAGAAGGAACTGGGACGCGGCGAAAAGAGCGAATTCGACGAACTCAAGAAAAAGATCGATGCTGCCGGCATGTCCAAGGAAGTCCGCGACAAGGCCATGCAAGAGCTCAAGAAGCTCGAAGCCATGCCGCCCATGTCGGCCGAGTCCACCGTCTCCCGCAATTACCTGGACTGGCTGCTGGCCGTCCCCTGGAAGAAGCGCTCCAAGGAAATCCGCAACATTGGCCGCGCGGAAAAGGTCCTCAACGAAGATCATTACGGGCTGGAGAAGATCAAGGAGCGCATCCTCGAATTCCTGGCCGTACGCCAGTTGGTGAAGAATCCCAAAGGCTCCATCCTGTGCTTCGTCGGACCCCCGGGCGTGGGCAAGACTTCTCTAGGCATGTCCATCGCCAAAGCGACTGGACGCAAGTTTGTGCGCATGTCGCTGGGTGGGGTGCGGGACGAGGCGGAAATCCGTGGCCACCGCCGCACCTATATCGGCGCTCTTCCCGGGCAAATCATCCAGATGATGAAAAAGGCGGGCACCAAGAACCCGGTCTTCATGCTCGATGAAGTGGACAAGATGTCCATGGACTTCCGCGGCGACCCGTCTGCTGCCCTGCTGGAAGTGCTCGACCCCGAACAGAATTTCATGTTCGTGGACCACTATCTCGACGTGGAGTACGACCTCTCGCAGGTCTTCTTCATCGCCACCGCCAACGTAATTCACACCATCCCGCCCGCCCTGCAGGACCGCATGGAAGTATTGCGCTTGCACGGCTACACCGAGCTGGAGAAGGTGGAAATCGCCAAGCAGTTCCTGGTCAAGAAGCAGATGTTGCAGGCGGGGCTGACCGACAAGAACCTGAAGTTTGCCGACGAGGCTATTACCGCCGCGATCCGCTCTTACACCCGCGAAGCCGGCGTCCGCAACCTGGAGCGGGAAATCGGCAACGTCTGCCGCAAGGTCGCCCGCAAGGTGGTGAAAGAGGGCGAGAGCTACAACATCACCATCAATCCGCAAAATGTCGGCGAGTTCCTGGGTGTAATCAAGTTCCGCGATACCCTGGCCCACGAGAAGAGTGAAGTCGGCCTGGTTACCGGCCTGGCCTGGACCGAAGTCGGCGGCTCCATCCTGAGCACCGAAGCCACCGTCGTCGACGGCAAAGGCAAGCTCACGCTCACCGGCAAACTCGGCGACGTAATGCAGGAATCGGCGCAAGCCGCCATGTCCTACGTACGCTCCCGCGCCGCGCGTATGGGCCTTCCCCGTGACTTCTACCGCAACCTTGATATCCACGTGCACGTGCCCGAGGGCGCAATCCCCAAAGACGGCCCTTCGGCCGGCATCACCATCGCTACCGCCATTGCCAGCGCGCTTAGCAAGATTCCAGTGAGGCGCGATCTCGCCATGACCGGAGAGATCACCCTGCGCGGCAAGGTTCTTCCCATCGGCGGCTTGAAAGAAAAGCTGCTCGCCGCTCACCGCGCCGGCCTGTTCGAGGTCATCCTGCCCAACGACAACGAGAAGGATTTGGCCGAGGTCCCCGAGAACCTGCGTAGCGCCATGAAGCTGCACTTCGTGGACACCATGGACCAGGTGCTGGCCGTGGCCCTGGAAAGACCGCTTCCCGAGCCACCGCAAGTCGGCGCCGAAGCCACCCAGCCCATCACGCCGCTGGCCCCGCCCGCGGAAGGACCCACGGCACACCAGTAGACGCGGGCTTTTCCGCCCCCCTCCTTCCGTAGAGACGCAGCTTGCTGCGTCTCCCGTCGGCACGACAGGTTCTCCACGCGCCATCGAAGGTTCTAGAATGGATGCTGGTGGAATACCTCATGGAACCAGATGCACAGTCGCGCCAGCCCAGAATGTCCTTCAAAGGCTCGTCGGGCCTGATTGTCGCTGTAGCCGTGGTCTTGATCCTCCTGATCATGCTGCCCGCCTATCGCTGGTTCTTCCTGATCAGTGTAGGCATCGGCATCGTGGTTGCCGGCATCCTCTACCTCTGGCGCAAATACAAACCGATCAAAGAAGAAGATGTCGAACACAAGAAACCCCTTGGACTGTGAGCAAGTCCTCCGTGTCCTTTGTGTCCTCTGTGGTTAAACTGGTTCTATGCGAGTCATAGCCCGATTCATGATGGCCGCGACCGATGCCGGCCACTTCCCTGCTCCGGCCTTGCCGGAGGTCGCCTTCCTGGGCCGCTCCAATGTGGGCAAATCCAGCGTGATTAACTCGCTGCTCGGGTCTAAGATCGCCAAGACCAGTTCCACTCCCGGCCGCACTCGCTCCATCAATTTCTTCGAGGTTCGCTGGCCAGGGAAGCCTCAGCCGGAATTGATCTTCACCGACCTCCCGGGTTACGGCTATGCCCATGTTTCCCGCGAAGTCTCCCAGCAGTGGCCCAGCTTTGTCGATCCTTACCTCAAGGATCGTTCCTGCCTGGCACTCTGCCTCGCGCTGGTGGACGTGAACGTGCCCCCGCAGGAGAGTGACCAGCAGTTACTGGAGTTCCTCAGCGCCAGCGGACGCCCGTTCGTTATAGTGGCCACCAAGAGTGACCGGCTCTCCGGCAACCAGTTGCGCAACTCCCTGCAAGCTCTGTCGCAGAAATTCCCGCAGGCGCCCATCGTTCCCTTCTCCGCTCGAACCGGCACCGGGCGAGACGAACTCTGGCAGCAGATTCGGGCCGCAGTGGAGGGCCATGCTGTCTAGCACCTGCCCGGATTTTGTCCCAAAATGGGAATTCTTCACCCTTCCGTAATCCCAACCCCACTTGGGTCACTCAGGACCCGCAGGAAAACCACCGTAGGATTACGGTAGACGGCAGAGTACTGGTTTTCACTCCATGGAGTGGAGACGGGAGGCAGATTATGGCCGACCGCGAGACTATCCAAAATGTCCTTGCCGGTATGGCGCAGTGCAATCCGGGGGGAGACGGCGGCGACCCGTCACAGCCTAGCAACGCCGAGTACCTGCGCGCCCTGAAACGAGCGCAGGAGAAACCGGCGTCTGCCGGAGCGGCGCCCCCCGCAGCCACCTCCGCCTCCCAGCAGAATTCCTATCCGCATCCCGACCGCCGTCGCAACCCGCGCTACAAGTGCGAAGGCAGCGCCGAGTTCCGCGCCGAAGGCAGCGACGTGCGCACTTGGGCCACCGTCACCGACCTGAGCCGCAGCGGCTGTTATGTGGAGGCGCAGGCTACTTCCCCGGTGGACACTCCCGTCAACATGGTGATTGAGGTCAGGGGAATCCGGGTGCAAGTGAAAGGCTCCGTGCGCATATCCTACCCGTTTCTGGGCATGGGCATTGGCTTCACCGAGATCTCGGCCCACGACCGAGCCCAATTGGACGAGCTCCTGCAGCGCTTGGCCAGTGGCCTCCCGGCGCCGGTCCACCCGCCCGACCCCAAGCCGGCCACGTCCCTCGACCTGTCCAGGGTCAATGCTGCCGGCACCCTGGATGCGGTGGCGAAGTTCTTCCAGGCCCACGCCACCCTGACGCGCGAACAGTTCACCGAACTGATCCAACCGGACGGCCCAGCCCCCCGGCACTGACCGCCAAATGGGGCTACCCGCGCCCCTCTCGCCGGGTGTAGACTTCTTGTAAGCCAGTTCGGAGGTGCCGCCGTGAAACGCCTCCTGTCAGCCCTTCTCGTGGTCTCCCTGCTGCTCTTGTGCTCGAGCTGCGGAAATATTTTCGTTCGTGGCGCCATCAACTTCTCCACCATCAGCGGATTCGTCAGCGTCGTGCACCTTACGACGGTGATCGACGGAAACGCCTCGGTGGTCGTCACCTTTGTCACCTTCCTGCAGCAAGGAACATCCAGCACCATCGGCTTCTGTGGAGACCAGACCAGCCAGTTTCCCCTCAGCCAGATGGTCACCACCAATTTCAACCCAGGCCAACCCTGCGCCACCCTCATAGTCGTCATCATCATCAACTGAGCAAGAACCCGCTGTAGAGACGCAGCTTGAACACCATGCCCGATGGCGTCATCCCGAAGCCCCGCGTTTTCTCCAGCGGGCGAGAGCCTGCCCTGAGCGAAGTCGAAGGGGATCTTGCGTGCAGCGGCAAGCCAGTGACACCGCGCCTGCACCTGAAATCCATTATGATGAGGGGCTCATGGCCACCTACCTGATCACCGGCATTGCCGGCTTCATCGGATCCGCCCTGGCCCGCGCCGCCCTAGCCCAGGGCCACCGGGTCCGCGGCATCGACAATCTCTCTACCGGCAAGCGCGAAAATCTCGCCGAGATCCTCCCCCGCATCGACTTCCGCCAAGCCGACCTGCTCGATCTCGCCGCCACCCACGACGCCTGCCGCGGCGTGGACTACGTCCTCCACCAAGCCGCCATCCCCTCCGTGCCCAAGTCCGTGCTCGATCCCCTCGGCAGCAATCAGGCCAACGTGGACGCCACCGTCAACCTGCTGGTCGCCGCCCGCGACGCCAAGGTCAAGCGCGTCATCTACGCCGCCTCCTCGGCCGCCTACGGTGACACCCCCACCCTCCCCAAGCGCGAAGACATGCCCCCCAACCCCATCTCCCCATACGCCGTCGCCAAGCTGGCCAGCGAGTACTACATGATTGCTTTCTACCGCTGTTACGGTCTGGAGACGGTCTGCCTGCGCTACTTCAATATTTTCGGCCCGCGCCAGGACCCCACCTCGCCCTACTCCGGAGTGCTGGCCAAATTCATCACCCAGATGCTCCAGGGAGAGCAGCCAACGATTTTCGGCGACGGCGCCCAGAGCCGCGACTTCACCTACGTGGACAACGCCGTCGATGCCAACCTCCGAGCCTGCCAGGCCCCGGCCGCCGAGGTCGCGGGCAAGGTATTCAACATCGCCACCGGACGCCGCGTGGACTTAAACGAAACCTTCCGCGCCCTGAAGAAAATCATCGGCTACACCGGCAACGTGAATTACGCCCCCGAGCGCCCCGGAGACGTCAAGCACTCCCTCGCCGACCTCTCCCAAGCCGAAAAGCACCTCGGCTACAAGCCAAGAGTAGATTTTGAAGAAGGCCTGCGGCGAACCATCGCCTGGTACCGCGACCAGGGAAAGTAGGCTCCGGTCTCCCCTCTGATGTGATGACGTCATCCCGAAGCCCCGCGCTTTTTCCAGCGGGGCGAGGGATCCAGCGCGCAGTGGCAAACCTGCGAGAGTGGCCCATCCTTGTCGTTCCGCTTTTTGGAACGACAAGGTGGGGCTGCTGACCCACAACCGTGTCCTTCCGGGATGTCTGCTGTCACGATGCACGTCATCGACCCGCGCCCCGGAATAAGCTGTAGACGGTCTACGTCTAAGGCTTCGGCGTCCCGCCGAGTCCGAAAAGTGGCGTTATGCTAACCGGAACCAGCCGCTAATCCGGGCTATCGTCCTCAGCAACTTAGCGACCCTTACAATATCCGCACCCCCTCATTCGTCTACAACCGTAGATGAAGGGCGCGGCGAGCCTGGAGCGGATGACACTCGAACCGGACCAGCGGATCTCCGAAGTGGTCAAGCGGGAGCAGTCCCGGCTGCGCAACTTCATTCGCCGGCGCGTGCCCGACCCGCGCGACGCTGAGGACATTCTGCAGGACGTCTTCTACGAGCTGGTGGAAGCGAACCGCCTGCTGATGCCGATCGAGCACGTCACCGGCTGGCTGTTTCGCGTGGCGCGCAATCGCATCACCGATCTCTTCCGCAAGAAGAGGCCGGAGAGCTTCAGCGATTCCGCCGTCGCGAACGAAGAAGACGACGAACTGCTGCAGTTGGAAGACCTGCTGCCTTCGCCCGATGCCGGACCGGAAGCGCTTTACGTCCGCAACGTGCTTCTCGATGAACTCGAGTTGGCGGTCGACGAGCTGCCGCAGGAGCAGCGCGAGGTGTTCGTTGCGCACGAGTTGGAAGGGCGCAGCTTCAAGGAAATGGCCGCCGAGACCGGCGTGAGCGTGAATACGCTGCTCTCCCGCAAACGCTATGCGGTGCTGCATCTGCGCGAGCGATTGCAGAGCATTTACGACGAATTTACGAAAGCGTGAGGGACTGAACATGAGACCGAGATTGAAGAGACTGATTTTCATTGCTCCGCTGGCGATTCTGGGGATGTTGCTATTTATCGCCATCGGCGGCGAACTAGTGCTGCAACTGTGGAATTGGCTGCTGCCGCCGCTCTTCGGCTGGCACCAGGTCACCTTCTGGCAAGCGCTTGGGATCCTGGCGCTGTGCCGGATCCTCTTCGGCGGATTTGGACGCCACGGTTCCGCTCGCTCCAATGTCCGCCGCCGCATGGCCGAGCGCTGGGAGCACATGACCCCTGAGGAGCGGGAACGAGTCCGGCAAAGCTGGCGCGGACGTTGGGGCTTCTGCCCATCCACCAGTGAGAGCAAGGAGCAATGAAGTGACCGACCGGATAGAGCCGGCACAACACACCGCTGCCAAAGTCGCGGGAAGAAAGGTGGAACTTTCGGGGTCCGGCCCTGCGTATGAGTCTCTATGGGCGAAGTGCGACTGATTTCCGATTTGCAACGGAGCCGAAATGACACATCGTGCCGTTGAAACACCCGTCGACGAGTCACAACGCAAGGCTGCAAGGGTGGCGGGTTTTGCTTACCTAATCACGTTCGCGATCGTGGTCTACGTCAATTTTGGTATCCACAACCGTCTGATTGTCGCCGGCAATGCCGCGGAAACCGCTCGGAATATCCTGGCGCACGAACGACTCTTTCGTATCGGCATCGCCGGCGATCTCATTTACTGCGCAGGCGTTGTCGTGCTTCTCACAGCGCTCTACGTGATTCTCAAGCCGGTCAATAGGGGCCTTGCCTTGCTGGCGGCATTGTGGAGGCTCGTATGGGTCTTGATGTGGCTGGTTATGACACTCAATCTCTTTGACGCTCTGCGGCTCCTCAATGGCGCTGATTACTTGCGAGCATTTGAAGCGGAGCGATTGCAGGCCTTGGCGAGGCTCTATCTCGGCACGCGTTTTGACTACTATTACGTTGGCTTGCTGTTTGGTGCATTGGCATCCACAGTCTGCGGCTACCTGTGGTTCAAGTCCCGCTATATCCCTCGAGCACTGGCTGCCTTCGGCGTGATCTCGTCCACATTTTGCGTGGCGTGTACTTTCGTTTTCTACATTTTTCCCAACTTCGACAAGATCGTTAACCTGTGGTGGTTCGATACGCCGATGGGTATTTTCGATATAGCACTGAGTTTTTGGCTTCTGTTTAAGGGAATACGAACACCGCTCGTCGAGTAACGGTCCCTGCGTCAACCGCGAAACCAGGAGAGTGATGCCATGCACCCAACCGACAAGGCAGCTAGAGTCGCAGGAGCGGTATATCTATCAATGGCCCTCACCGCCCCCTTCAGCCTCATCTATATTCCCCGTACTTTGATTGTGCGGGGGAACGCGACCGCGACCGCCAACAACATCCTGGCTCACGAGATGCTTTTCCGTCTCGGCATCGTCGCCGACCTGATCTCCTCGGTCATATTCATTGTTCTGGCCATCGCTCTCTACCGTTTGCTCAGCGGCGTGAACAAGACGCATGCTTCGCTGATGGTGGGCTTGGTTCTGGTCTCCGCCGCCGTCGGGTTTATGAATGTGCTGAGCAATATCGCCGCCCTCACCCTCTTCCGCGGCGGCGAGTTCCTGGCGGTATTCGACCAACCGCAGCGGGACGCCCTCGCCATGCTGTTCCTCCGCCTGCATGGCCAGGGATACGTTATCAACGAGATCTTTTGGGGTCTGTGGCTTCTCCCCTTCGGCGTGCTGGTGATGAGATCGCGCTTCCTTCCGCGGATCCTGGGCGTCTGGCTGATCATCAACGGCTTCGCCTATCTGGCGATTAGCTTTACGGGCTTACTGTTACCGCCATACATGGATAAGGTCTATAACGTCGTCTTCCCGGTCCTCTTCGGAGAGCTGGCGATCATGCTCTGGCTTCTGATCAAGGGCGCCAAGGTGCAACCGTTGGCCGCCCCCGCCCCTTGATCAGCAAATCCTGCTTCCGCGATCCCGCCGGCAACGTAATCGGCCTCTACCAGCACCCCAAGTGAAGGCGGCGTCATCCCGAAGCCCCGCGCTTTCTCCAGCGGGGCGAGGGATCCCGCGCGCAGTGGCACCCCCCTCCCCCTCCCCCCGAATCTTTGGAATCATTGGGTTAGGCTGCTAGTGTGGTGTAAATCAATGAAACTACGGTAGTTGCAGAACATCTTTGGGAGCAAAGGGTTTAGCCGCGCGCGGTGGGGAGGGGCGCTGGCGGCTGGGAGTTGACGGGGCAAGATGGGGCGGCAGGGTCGGCGGCGATTCTCTTATAAGATAATCCATATTTAGTGTTAATAGCTTGACGTTAATGCGATGGTCGGGGATTGTCTGTGATGGAGGTCACGGAGGGGTGTGGCGAAGGCGGGTGCCCCACATCTCGCGCTTTTCGAGATGTGGGGGTTTTTCGTGTGGCTCATTCAAAGACTGGGTGCGAACTCTTTGCCCTTCGTCCGCAGCAGAACCAACCCTCCGCCGTTAGCCGCGAAGCGGCGCAAGAATAAAGCCCATGGCGCAAGCCATGGGTGAAAGCAGGAATTGAGCCAGCCCCGGAGGGGCGAAAGATGCCGCACCCGTTCCCGGCCGGATTCGAAGCTCGAACCCAACGCCGGGTTTCCAAAGTTTGGACGTCTGCGACAACAGCTGAACGTGAGGAAGTGAAACTGACGAGATTCCTGGAGGCGCTTCAGTCCCCAAGGCATCACCGGAAGCTACTCCCAAGTCAGCAGTCGAGTCAGTGACCGACGAACACCCCCGCCCAGGCGGAGCTTGGACGGCCACCCTTCAGAGTTAGGATGAACGCGAAGCCGGGCCACCCGTTTCACTTCGGGAATTACCTGTCGGTTTTTCGACCGCGAATTGCTTGACACGCACAATTATCGCGAAGAGTCTGAACTTAGGAGTACGCCCTAAAGGGATCTCGTGTCAGCGCTGAAGGAGGGACCCTCCTTCGGGAAGGAGGCAACATGAGTGAACCGCCTCGGTCGGCACAAGTTCTGGTCAACTTAATCCTAAAGACGCCCGGTTTCTTAGATCAGGCGAAGACAAACCCTGAGACGCTGCAAACTCTCGCGGATGAGGTGACGAAATCACTTCCTCCACCGGCCTATGTGACAGACCGGTGGACGTACAGAATTGTGGTGATCTCGCTCGGGGCCGTTTCCGTCTTGGCCATCCTCGGAGCTGTGTACTTGACCGCGAGAGCAACCGGCGCCGCTACGCCCCCCGACATACTGACGGCCTTGGGAGCAGCCGCGATCGGTGCGCTGGCTGGGCTGCTCGCGCCTTCGCCGATAAGCAAATAAGGAGACAGGGTGGCGGCCGCCGCGCTCGGGCTCGAAGATATCGGGCGCTCTGCCACTGAGCGCACCCACCCTTCGAAAACCGCGAAGGGTGGCGCACCTGCTGGAGAGTTGCCAGCGCTATTCGACGTGGCCGCAACTCACGACCCGAATTCTTTCTTCAATTTGGCGATCTCTCTTTCCACATCTTCGTCTGTGAATACGATCGGGTTCAGTTTTCGGTTTTTTGCTAGATCCAGCTTTGCCTGAGGAATGCCCACGGGAACTTCTTCGAATTCGGCATAGTGATTGGTGTTAATGATTTTCTTGCCCTCGTACTCCCATTCAGGTTCGCGACCCCAACCAAGCTTCCATACATCTCCCTTGATAAGCCCGCCCTGAACTTCTGAGACCTTGAAAGCGTACCGATCGTCACGGATTTGGGCATAGTAATATTTTCCTACTTCAAACATGAAATCCTCCCCCTGAGACCATAAGTGTTTTATGTCTTAGAAGATGCCCTGTCAAATGAGGTTGGTTGATAGACCTCTCACGCAACCTGCACACTCGCGCGGTGCTCCTGTCCGGGAGCCTGTACCTCGATGGACGGCGCGGTGGGTGACCGTCGGAGACAACTTGCCGGGTGCCCCACATCTCGCGCTTTTCGAGATGTGGGGGTTTTCGTGTGGCTCATTCAAAGACTGGGTGCGAACTCTCTGCCCTTCGTCCGCAGCAGAACCAACCCACCGCCGTTAGCCGCGAAGCGGCGCAAGAATAAAGCCCATGGCGCAAGCCATGGGTGAAAGCGGGAATTGCGCGAGCCCCGGAGGAGCGAAAGATGCCGCACCCGCTCCCGGGAAGGGCATGGCTTCGCCGTGCCGCAAGACGCCCCAAAAGACCAACCCGGGGGCTCGAACCACGAACGACTATTGCGCGAACTTTCAAGAATGGCATACGATACAGACCTTCCCTCAGAAAAGCCCGGCCTGCGCGCAGCGTGGGAGCGTGTTTGTGTGTCTCTCCCGCTGAAATCGAATTTCGCAGGCACGGACCCCGGTTCATCATGCCGACAACAACTAATGTAAGTGTGCAGGACCTGAAGTTGGACCTAAGGAATTTCCGCACCGTGCAGCAACCTAACGAAGCGAACGCAATTGCGGCGCTGGTCTCCATCAACCCAGATTGGTTTTGGGCGCTCACTGAGAGCCTGTTGGAGGATGGATATCATCCAACCGAGAACATCCTCGTGCTTGCGGGTGGGAGGGGTGGCACCGATATGGAAGTGAAGGAGGGTAATCGACGGATTGCCGCCCTCAAGCTCATCCATGGTTACGCTCGACGATCCCTAGTCGCCGTTCCGACGCATATCGAAACAATGATTGCTGGCCTAACCGACGAATGGAAGAATGCGAACAAGTTTGTGCCCTGCGCTGTCTATCAGCAAGGTGAAGCTGCTGCGGTAGACCGTATAGTCCAGTTGACCCACGGAAAAGGGGAAAAGGCCGGACGAGACCCGTGGGGCGCGGTTCCGCGTGCCCGTCATAACCGTGATAGAAACGGCGACAGCGAGCCGGGGCTGGACTTGTTGGAGAAATATCTCAAGCACGGGCAGAACATCACCCCGTATCAGAAACAGAGGTGGGCTGGGGAGTATAGCCTGACAGTATTGGACGAAGCCACTAAGCGCCTCGCGGCGCGACTTGCGGTTAACTCTGCGCGCGACTTGGCAGACAGCTATCCGAAAATTAAGTATCGAGCTGCGCTCGAGAAGATTCTGCACGATATAGGGAGCGGGATGGTCGGTTTCGAAGAGGTAAGGAAAGCCGACTTCGCCGTCGCTGAGGGAATTCCGGCACCCGCGAGCCAAACCCCTGCCGGTGCCGCAGCAGCAGGTAGCTCGCAAACACAAGGATCCGCAGCCTCCCAGCAGGGCCCCCAAGGAAAGGCACCTACCAAACGCAGGGCGGTCTCCATCGACGATCCTCGCGCTGTGTCGAGAACATTGAGGAAATTCGTGCCCGTTGGAAACAATAGAGAAAAGGTTGTCAAGTTGTTAAACGAGGCTAAGAATCTAAGCGTCGAAAAATATCCCCTTGCATTTTGCTTCTTGCTCCGGAGTATGTTTGAGATCTCCGCCAAGGCTTATTGTCAGGATCACGCAGCATCGGGTGGCCCGTCGATGACTAAGCCCAGCGGAGAAGACCGGAAACTCGCAGATGTACTAAAGGAAATAACCAAGCATCTGACCAAGAACAGCACAGACAAGGTGATGCTAAGAGCGCTGCACGGTGCCATGACGCAGCTGGGAAATCCGGTCGGTCTACTGTCCGTCACGTCGATGAATCAGCTGATTCATCATCAAAAATTCATTGTAGACGGCAGGAGTGTGAGCACCGTTTTTGCCAACATCTTTCCGCTCCTCGAGGCAATGAACAGCTAGTTCCCAAACCAATGAACCGACATAACACCCCTCTTCGCTATCCGGGCGGAAAGCAGCGGCTGGCCCCATTTGTCATCGAAGTCCTCCGATTGAACCGGCTGGCCGGTGGCCACTACGTTGAGCCGTATGCGGGTGGCGCGGGGGTCGCAATTCACCTGCTTCTAACCAAGCAGGTCCAGCACATCCACTTGAACGATTCCTCGCCAGCAATCTATGCCTTCTGGCGCTCGGTACAGAGAAAACCGGATGACTTCTGCCGAAAGATCGCAGCCGCCTCACTGACGGTAGAGGAGTGGCGGCGACAGCGGAACATCCTCAAGAATCCGCGGCAATTCTCGCAGCTCGATCTTGGCTTTAGTCTCTTCTTCTTGAACCGCTGTAATCGATCCGGAATTCCGAACGGAGGCCTCATAGGCGGACTCGGTCAGCAGGGCCGTTGGAAGATGGACGCTCGCTTCCCTCGCAATGAACTAATCCGTAGGATCGAGGCTATAGCAGCAAACCGCAAACAAATGACGATTACAAATCTCGACGCCGAGGCCTTCATTCGCTCATGCGTGCCGCAACTGCCAAGAAGAACCCTGGTGTACTGTGACCCGCCCTATTTTCATCAGTCGGATCGGCTCTATTTGAACTATTACAAACCGAGCGACCACGTCAGGCTTGCTTCCACCATCCAAAGGCATCTGAAGCGGCCCTGGCTTGTGTCGTACGACAACGTGCTTGAGATCCGAAAGTGCTACGGGAGACGACGCTGTGTTTTTTGTAAGGTGCAATATAATGCGGCGCGAGTATACACGGGCACCGAAATCTTCTTCGTTTCCGATGGACTTAGGTTGCCGGATAAGCTCGCAGGATCGGGACCAGTTGCTGCGGCGCGTGTCTCATCCGACACATTGTAGAAACGAAAGCCCGCCGTTGTGGCGGGCCTTCTACGCATGTAAGCTCTTTCCCCTCCCGGGGTTCACGGGGTGATTGGCCGCCCCGATCAGTAAGCCTTCTCAGGCCAAGTTCGAAGAGCGCGGCCCACCCAAAAGTTTTGTCAAGGGGGGAAACCGGGGGGAAACCGGGGACAGACGGGACGTTCCCTTATCTTTCTGCAATCACCGGTTACCCTTTGAGCGGACGATCACCTACCCCTTCGGCCGCGTGGCCCCTTTTCCCGCCCTTTGCCCAAAAATCCCTGTCTGACAACTATGCTATAATGTCTGACATGGTCTCGGACCGCATCACCATCCGCATTCCGGAGACCTTGGGGCAACGCCTCCGCAGCCACTCACGGATGCAAGGCAAGCCCGAGTCAGAGCTCGTCCGCGAGGCGCTCGAGAGCTATCTGGCGCAACCCGCCGAGGCGCGTCCTGCCTACGAACTGGCGCGCGAGGCCGGATTGATCGGCTGTGTACGGCGCGCCCCCCGGGACCTCAGCACCAATCCCCGGCATTTTGCGGGCTTCGGAAAACGCAAGTGAGGCGCGTCCTCCTCGACACCGGTCCGCTGGTGGCGATTCTTTCCGCGCAAGACCAGCATCATGCCGTGTGCGTGGACGCGCTTCGCCATCTGCCCGGTCCTCTGTTTTCCTGCTGGCCGGTGATTACCGAAGCCGCTTGGCTGCTCCGGCGGGACCCGCGTGCAGTGCAGCAACTTCTCAACAGCATCGGCAGCGGCTTTGTCGAACTGCTGCCTTTGGCCAGCCCGGAGGCCACAGGGATTGCCCAGGTGATGAAGAAGTATGCCGGCATTCGCCCCCAACTGGCGGACGCCGCCCTGGTCCACCTCGCCGATCGCGACGGGATCGATACCATTTTCACCCTCGACCAGCGGGATTTCTCCGGGTACCGCTCCGCCCGCAAACGCGCATTCCGCATCCTGCCGGAGTTGAGTTGAACGGCCAACCTGTCAAGTCCCCCAAACCTCCAATTTCCTTCCAACCCCCTCACCCCAAAGCAAAAATAAAATCCTTCCCCATGTCCCATTTACCCATTCCCATGTGCTATGCTTAAAGTAGATAGTAAAAGACTTTACATAGCTAGAAAGTAGAGCCATGAATTCTGCCCACGTGCGCCCTCGCTGTGGGCATTGGTGTGTCAGGCAGGCTTTTTCTGCCGCCCCGCGCGGCCCTGCTAAGTCCAATGGGCTCCCGATTTTGCGGGTAACCCCAATGGGCTCCCGATTTTGCGAGATCTAGCGCCGGCAACTGGTTTGTTTTGCCGAATTTAACATTTTATTTTTTTCTTCTTGATCTATCCCGCCGCCACCCGGAGGCGACCCGTCCGCGAACCTCTGCGGCTGAAGCCGATGGCTGGCAGAGCAGTGACGGCGCGCCTGAAGGCGCGCCCTTTCAAATCAGGGTCGCGGCAACGCCTATCATCAAAGTCGAGGCGCGCCGCCCTTGCAAATCGGCGGAGGAAAGGATCCGGGCGGGTTGAGAAACAGCCCCACTTCTCGCACACAACGCGAGAAATGGGGCACCCCCGGACCCAACTCCTGACACCTGACACCCGAGACCCGACACCTGTTTTTTCCTCCCATTACCTTCGTGACCTTGGGTGAGATTACGCGCGGGGGCTACAGTGAACTTATGACGCTCTCATCGATGGTGGTCTCGCGCGATTCGCAGGAAGTCAGCGTATTAGAGTGCATCCTCGGCGGCTTGCACATTGCCGTGGACGTGGAATCGGAACTGCCGCGCGCCCAGGCGAAGTTGGCCAAATCCAAAATCGATGCCCTGATCGTCGATTGCGATCTCAACGGCACGGCCGGTTTCCTGCGCAGCGTGCAGAACGCGGTGCCCTTGGTGATCGTCAGCGGATCCAGCGGACGCAACCGCCTCGAAGCCACCGGAGCCGCCTTCGTCTTCCAGAAGCCGATCTCGGTCGAGCAGGCGGTGCATACGCTGTCCGCGGCGCGCAACATGATCCTCGATGGCCGCCTGCGTTATCACCGCGAGACCCTGGATCTGCCGGTCTCGCTCAGCTTCGGCCCCAGGAGACACTGCGAAGCCCACCTGATGAACCTCAGCCAGGGAGGAGTGGGCGTCCGCATCCACCAGACCCTGCCGCTGGCCTCCCCGCTGCGCGTCAGCTTCGCCCTTCCCGGAACCAAGCGTTCCCTGAAGGTGCAAGGGCAAGTGGCCTGGATCGATCAGAAGGGCAACGCCGGAATCCGCTTCCTGGAAATCGCGCCCACCGCCAAGCGCCACCTCCAGCTATGGCTGGAGCGCCAGTACTTCCAGCACTAGCCGGTAGCTGGTAGCTGATCAGCGAAAGCGCGGCCGCTCTTCCCTCTCCGCTTCCGCCTCACCTCCAACCGCAAGCCGCGCCAGATAAGCCCCGGGCGTAACCCCAATCCTCGACGCAAACATCCACCAGTAGACCCCCGCGAAGATACCCGCCACGCTGAACAGCAAAACCAACCCGATCGGCCACGAAGGAAACACGTGAGTCATCGCCAACGACACCACCGAGAACAACAGCACCGCACTGGCAAGAATCAGACCATCCAGCACCCGCGAAAGCAACCGAGCCGAAACCGGGACCGGGCACCAAAGCAGCCGCACCCTCTCCCGCGGAACTTCCGGCTCTTCCGCAACCGCCTCCAGAGCCAGCGCCGGCCGCGCCGGACCCGAGAACAGCAACTCGGTCGCCTCCTCGCCCGGCCTGGTGTGAAGGAACACGGAATCCGGCCCGCAAGCCTGGTACGCCCGCGCCAGCAGCTGCGTGAAGAGCCACTCCTTGAGCAAGCGTCGAGCGCGCTGCGGCAGCTCGATGAACTCCAGTCCCGCTTGCCCCAGCGAATCCGCCCACACCACCCGGCCGCTGGCTTCCACCCGCGTGCGCGGATTCAGCAACTCAAATCGAAGCTGCACTTCCTGATTCACACTCAAAGGAGCAACCGCCTGCACCGCCACCCCCGCTTCGCTGATCTCCCGGATGATGCCTCCATTGGCGCGATCCAGATTCACATACGCCAGCGTGTGGACCTTGTGGCGGTAATGGCGGCGCTTGGTGCGGATCACACCGGGAACATTCGCAATCCCAGCAGACGCTGCCAGCGGAGACTCCATTCCAAAATGGTAGCTCTGGGTTGGAACGAGCCTGAGTAACCGCATTGGTTCAGGGCAGATTAGGCAGGACGCTTTTCGGAAGGCTGAACTTCACGCAGAGGTTTGCCGCGGCGGGCCCGGTCCCACGCGACCAGGCGATTCAGGTCGTAACTGTAGGGTCCGTAAGCGCGAAACTCATCGACGTCGAACAGGCGTTTGATGCCGCAGCCCATGCAGACCTGGTAGGAATGGTCCTGGGCACGAACCGGCCAACTCATCTTGGAATGCCAGCAGCCGCGAAACGCCATCACCGCAGCGCCGGCCAAACCCGTGGCCATCAGGCCCAGAGGCCACAGCCAGCTCGACTTCTTCTTCACTTCACTCACCTGACCACAGCCTGTAACTACTTCTAACAACTCAGGATATGCGCAAGGGCGGGCAAGTGCAATGGCACGAATTTGCCAGATCGGGAGACGGCCCGAAATTGGCTTACGAAAGAGCACCTTGGCAGTCCCAACCTTCGTGCACCGGGAGTTATTGCGAATGGGGGCAAACCCCTGTAACTTACTGCTGTTGCCTCAGATTGCAGGCAGGAAGCGTCAGCGGCGTACAAACTCGGCCTGGGAGGAATTTCCACCGGTTTCATGAGCGCCAATCCAACCAACGCGGGCCTTGGATTCGCGACGCACATGGGCGCAACCGGCACCGCTCCCGCGAAACCTGAAACCGCTCCGTCTTCCCCGGGTCACGAAGCCCTGCAAGCCCTGCTGGCTTTTTCTTCCCTTCACGAACAGATTCGACAACGCCGCGCGCGTGAACTGCGCAGCGGCGAACGCCTGAGCCCGGAAGACACCTGGGAGCTCGAGCAGTTCGTTCTGGATGAAGTGCTGCAACTGGTGGCGGAACGTGCCTTGGCGATCACCGGCGCTGACGGTGTGGCCATCGCCCTGGCGGAAGGAAACGCGATCATCTGCCGGGGTTCCGCGGGAGAGATTGCGCCCGATGCGGGCGTGCGCCTGGATCCGAACTCGGGATTTTCCGGAGCCTGTTTCCGCACCGGCCGAATCATTCGCTGCGACGACGCGGAGAACGATCCGCGGGTCAACGTCCAAGCCGCCCACCGTTTAGGTGCGCGCTCCATGGTGGCGGTGCCGCTGGCCGGACAGCACAGCGTGATTGGATTGCTGGAGGCCTTCTCCTACGACGCTTTTGGTTTCAACGACAGCGATGTTCGCAGCCTGAATCTTCTCGCCGAACTGATCCTGGCAGCCATGCGTCCGGAAGAAGAAGACCGCATGGCCGAAATCGCGCAGCGTGTGGCTACTCAGACGCCGGAACCGCCGGCCGCCGCCGAGCCTGATATCCCGAACGGCCAAGCTGAACCACTTCGGGAATTTTCTCAGGAGATCAGGGAGCCAGAGCAGCCGGAGCCCGTCGCCGCCCCTGCGGTTCTCTTCGAGTACCAGGAGTCCGAGAGTTCCCGGCCCGGCCTGCTCGTGGTGCTGATCGTCTTGCTGGTCGCCGTCGCGCTGGGCGGAGGACTGTGGTGGAAGATGCGCCAGAGGACTGCCGCAGTAAGCACCAGTCCGCAGCCGGTTACACCCGCTCCTGCGCCGGCACCCGCGCCAACCTTGCCTGCCACCAGCGAGGGCCATGCCGCTTCTGCCATCCAGGAAAAGCTTGCGCTGCTCCCACAGGTGACGGGAATCCGCCATTGGTCCTCAGCCGACTCCAGTACCGTAGTGGTTGATCTTCAGGACCAGGTCCAGTACGAAGCCCACCGCCTCAGCGACCCCGAGCGCATTTACTTCGACCTGCAGGACACTGCGCTCGCTCCCGGACTCTTTGGGAAAACGATTGAAATTCGTGATGCGCTTTTGGTGCGGGTTCGCATCGCCCAGCCTATGCCGGGCGTAACCCGGGTGGTGCTGGAGACCAAGGGCGGCTCGGATTTCTCGGTCAGCCTGGAAAGGAATCCTTATCGGCTCGTGGTTGAGGTACGCGCCCCCGGAGCAGCCGCGCGGCCTCGGGCGAGAGCCGATCTTTTCGCTCCCGTGGCTCCACCGCCAGCCCGCCCCCTCACATCCTCGGCTAAGTCTGCAGATGAGACCCGGCTGCGCGCCCATGTGCCGAAGTTCCGCATTGTGCTCGATGCCGGACATGGCGGGTGGGATTTGGGCACCGTTGGCCGTCAGGGCTTGCTGGAAAAAGACGTTGTGCTGGATATTGTGCAGCGCCTGGGGACCCTGATCGAAAGCCGCTCAGGTGCGGAGGTGATTTACACCCGCTCCGATGATACCTATGTCGCCTTGGAGCGGCGTGCCGAGATCGCCAACCAAACACAGTCGGACTTCTTCGTCTCGATCCATGCCAATTACAGCGACGACGCTTCCGCACGAGGCGTAGAAACCTATTACACCAATACATTCTCGTCGGTGAACGCCCACAGCCACGAAACGGATATCACCGGCAATCCTCTGCAAACCGTCAGCTTCGCCAACGTGGATATCCGGGAAAAGGTGCAGGAGTCCCGCAAGTTTGCCGCCAGCGTGCAGCACTCACTTTTTGCCACGTTGGCCGCAAAGAACCCCGGCATTCGCAACCGCGGCGTGAAAGAAGCTTCCTACGTCGTGCTGACCGGCACTTCCATGCCCGCGATCCTGGCGGAGGTCTCCTTCGTCAGCAGCCCCACCGACGAAACCAACCTGCAGAACTCAAAGTATCGCCAGCAGATTGCCGACGCGCTTTACAAAGGTATTGCTCGCTTCGCCGCCGATTCCCACAAGGTGAAGCTGGCCAGCGCCTCCGCCAAACCAAGCGGGCAATAGAACTCGGCTCCGGGGCCAAAACCGTTGTGAACCGTTATAAGCGGTTTCACTGGTGGCCGGGGCTGTTCTCTCCCCCCTAACGGCGAGCCCGCACAGGCTCAGCACCCGGAATCCTTGTTGGTGTAATCGCGATGTTACACCAACTATCAATCGTCCAGTCGCACTTGCACTAGGGGCAACTCCGTCGTCTCCCATAGCTGCACAGTTTCGGACAAATCAAACCCACCGCGCTGGCGCGCCTCCTCACCCCACTGAGTGATTGATCTCACTTACAGACCACCCAAGAACCTGTAAACCGGAGCTGTTGTATCGGCCCACCGGCCCCTGCCTAGCTTCCATGCTCCCCTGCCGCGAGTTTTGGGAAGCGAACTCGCTGCAGCGACCACCGCAACTGTTCGCTAGCCATTCACAAGGAGACACTGTATGAAGCATCTGCTTCTGTTCATCGTCCTTGCATTTCCTTTCGCAGTGATCACCGTTTCCCACGCCGCAGCCGACGAGGCGTGCTCCAACACGCCCAGTGTGCCTGCTGACTTCAATTTTGCAAACAGTGCGTGCAGAAACCTCAATGTGGACACCTTCACCCCAAGCCACTCATAGACGGAACGGGCCTTCTCTACGGCAACACAGGTGAAGTAATGAACCTGTACGGCATCTACGGCAACGATGAGCACACATCCAGTTATCAGGAGGCGCAACAGCACTACACCGAGGGGACGAATCGGGCGCAGGCGATCAGGCCGTTGTGCCAAAACGGTAACCCTCCAGATACTGGTGGGTGCCCAGACGGTAAGCCCGCCAGGATCGTTTTCCTCGTCCTCGGCCTTTCCAACTGCGACATCGAAGTCTGTGGAGGCCACTCGAATGCCTGGGACCCGCAGCGCAAGAACCACCAACCGCCCCTGGACCAGCTCGCGGGGCAGCCCTGCGCCACGAAGTGTCCGAACTTGAACAACCCGGAAGGAGGACTAGCCTGGAACAAAGCCGTCAGAGACGGCGTCTGGGACGGAGTAAGCCAGCTCTCGTTCTTGGAGCAGATCTATCCGGACAACGATCCCCTTCACTGGCTGGTCGGTCCGGACATGGTGGTGTTTGACGGGGCGTTCGGCGGGCAAACTCTCGATGCCTGGGACCCAACATCCCTGGGATACTACTGGAACAACCCCTGTCCTTGGGACGCATTCACCGATAACAACCCGGAATGCAACTATTATCGGGTTGCGGATGATCTGCGCAGGAACGACTTCGCAGAAGCTCAAGTGCAGGCCATCTTCTTGAAGTCTTCGACGAGTTTTCCGACTTGCGACCTGCAACATGCGTTCTGTCCCAGCAGCACCCTGCCGGATGCTTACCAGTCCGAGCAGTACCTGGGCAACATCTTGCGGTATCTAAAGTGCTGCAAGCTGAATGGGCAGCACATCTCCACCGGCGTTAAGCGCTACCCTAACCTGCAGCAGGTGTTCATCACGACTCGCATTTACGGGGGATACGCGAACCAGGCAGCGCAGGAAGACCAGAATCCACACGCCTGCCTCAGCCCCGAGCCCTTTGCCTTTGAAGAGGGCTTTGCGGTGCAGCGTGCGATTGTGGCGCAGATCAAGCAAGGTGGAGGGGAACCACCTATCGAGTACGCCGGAGACGTGAGCTACGATGTGGCTCCGTGGTTCGACTGGGGCCCGTACCTCTGGGCGGACGGGGAGACTACCAATGGAGCGGGAATAAAGTGGTGTAACGCACAGGGCGATTTCGCCTGTGGCGAAGAGCGCGATGTTCGCTATGGGGATATTGATCCCCAATACAAGACAACCTACTGGGGTGACTTCACCCTCCCCACCGCCAGCGCTGCAAAGAAAGTAGCGGATCAGTTAGTGAAATTCATCGGAAAAGGGTCTGGCGGCCTCCAAGCGGGTTCACCGTTTGTGACGCCTTGGATTGAAAAGTAGGACTATCGTGCAAGGACTCGCGCTGTGCGAGACAAACGCCGCTCAGCGCGAGTCAGACTGGAAGATCAGGGGAGTTCTAACTCCGTGATTGGACTCGTTACAAAGGCATGCCAGGTCGTGAAATCGTCTGTGTAACCGCCGACGATCTGTCCAGCGTTGTTAATGCCACCAGCCGCTGTGAAGAGCGCCCCGGGGAAGCCAAACGAATAATATTTGCCATTCTTCAGAACGAAACCGTACGAGAAGGAACCAACGTTGTACCAGCCCACAACCACACCATGGTCATTGATGCCTAACGGCCTGGTCTCGAACGCGCCCGGAAAGGCAATGGTCTTGAACGCTCCGTTGGCGTACAGCCAGCCATTCTCATCTGCGTGTCCAACCACCTTCCCGAAGTTATTGATTCCCATTCCGAACACGTAGACGAAGCTCCCCGGAGGGTAGAGGCGTTTGAACTTCTGCCCTTGCTTTTCAAATCCCTGAGTTGTATAGATCGTGCCCGCACCACCCACCACTTGTCCGGCGTTGTTGATGCCGTTGGCAAAGGTTGTCTGGCGGCCGAGCTTTACTGGGGTGAACGCCGTCCCATCATAAGTAAAGCTGTACACCGGGCCTTGACCAGCGTACCCGACGATGAGTCCCCCATCGTTAATTCCGAGCGGAACCGTGAAGTCTGGGACAGCAGGGTAGTCGAAGTAGGCAAAAGTTCCGTTGGTGAGGAGAAAACCGTGGGAGTCATTGCTTGTGCTTTGACCGTAATTCCCGACGATCTGCCCCGCCGAATTGATGCCATTAGCGATAGTAAAGACAGCCCCCGGCACGTCTATCGTGGTAAAGGTCATGTGCAGTTCACGGACAGCAGGCTTCGGCTGCGCCTGGGCCATGCAGGCATGACTCAGCAAACCACACAGAAGCACAAGCGGGAGCAACGCGGAACTGCGAAGGAACGTCATAGAAACCGCCTCCAGACAGGGGCAGAGGGAGCGATCTGAACTTCGGCCATTATCCTTGTCGCCGAACCAGCCGTCAATTTGCAAGGGCCTGGGTCGGGCGTTTAGAGCCGCTGCCATGTTCGCGTATTGTGTAGCAGCAGGCAGTGACCTGGATCACAATCCTCGGGAATCACACCTAATGGCGGCCTCATCTGGAGGAACCCGTGAGTAACTGGCGTAAACAGATTACACTCATTGACGTTCCCGAAGGGGTGTTCTTGCACCAAAAGCAGGTCAATGAGTGCTATCGCGATGTTACAACAATGACCGCCGGACGCGGCCTGCTGGAGTGTTGATTACTAAAGCAGTTGCTTAGTTCGTGGAAATTCCTGCTCTGAGAAGGCCGTGTTCAGCTGCTGCAAGCGAGGTCGCAATAAAGTCGCTGCGCCAGCCAGATCATTCACGATGTCTCGTTCCGAGAAACGCCGTTGCTCTAGCGCGGCGATCAGGGGACCAAGTTCGTAGCTGTCTCTCGGAGCGTGACGCGGTGCGACACACACTGTTGTATCTCCCCGACCCCTTGTGATTATTACCAGCAGGTTCTCCCAAGGAATTGTGAGGGAAGCGTAGTCGAACGGGTGAATCGTAGTGGGACCTGAAAAGTCCACCTGCGACTGTGAGGTGAGGAAATAAAGGTTCGCCTGCACGTTGTCCCACAGAGCGCGGTTCGCTTTACGTTGCAGCCATGGATCGAGCCACCACGCAAAAGCGATGTTGTAAACCAATTTGACGATGAACCCAAGGCCCAAGAAGAGCGGCGTTAGAAACTTCAACACGCGACGCTTGGCACTTCGATCCACACTCAAATATTACTGCCATGCGCCGTAGCTGGCGTAAACAGGCGTGGCTGTTGAAAAACTCGAGATTTCAGAAATCAGGGAGAATTTGGGGGATAGAAAATGTCTAGCCGAGCAGAGAAAGTCGTTTGTAGGGCATCCTGACGCGATCTAATTCCCGCCGATTTCCAGAAAGTGAGTTTTTCAACACCCACAGGCGTTTACACTCAGAACGCCGTCGCAAGCAATGGGCCAGTTACGGGAGCCGCTACTCCTGCGTTCTCCTCTGTTGACGCACCCGATGGCTGGGTGGAAGCGCCTGGTTAAGGGGCGGCTTTGACCCCGCCATACTTCTCCAGCCACTTCAATTCCTCGCGCACCTTGATCTTCCCGTGCCAGGGATTCTTGTCCAACTCGTGTCCTTCCCCAGGGAAGATCAGCAGCGTGCTGGGCACACCCAATTCGTGCAGGGCGCGATCAAGCAGATAATCTTCCGCCACCGCTACGCGAATATCATCCCCTCCCGCCACCATGTGGGTTGGCGTCTTGACTTTGTTGATCTGGAAAATCGCAGCTTCATCGTGATACCGCTGCTGCGCTTCCCAGGGAAGTCCGCCCAGGAAGTAGGCATCATCGAAGGTCGTATCGTCGTTGCCCCAGTTGGCGACGTGCTCCACCGCACCTGCGCCGGTCACCGCAGCCTTGAAGCGCGTGGTCTGGGTGATGAGCCAGTTGGTCATGTACCCGCCGTAGCTGTATCCGCCGATGGTCAGGCGGTCCGGGTCGGCAATGCCGTCTTTAACCAGCGCGTCCACCCCTTCCAGGATGTCCTTGCCCGGCCGTGACACGATCTCAGGCACGATGCCCGCCAGGAACTTGTCCCCATAGCCGGTGGAGCCGCGATAGTTGGGTTCAAACACGAGCCATCCCTGGGTCGCAGCCAGGCGGTCCCACTGGTACCAGTCGGCTTCGAAGTGGTTGCCGTCAGCGTCATCGGGGCCGCCGTGGATGAATACAAACATGGGCAGGTTCTTTGCCTCAAACTTTCCCGGTGGATACATCAACATTCCCTCTACCGCTATGCCGTCATCGGCGGTCCAGCGGTAAGGCTTGCCTTTGGGCAGCTCGCGCTCGGTGAAGACCTTGTTGAACGCCGTGATGGGCCGGGCTTGCTGCACCTTATCGATGCTGTCAGCGACGTACACCTCAGTCGGTTTTTCTAGCGACGAGTAGACGAAGGCCACGCGGGCGGAATGTGCCGACGCCGCGATGCGTTCGTACGTGCCCATCCAGCCCAACTGCTTCGAGAAGGGCGCAGACGATTTGGACTCCGCATAGACCTGGACTTCGGTGCCCAGGCGGCCCGCCGCGACCACGCCGCCGTCGGGAGCGATAGCATACGCACCCACCAAACCGTCGAAATCACCGGCCCAGCGCTGCACCTCGCCGGTGTCAGCATCAATCCAGTAGAGACGCGTCTGCGAATCCTTGTACTTCCCTTCCACCGACCCGTAGGTCATCTGGAAGAAGAGATGGCGGCTGTCTTTTGCCCACTGCAGATGCTCTTCGACACCCTGGTTATGCGTAAGCTGTTGCGGCGGCCGGTCCGGCGAAGCGGTCGTCAGGTCAATGGAATAGATTTCAAACTCCCCCACCTTCTCTTCGCGTTCGGAGATCGATCCGCCGAGGAACCCTAGCTTGTGTCCGTCCGGCGACGTGACCAGTTGCGTCACGCGCCAGGGAGTACTGGCCAGCGGGTGCGAACCGGGAGTGGCGTCGGAAGCGGTGTCGGAGTCATCGGCGGGCTTGCTACCAGCCGCGGTGCGCCGGGCGATTGCCGCCCCCACTTCAATGCTGAAGATCATGTCCCCACGTTCAGCGGCGCGGTACTGCTCGACATCCTTCCATTCTTTCTTGTAGGCGTCCTTCTGTGCCTTGGTCCAGGGTGTACGCGTGGCGAAATAAAGCGAGTGGGAGTCCGGCGACCAGGCAAAGGCGTGGACTTTCTCCTCTCCTTCTGTAACCGGGAACGCTTCTCCGCCCGTGGCCGAGATCAGGTAGAGCTGGGTAACTTCTTTGTCCTTGTCGCCTGAGCCGTCGCCGGAGTCGTCGCTCGGAGTATCCTTGCGCTCCGAGAGGAACGCGATCCAGCGGCCGTCGGGCGACCACTGCGGCGCGCTGTCGTGGGCCGATTGGGTGAGTTGGGTAAGACTTTCTCCGCCGGGTCCGTTATCACGGTAGAGCCAGAGATCGTCGCGAAAGGTGTTCTTGTCCCAATCGGCGCGGTCGGTGCCGATGACGATGGCATGGCCGTCAGGGGACAGCTTGACTGCGGTGAAGTACACCGAGTTGAAAAACTCATCCAAGGTGAGCTTGGGCTTCTCGGCGGCTTGGGCGGAAGGCAATGTGACTACAACAACCAGGACAAGGGCCAACAGCTTGTGGTTTCTCATAGAGTCTGCAAGAAAATCAGATATACACCGGTGCAGCGAGAGGTGCAAATCAGCGCTACTGCGCGGGCTGTGCATTCTTCAACGCGTCATCCAGCCCCTGGTTGGTCTTCGGCGCGCTGCCGCCTTCCACTACCCGCCAGCCATCATCGTAGTGCTTGAAACCCACCGTAGCGTTGTACTGCACTCCCTCGGTATAGAGCGCTGCCCCGACTTCGTTAATTGGTACCCATTTCCACAGAAAGTCTACGTCGGCAACGTTGTCATTTTTGCTGATCCCGGTCACCTTCACCAGTTCCCTTCTGGCCACGGGCACGCTGAAGGACTGCGAGGCGCGGGCATCGCTGGGAATCAAGTCGCGAAAAGCGTCCACGCCCAGAGGCGTCAGCACTACATCCCAGCAATCCGAAGGAGCAGCGTTCCGATTGCGGGGGGCGGTATTCGCACCGCTATTCGCCGCGCAGGGCACATTCGCGCCAGTAATCCAGCCACGGCGCTGCAGTACCAGGTACTCGGGGGAGAAGTAATCCTTATTGGAAATGATCCCCGTGTGCAGCCAGAACTCCTGGTCGGACTTGAAGACATCCGAGCCGGCAATCAGATCGGCAGCCAGCCGCCGGGTGAGGAAGTCGCGGGGCGAACACCCGGCCGCCGCACACAAAAACACCAGGACCAGGAGAATTTGCAGTTTCCGCATGTATTTGGAACTTGCTGCTAGTTGAGGATTGTAACCAAACGCGAAGCCCGGCGCGGCAAGAAAGGACGATCCGCGATCTGTCCCTCGAACTTCGCCGACCACCGGCCGGGGATCGGGGTCTTGCAGCCGGGGCAGCGTCCCTCCGGGGTGAGCCGGTAGCGCTCAATGAAATAGCCATTCCGCTGGATCACCGTTTCGCCACAACTGTGGCAGCGCGTATTCTCCAGATCGCCCACGTGCCCCGGAAGATTCCCCGCATAAACGTACCGCAGACCCGCCTTCTTGCCGATCTCCACGGCCCGCAACAGGTCGGACGGGCGGGTGTTCTCAGGATCATCCATCTTGTAGTCTTTGTGGAACGCGGTCACATGCCAGGGAATATCCACTGAGACGCTGGCGATGAAACCCGCGAGCCCGCGCAGTTCGTCCTCGGAATCGTTGAAGCCCGGAATCAGCAGGGTGACGATCTCCACCCACAGCCCCATCTGATGCAGGCGGCGAATCGTGTCGAGGATCGGCCCGAGACGCCCGCCTAGTTCGTGGTAATGGCGGTCATCGAAACTCTTCAGATCAACTTTGTAGAGATCAATCCACGGACGCAAGTATTCGAGCACTTGTGGCGTCCCATTCCCGTTGGACACGAAACCGGTGATGAGACCCGCGGCCTTCGCTTCCTTGAAGATCGCCACCGCCCACTCGCTGGTAATGAGGGGCTCGTTGTAGGTGCTCACCAGAATCTGCGCGCCCTGGCGAAGGGCATCCTGCACCAAGAGCTGGGGTGAAGCTCCCAGCGGCGGCGAAACCGCGTTCGGGTCCCGCAACGCTTGCGATGTGACCCAGTTCTGGCAGTAGGCACAATGAAGATCGCACCCCAGCATTCCAAAGCTGTAGGCCAGCGCGCCGGGGTAAGCGTGGAAGAAAGGTTTCTTCTCGATGGGATCGCATTGCACGCCGCCTACGTATCCCCAGGGCACGTACAGGGTCCCGCCCTTGTTGTAACGGACTTTGCAGACACCGGGTTGACCGTCGGGGATGGGACAGCAGTGGCCGCAGGCGTAGCAGCGGACTCGGTTGCGGTCGAGCTTCTCGTACAGCTCCCCCTCGCGCACATTCTCGTAAACGACGTCGCGAAGGGTAGCCATAGCTACCTTTATTCTAAACCCGGTGGGAAGCGAGGAACCTCACTGTAGAGACGCAGCTTGCTGCGTCTCCTGCCTGCAGCGCAACATGGCTATCGGATGCCGGGTGCCGGTTTGGAGGCGATCTGGTGCTGCTTCAGCCATTCGTTGGCCTGCTGCTGCGCGGCGATCACTTGGGCACGGCTCATGTGGGACACGAGGAGGGGAATCCGGTATTTGCTGGCTTCGTCTCCCCCGGCCTGCGCCAGGATGGACCAGAAATAAGCCTTGCTGAAATCCTGAGGGACACCGCGTCCGACCCCGTAGTAGGCGCCCAGCATGGCCTGGGCATTGACGTGACCCTGTTCGGCGGCGAGGGCGAACCAACGCACGGCCTCGGTATAGTCTTGCTTGACCTCTTCGCCGGTAGCATACCGGGCGCCCATCGCGAATTGCGCCGCCGCGTCGCCTTGCTCGGCCAATTTGCGCAGGCCCTCCAGGTTGCTGACGTCCGCCACGGTGACCGGCGGCTTGGGCGCCGCCTGCGGTGCGGATCTGGCCGGGGCGCTGGCTCGCGGCACCCCAGTCATGAATCTGACCCAGGGGGAAACCAGCCAGACCACAACCAGAAACAAGGTGAGGGCGGCCATGAGGAGCACGATCTTGCGAAGCAGAGAGGAGGCAGGCCGATCCGGAACCGCCGCCTCGCCTTCGCTGGACGTCTCTCTTGAGGTTTCCTCGTCAACCGGTTGCGCAGGCGGTTTGACTGGCCGGCTCTGTGCCATCCCGGCACGGGCTGCGCGATTCACCACGGCAAGAATGGTTTCCGCCAGGCGCTGCAGGACGGTGTCGTCGTTCTGGCTAAAAGCATTCGGTTGCGGGGCAAACACTTCCAACAGGCCAATTACGGCATCCCCAAGGCGAATCGGTACCGCAATCATCGAGCGGATGCCGAGCATCCGGCAACTCTCCTGGTCCACACGCGGGTCCGTCTCCGCATCCTCGCAACGGAGCAGAATTCCCGTGCGCACGCATTCGCCTGAAAACCCCGAGCCAATCTGAAGCCGCGCGCCCAGTCCCGGAGCATCGCCTGCAGTCGCCCGGCAAATCATCTCGGTGCCCTCTACCAGGGCGATCGCCGAGCCTGTGGCATGCGTGAAGCCTTGAGCGCGCTCCGCCACCAGTTGCAGGGCGCGATCCAGATTCACACCCAGCGATTCCACTTCCCGCTTGACTGCCGCCAGCCCAGCCAGAATTGACGTGTAGTCCGGAGGGACGGGAGGTTCCACTCCCTCCTTCAGCGCGGCGGGCTCCAGGTTTGTCTCTTCACGCGACTCCTGGCGAGGCCTCTCCGCGGCGGCGTTCATGCACGCGGCCATTGCATTCACAAACAGCCATTCCTTGAGCTGGCGCAGGGAGACGTCCGGCATCTGGGGAAAACTGATTCCCGCCCGTCCTAGCCGGTCAGTCCAAATCACAGAACCTGTGAGGGAGATGTGCTGATTGCTTTCAGAAAGATCCAGCGACATGTTCAAATCGCGCCCGCTCTGCAGGGGCGAAGCCGTCTGCAGGCACATGCCGTCTTCGCTGATGTCTAGAATCTCACTAAGGTCCGGAAGCGGGCCGCTGGAACTTCCGTTCATGCGGGCGTAGGCGGGCGTGTGGACCTTCATCCGCACCCGCCGGCGCCGCTCGCGCCCACTGGGCCTGAATTCCGGGCTGTCGAAGGCCGCCTTGGTCCCGAGGGGTTCCATGGGGATTCTGCTACATATTACTCCACACCAGCAGAAGGCAAGTACCCATTGGAACTCGGAAGGGCGCGACGGTTCTACGCGGACTGGCGGTGCCCCACCGGCCGCATGTTCGAGAGGCGGGAGATGGCTGCCACCATCATGCTGGAGAGGAGTTGCATGGTCGCGACATCACGGTTGTCGAAGGCGTAAGGCGCCGAGGAAAGCACTTCGAATACCCCCAGGGTCCTGCGAAAGTGACGCAACGGCGCAACCAGAATGGATCGTGCGCCCAAGCGCCGGCAGCTGGCCAGGTCGACGCGCGGGTTCCTCTCGGCGTCATTGCAAAGCACGACTTCTCCGGTGCGGACGCATTCCGCGGAAATGCCGGAATCCGTTTGCAACCGCACCCCCAGGTCCGGCGCGGTGCGGCCGGTGCGGGCGCGGCAGACGATCTCGTCTCCGTGCCGCAAGGCGATGGCCGAGCCCGTGGCCCCGGTCAAAGCCTGCGCCCGCTCCGCGATGACGCTGATGGCAGGCTCCAGATCGATCTCGCCGGGGTGAATCTCCCGGCTGGAACCGGAAACAGCTACCGTCGGATGCGGGGAATTCACAACTCGCGCATGGTGCCGGCTCGGTGCCAACGCGGCGAAGGAAGCAGGTACCCGGTTTTCCGCCGAGTGCGCCGGGGATGCCGGCACGGTCCGCAGCAGTTCCCGCACCAGCCGGTCCAGTTCGGCATCCTCAATCAAATGTGCCGTCTGCTGGCCCCGCAAGGACCCACCCAGCACCCGCGACAGGCTGAGCACCGCCTGGCTGCCGCAAGCCAGGCAATTCGGCATGTTGTTTTCGCTGATTAGCTCGCACTCAACGCAGAACACCGCCGTCTGTAAAGACAGGAAGTTGATGTCCTGTAGTTTCATCCAACCCATCTAGTGAGTTCCTCCGGCCAATCACGAGAATTAGCAAAGTAACTGGCACTCGTGCGCACAAGAAGTAGCAGCACTGGTTCAGGCTGTGGATAACATCGGCCACGAGCGGGCCTTTGACGCTGACCTGGACTTGGGAACGGGCGCGCAACCAACTCGCGGTTGAGTTGATCCTATTCGCGTCCGAGCACTACCTGCGCAATGCGTTCCGCGGCGTGACCGTCCCAGAGAGGAATTGGGGAGGTCTTCTTGATTTCACCGGCCAGAATCCTGCGGATTTCCGTTTGCAGCCGCGGAATATCGCGGCCGATCAGCACATTGGTCCCCAGGCTCACCGTGACCGGTCGTTCGGTATTCTGGCGCAACGTCAAACACGGGATGCCCAGGAACGTGCTCTCCTCCTGGATTCCTCCAGAATCGGTGATCACCATCGCAGCCCCCTGCTGCAAGGCCAGAAAGTCCAGGTAGGGCTTCGGATCGAGCAAACGAAGATGGCCGTCGGACAAAGCCTGTAGCCCGAGATCTGCAATGCGCTGCCGCGTCCGCGGGTGTACGGGAAACACGACATCCACATCATGGCTGAGGTCCGCCAGCGCCAATAGCAGCGCTCGCAGCCACGGACCATCATCCACATTCGACGGACGGTGAAGCGTCACCAGCGCATAGGGCCCGATCAAATCGGCGGACCTGCGCTCCGCGCAGCGAGGCAACAACCGCACCAGCGTATCAATCATCACGTTCCCAACCAGGTGGATCCTGGCCGGCTTGATGCCTTCACGCTGCAGGTTCTCATCGGCATCCGCGGACGGCGTAAACAGCAGATCGGAGAGTTGGTCCGTGATCAGCCGGTTAATTTCCTCCGGCATGGTGCGGTCGTGAGACCGTAATCCCGCCTCGACGTGCCCTACTCGAATCTGCAACTTTGAGCACACCAGGGCCGCTGCCATCGTCGAGTTCACGTCGCCGTAGACGAGCACCAGGTCGGGCCTGCGATCCATCACTACCGGCTCGAAGCCAGCCATGATTGCCGCGGTTTGGACGGCGTGGCTGTCCGAGCCCACACCCAGGTTCAAATCCGGCGCCGGCATCTCCAGTTGCTGAAAGAAGACGTCCGACATGTTGGCGTCGTAGTGCTGCCCGGTATGGACCAGCGTCTGTTGCACTCCCGCCGCGTTGGCCAGCGCCGCCAGCACGGGCGCTGCCTTCATGAAATTGGGGCGGGCTCCGACCACGTGGACGATGTGCATGGCGCCGGCAGTTGTCTCCGAAGCTTGCGATTGTACTTGGTTTTACCAGCAAGAGTGGAGAACAGCCCTCAGCCGGCTTGCGCTGCGATCAGCCCAGCTGGCTCGACCCGGGGGACGGTTTCCACTTCATTGCTGACGATGCGGTCGAGCGCATCGGCCAGCGCCACTGGGAATACGGAGGTGAGCAGGTTCACGTCGAGCTGCAAATGGCGCTCGCTGTACATCCGGTAAATGGTCATGGAACCGCGGCGGCGGCTCTTGGCCGTCACCAGATCGAGATTCAGGTTCCAGGCACTGACCATTTCGTGGGCGAAGCGGCTGCCGGGCTTCTTCCAGCGCAGATGCGGCTGGTCTGCGTGGCCCGGAATCACTCGCAGTTCATCGGTCCTGGCCAGTTCCCCGGGCAGAAGGTGCAGTTTCAAATCGAAGCCATCAAAGTCATTGGCACTGAACGCGGCCACCAGAATGCGGCAAAGCTGGTCATAGTCCCGCGTGACCTTCAACTCTTCCGTCGCCCGGCGAATGGCCAGGTTGTTGATGAAGATCTGGCGTTGCTCGATGGTGCGCTGCGCGACTCGTCGCAATTCGCCAAACTCCAGGTAACCCAGGTGCTGTACTCCCATCCAGATCCCGGTGCCAATCACCGCCAGCACCAAGCCAAACGTACTCCCGGTCGGCCACAGCAGGAACAAGCTGAGCAAGGCAAACAGCGCTGACACCGCGTAGAGGACAATGACCACTTGCCGGTGAGAGAGGCCCAGTTGCAGCAATTTGTGATGAATGTGCTCCCGGTCCGCGGTAAACACCGGCCGGCCGCTGATGAAGCGCCGCAGGATGGAGAGCGTGGTCTCCAGGATGGGCAGGCCGAACGAGACCACGGGAATGGCCACCGCGATGATGGTCGGGGCTTTCTGCGCCCCTCGCAAGGCCAGCGCGCTCAGCAGGAAACCGATAAACAGGCTTCCACAATCTCCCAGAAAAATGGTTGCCGGGTTGAAGTTGAACCGCAGAAAACCCAGAATCGCGCCCGCCAGCACGATGGTCATCACCGAAACCAGGGCCGACTGGGTTAGAAGCGCCGAAACAAAGACCACCAAGGTGGAGAACAACGCGGACCCTGCCGCCAGGCCGTCCAGCCCATCAATGAGGTTAAAGGCATTGGTAATGGCCAGGACCCAGAGAATGGTGAGAGGCAGGCTGACAACCCAGGGAAAGTGGTGATTGCCAAACAGCACCGGCAAATCCAGGATTCTCAGGCCGCCGGCGTACAACATCACCCCGGCTGCCGCCTGCACCGCGAACTTGAAGTAGGGCCCGACCGTGCGGAGGTCGTCATAGACGCCCAACAGGAAGATCAGAACTCCGGGCAGCAGGATGGTAACCAGGGTCTTGGCGGAAAACCCGAAGCTCAGCCGGGGATACCGCCAAGCGACGAGCAGGGCGATGGCGATGCTGAGCAGGAACGAAAGAAAGATCGCCACTCCCCCCAATCTTGGCAGGGGAGTGTGGTGCAGATGGCGATCCAAAGCGGGCGCAGCTACCCATCCCCGCGCCGTCGCCAAATTCCGCACATACCTGGTGAAAATGAAAGATAGCAGCAGTGACGCTGCAAACATCCCCAGGTAGAAAAGGGTCAACTAGCTCTCCTTCGGCCAGAACCAAGAGGTACAGCCGATTCCGCGATCCGGCTGTCCCCGCCAAACTTTTCCCAAGCTCGTACTGCGGTTAGACAGGTTGATGCCAAAAGAAAGTTTTTTAGGTTGAAACTAGTCTGACCCGGAACTATAGCAGCGGAGAAAATTGTTCCGCAATTCTCTTTCTTGATACTGGCTGTGGAAAACTCCGGGTGGTTTCTGCGCCCGCGAACGATACTCGCTGAGAACCGGCTGGCTCACCCCCTCGATCCGCGAAACGCTGCTTCGGCAGCGCGTGTGCTGTGCTAGACTTTTGTCCTCGTCACAATCAAGAGGGGTTTGAAAATGCCGTCTCTGCGATGGATTTCGTCGAGAATGCTCTCGCTGGCCGCACTCGCAACTCTGGCAGCACTGCTTGCGACCGCAGTCGCGGCCCAGCAACAGCCCGCGAATGCGGAACCGAAACCTGCCAGCCCAGAAGAGCAAACGGCCACACCAGCGACAAAGCCCGCCCCCACACCCGGCGATACGGGGGAAGCCTCGGGCGGCGACAACCGTTCCGACTCGTCCCTGCGGCTCGGAGTGGGTGATCTGCTCGAAGTGAGCGTTTATGGCGTTCCTGAACTTTCCACCAAGACGCGCGTCAGCAGCAACGGCGACGTGTATCTCCCCCTGGTCGACTACGTGCACGTGGCCGGCCTCACCGCTGAGGAAGCCCAGGGTGTGATTGAAAAGCGGCTGGAGGATGGCGGATTTCTGAAGACCCCCCACGTCACGTTGTTTGTCGATGAATATGCCTCGCAAGGCGCCAGCGTTCTAGGGGAGGTCGCCAAACCCGGCGTGTATCCTGTACTGGGGCAACAGCGGCTCTTCGACCTCATCTCCGCCGCGGGCGGTTTCACCGAGAGGGCTGGCCGCAGCGTCACCGTCACCCGCCGCAGCCAACCCGACAAACCGGTCACCGTTCCCATCGCCCGCAACTTGACCGACAACCCCGATAGCAACATCGACGTGTTTCCTGGGGATACGGTCATCGTGCGCAAGGCAGACATCGTGTACGTGGTGGGGGATGTGGGAAGGCCGACCGGACTCCTCATGGACAACGGAAACATGACCGTTCTGCAGGCGATTGCACTGGCGGGTGGCACGACCAAGACTGCCAAGTTGAGCGGCACAGCGATCATTCGCAAGGGCGCCACCGGGATGACCCAGACTCCGGTGCACTTGAAGCAAATGCTTGCTGCCAAGGCACCGGATGTGCCCCTGCAGGCGGACGACATCCTGTTCATTCCCACCAGCACTGGCAAGGTTGTTGCTGGACGGACGCTGGAGGCTGCCATCCAAGCCGCAAGTGCGCTAAGCATTGTGGCGATCAGACCATAGGTCCCGCTGCATTCTCAGGCGGCAGCCAGACGGCGCCGGTCCCCGTCGAGCAGACTCTCCAGCACTTCAATGTAGGTCTTGGCCGTCTCTCGTCGCGAAAAGTGCTCGAGGATATGCCGCCGCCCATTGCGGCCGAAAGACTCGCGGAGGCCTGCGTCGGACGCGAGACGCGTGATTGCCCGCACTAGATCACCCACATTCTCCGGCTCGACGAAGATCCCCGCCTGCGCTGCATCCAGGATTTTCCGCGCCTGCCCGTCTACGCCAAGAATCACCGGCCGCGCGCACGACATGAACTCCAGCATCTTGGTGGGGATGACGGTCTTGAACAAATCGGTCTTCTTCAGCAGGACCAGGCAAGCATCCGAGGTGCGAATGTACGCTGGTATTTTCTCCCGAGGCTGTTGGTTCACGAAACGCAGGTTGGTCAGGCCTCGGGAACGCGCCAGCGCCTGGATGCGTTCCTTGTCGGTCCCTTCTCCCACCAGCAGAAACAGGACTTCCGGCTTCACACTCTGCAGCCGGGCAGCCGCCTCCACCAGGGTTTCCAAGCCATGCGCCATCCCCATGGTGCCGATGTAACAGACCACGAACTTTCCTTCCGCGCCCAGTTCATGTCTCAGGTCACCGCCGGCCTGAGGAGCGAAAAGATCGGTTTCCACGCCATTTTCGACAATGGAAATCTTCTCCTGCGGCACCTGCCAGTGTTCCACGAGGTGGTCCGCGAAAGCGGGCGTGACCACCACCACGCGGTCGGATCTGCGGTATAGGAAGCCAGCAACCTTGGCCAGTGAACGATGCAGCAGTGACTCATGGTCGCCCATGCCCACTGCGACCAGCGACTCCGGCCATAAGTCGCGCACTTCGAAAACCAGGGGCACATGCTTCCAGCGAGCGATGCACCAGCCGGAGAGCCCTACCAGCAACTGAGGCGAGGTAGCGATCACCACCTCAGGCCGGTCCACAAAGAGCCCCGTACTTGCCGCCGAAACGCAAAACGAGCTGTAGTTCAACATGCGCTCATGGGCTTTCCGGTTGGGCAAAGGCAGCAACCAGGTGCGGACAACTTTCACGCCCTCCACTTCTTCCCGCATCACCAGGCGACGCAATCTGCGGCGATACTCCGGCGCCACCACTCCCGTGGGATGGTTGGGAAACCCGGTCAGAACTGTCACTTCGTGTCCATCCCTTGCCCAATGTCGCGACAACTCCGCTGCGCGCGCGGCGGGCGCTCCCATTTCCGGCGGAAAGTACTGCGACACGTAGAGAATCTTCACCTGGCCCCTAGTAGTAGCAAAGCTTGAATGCGCCTTTGTAGCACAGCGCGCGCGTGCGCTTGGCGCGGCTGCGGCCGTAGTTCTCCCAGCGATCGGCGTAGCGCGCAAAAACCTCGTCGCCGGTCAAACGGTGCATGATGCGCAATTGCACCACGTGCAAGCGGTGATAGAAGGCGCTGGCCACCATGGGCAGGCGCGTGCCCGATTGCTCGTATAACGACCAGAAGCCCAGATCGTAGCCATCAAGATTGTCTCGGAGCGTCTGCACTGAGCTGGCGAACAGGCTCTGGGCCGAGCTGTTCCTACTAGCGAGATAGTAGTCGTACACCCCCCAGGCCGCCCACAGGAAGCCGTTCAAGATGTGTGTCGGCGGAGAGACGATGTACTCCTCGATCCAAACCTCCCCGCGCTCATCGGTGAAAACAACGCCGCCCTCGTCGGTGGACTTCAGGAAGCTCGCGAAAGCACGGTCGGCAACTCCCAGATAGGCTCGGTTGCCGGTTTCCCGATACGCGCGCACCAGCAGAGAAATTCCTTGCCCCTGCGCCAGTCCCGAGTACCAGGGGGCCTTCAGCGGAGTCCGGTACTCCCAGTCGAAGTGGTGGTTCCACACCCAGACCCCGAACGAGTTCTGCTCCAGGCGGCCGCAGAGCCAATCGCTGGCGACAAGAAATTTCCGCTTGCGGTCCTCATCGCCGGTGCGCAGAAACAGGTTGTAATTGCCCAGTCCCCACTGCGCGACCGCAATCGGGTTGTATTGCAATCCAATGCGGCCGTGGTAATCGAGCACTGGAATGCCGGCGGAGTCGTAATGGCCGTTGTAGTCGGCCTTCTCCGCGAAGGTCATGTAGTATTCGCCCAGCTCGTCGTGGCGAGCGTTGGGATTCGCCTGCGGCGTCTCATGCCAGAACGTCAGCTGGCTCTGACCCGGCATGAGGTAGGCGCCGAAGATGCGCCGGTAGTATTGCAGGCGATGCGCAATTGACATGATGGAGATTGAGCGAACTATAGCACGAGATCGAAGCTGTCCCTAGGTGGCACTCACCCGCCAGAGGCTGGTCTCAAGGTCGGCATCCTCCACCGCGACCGTGCTCACGGCGAGCAGCCCGCTGGTGTTTCGCCCGTCGGGCAAGAAAGCATTGCCGTACTGGAACAAGCCCATCGGCCAGGCATCTTTCCTGTAGGCAAGCTGCCTTTGCCACCGCCCACCATCCGCGGTCCCGTACACGCACACTTCGCGGGAAGCATTCGTCCGGCTCGGCTCCACCATCGTGGAGAAGAAAACAGCTTCGCCAACACGGCAACCATAGATGGACGAACTGCTCAGTTCCGCGAGTTGCGCAAGATTCCCCCGGCGATCGAGACGATACACGTGGTTGACCTCGGAGGGCGTGTCCGAAGAAAAGTACACAGCGTCCGGTGCAGGAACCAGAGCGACGGCCCGCGCCTGCTGATTGCCCGACAGAACCACATCTACACTCCTGAAATCGCACGAGACCCTCAGAATGCGGCACTCTGGACCGTTGTCGCCGGTCAATATCCACAAGCAGTCTTCCCACCGGTCGTAAACAATGTTGTGAACGTGTCGAATCGCACCCTTGGGAAAGGTGTAGGCCACGTTCCAGGTCGCGCCGCGATCGCTGGACGCGTAGATGTGTACCTGATCGCGCTGTGGGTTGTCGAAATACTCTCCCCAAAAAACGTGATCGCCTTGAGTAACGGCGATGTGCAAGGGGCGCGTGCCCCGCGCCACTTTGTGCGTGACGCGAAACTCTGCTTCGCCCACCACCAGGGTTAGGATCACGCCCGGCACTGCGGCTACCAGATCACCCGAAGAAAGTACGGCGAGAGTGTGAAAGCCGTCACGGAACAGCCGGAACGTCAGCCGCGACGAAGAGCTTAAGTTCCTCCACCAGGCGGGATGGTATAGCGCGACCAGTTGCCAGTCGATACCGCCCGCACCCATCCGTGCCCGCATCAGGGTGTAGCCCCGCGAGGCGTACAGCACCTCGTCGCACCAAGCCAGAGCCCGCATGCGGGGGAAAGTTGCCACGCGAGTCAGCGTCAATTCCTTCGCCTGAACCGGCGGCATCGCGGAGGCTCGCTCGGCTGCCATGTGCTCTCAATTCTCCGATTTCAGTGCCAGGAAAGAGCCGATCGCCAGCGCATCCATGCGGGTTCGCCGGAAGCAGTCGATAGCTTCCTCGGGCGCGCACACAATCGGCTCATTTTCGTTGAAGCTGGTGTTCAGGATCACCGGAATCCCAGTCTTGCGATGAAACGCCTGGATCAGGTCGTAGTAGAGCGGGTTTTCCTCGCGGCTTACCGTCTGCAGCCGGCCGGTATCGTCCACATGGTTCACCGCGCAAAGCTGCTTCCGCTTTTCCGGACGAATCTTGTAAACGTGCAACATGAACGGCGACGGGTGGTCGTGCTCGAAGTATTCGTTTTGATGCTCAGCCAGGATTGAAGGCGCAAACGGCCGGAACCACTCGCGGTGCTTGATGCGGGCATTGAGGATGTCCTTCATGTCGGGCCGCCCGGGATGCGCCACGATTGAGCGATTGCCCAGCGCGCGCGGTCCCCATTCCATCCGTCCGTGGAACCAGCCCACCACATTCCCGGCAGCGACTTCGTCGGCCACCGCCTCCAGCAGAGGCTCGCGCTCCAGTCTGCGATAGCGCAGATTGGCCTTCTTCAAGTCGCTTTCAATCCGCCCCTCGCAAAACTCAGGGCCGAGATAAGAGTTTTGCATCACATATCGCCGCGGTTGCTTGAGCACTGCATGATAAGTGTGCAGCGCCGCTCCGATCGCCAGTCCCTCATCCCCCGCTGCCGGCTGAATCCAGGTCCGGCGGAAAGGCGTCCGCGTAAACAGCTTTCCGTTGGCCACGCTGTTCAGCGCGCAACCTCCGGCCATGGCGAGCTCTTCCATCGGCACGCGCTGGTGCAGTTCGTTCAGCAGGTGAAAGAAAACTTCCTCGAACTGATGCTGCATGGCATAAGCGAGGTCCATATCGCGCTGGGTGATTTCGCTATGCGGTTCGCGGGGTTCACCGAACAGTTTCACCATGCGGTCGGAGAAATGCCGTGCCAGGCGCACGGTCCCGTCCGGTAACACCTGCATCCCCTGGTTGCTGCCCAGCGGCTTGAAGTAGCCAAGGTTGAGCTGAAAATTTCCGTTCTTCAAACCTACGACTTCACCCAGTTGCTGGCAGTAAGTAGGCTTGCCGTACGGCGCCAGCCCCATCACCTTGCCCTCATCGCCATATTTCTTGTAGCCGATGAATTCGCACACCATGGTGTAGAAGCTGCCCAGTGAGTGCGGCAGAAAAACGCGATCGAGGATCTCGATGTCATTGCCTTCGCACCGCGCCATCATGGTGGAGACGAAGTCGCCCGATCCGTCATAACTGAATCCCGCGGCCCTCTCCCAGGGCGAGCAGTAGTAGGCGCTGGCAATGTGAGCGATGTGATGCTCGAGGTGGTGTTCCCGGAACCGCAACTGCATGGCGTCAACCTCCAGCGCGCCCGCCAGCAAAGAGCGCACATCCCGCATTGCTTCCTTGCGTTGGCGCATGCGAATGAAGTTCAAAATCTTCGCGGGATTGCCCAGCGCATATTGAAATTTCTTCGTGAGGTTGGCGTCGCTGTCCTGGCCGACGGCCACATGGTCAACGTCCGTAATCTTCGCGCCCACCGCCTCCAGACAAGCTTTCACCGCCAGCGCGGGGAACCCACCATAATGCTTGACCCGATTCAGACGCTCTTCGGCAATCGCATAAACCACTTCGCCGTCCTGCACAATTGCGGCCGACGCGTCCGCGTGAAACATGTTGAGGCCCAGGATCAACATGAACTGCAATCTTGCCTTTCTGGACTTGGAATCATCACTCGCTGCGATGTGAATGGGAACTCAAACTTGTCAGACTCGCCGCATCCACCGCTACAGGTTGTCCGGAAGCGCGTGAATCCACCACGCGCAACGTCGCCAAAGTAGAAGCAATGATCTCATCGAACGGAATGGGTGCTTCGCTCCCACTGCAAATGGCATTGGCAAACGCCGCCCATTCGCCGCGATGTCCCTTGTCCTGGCGCAACCGTGACCGGACCACCTGCTTGCGCCCATGCCGCACCAGTTCCAGTCGCCGGAAATCCTCCAGCACCGCCACCGCTCCCCCGCCAAACACTTCCACGCGTTCCTTCGAATACGTCCGGTCGCCGTTCGCCAGATAACTGATCGTCCCCTGCGAGCCATTGGCAAATTGCAGCGAGATGACAACGTTGTCGTCGCTGTGCTGGCCACTGTTGGCCAGCGCGCGTGTTTGGACCTCGATCGGCGGCGCGCCCGCCAGGAAACTCAGGAAGTCCACAAAGTGGCAGACCTCCCCAAGAATGCGTCCTCCGCCTTGCTCCGGATCATTCACCCAATGATCCGCAGGGATGTATCCGGCATTCACCCGGCAGTACAGGGCCAGCGGCTCGCGAATCTGCTGAACAAACGACTTCATGTGTATCGCCATGGGGGCGAACCGGCGGTTGAACCCCACCATGAGCAAATGCCGGCTGGATGCCTGTTTGCCGTAAACCCGGACGATCTCGCGCAGCTCGTCTTCGCTCAGGCAAAGCGGCTTTTCACAGAAGACATGCTTCCCTGCATTTACAGCGGCAATGACCTGTGCCGCATGCAAATGATGACGGGTGGAGATCACAACCGTGTTCACGCCTGCATCGCTGAGAATCTCGTTCTCGTCGGTGGCGCAGTAACGGAAACCGAACTTGTCCCCAGCATGGCGAGCGCTCGAACCGTTGGCCGCACACACGCCGAACAGTTCCACCCCGGCAGTTTGCTTAATAGCCGGCAGCAGCGTGCTCATGGCAAAGCTGCCCGCACCCAGCACCCCGATGCGCACTGACTTTGGGCCTGCAGCAACCGCAGCACTTTCCTTTGCGACCAGCTCCAGCCGCCTGCTCTCCTGCGGCTGCTCGGGATAGGTGATCAGCACACCCAGAAACGATCCCCCGGTTTTTCCCATGATCAGATCGTAAGCACCCTGGGCTCGCTCGATCAGGAAGCGATGCGTGATCAGCGATTGCAAATCGAGCTTACGGTCTGCCAGAAGCTGGAGAAAAGCTTCCATGTTGCGGGTCTCGGTCCAGCGCACGTAGCCGATGGGGTAGTCGCGCCCCTTCTGCTCGTAAGCCGTGTCATAGCGGCCCGGACCATACGAGCGCGAAATCCGGAAGTCAAGTTCCTTCTCGTAATAGAGTTTTCGCTCCAGCCCCATGCCCACTGTGCCTACGGCTACCACCACGGCGCGATCACGCGCCACTCCCGCAGCAAGGTTCACCGGATCGCTGCTCGGAGTCTCCGCCGTAATCAAGACCGCATCTGCACCCTGCCCGCCGGAGCGTTGCAAGCACACTTCGCGGAAGTCCACGCCGGAAGAACTGACAGCATCCGCGCCCATGCGTGAAGCCAGTTCAGCGCGTTCGGGAACGATATCCATTCCCAGCACCCGGCAGCCCGCAGCTTTCAGCACCTGCACCGTCAGTTGGCCCAGCAAGCCCAGACCGATCACAGCCACCACGTCGCCCAGCTTTACGTCGGCGGTGCGAATCCCGTGCAGGACGACCGCGCCCACGGTGGTGAAGGCAGCTTCGTCAAAGGTCACGGCGGAATCCGACGGAATCCTGGCGACCAGGAGGCGAGGCACACATGCGAATTCCGCATGCAGTGCGTAACCCGCGCCCGCACACGCCACGCGATCGCCCACCTCGATATCAGTAGCGCCTTCCCCGACTGCCACCACCGTGCCTGCACTGCTGTAGCCGGGCGCGCCGGGCTGTTCGAGCCGGCTGCGTACTGCGTTCACCGCGGAAAACACCCCATCGCGGCGAACTTTGCTCATGACTTCGCGAACCAGGTCGGGCCGCGCCTGCGCCTTCTGCAGCAGATTCTTGCTGGCGAACTCGGACGACGCCCGCTCCGTGCCCGTCGAAACCAGCGATGCCGCAATTCGCACCAGCACGCATCCTGGCAGCAACTTCGGCGCAGGCACTTCGACCACTGCAATCTCACCCGTGCGCGCGTGTTGAAGAACCTGTTTCATGCCGTCGCCGCCTGCCGTGCGTGGATGAGTTCTGCCTCAATGTTTCTCGCGCCTCCGTCCAGGAACATCTGCATCCAGAGCTCCAGCGTAAGGAATTGCCAGATCTGCATCGACCAGTCCTGCGTCCCGGCGCGATGTTCATTCACGAACCGGCGCACAGCCTCAGGACGGAACAGGCCACGGTCGCAAACTCTCGATTCACACAGCAAATCGTCCACCATCTCCTTCAAATCGTGCGCCAACCAGTAATCGACCGGGGCCGCGAACCCGGCTTTAGGTTGCTTCAACACTTCCCGCGGCAGAATGTCTTGCATGGCTCTGCGGAAGATGTACTTCGTCGTGGGACGGAAAAATCCCTTAAGCTTCGAATTCGGCGGCACGTTCCACGCCACGAATTCCGCCAATTCGCGGTCCAGGAAAGGCACGCGCACCTCGACTGATGAGGCCATGCTCATCTTGTCGTTGTAGGTCAAATTCAAGCTGACCATGAAAATCTTGCTGTCGAGGTAAAGCATCTGGTTCAGGAAGTCGGCATCCTGCACCTGTTCGAAACTCTCACGATGACGAACCGCCGGCTCTAACGCCGTCAGTTCATCCCTCAGTTCCGGCGTATAGAGCCCAGCTTTCTCTTCAGCGTCGAGGTAGGTGCAGTTCATGATGAAGCGCTCGGCGGGCGGCAGCGAGGCGCTGCGCGCCATCTTCTTCGCCAGTCTCAACCTTCCCTTCACCGGCGTGCCGCGCAGACTGGGCAAACCTGCCAGCGCGGGCTCCAGCACGCCGCGCAATGCGGCGGGTACTTTCTGATAAGCCTGCGCCCAGTACTGCGCCGCGTGTTTGCGGTAGCCGGCGAATAGTTCGTCTCCGCCCACTCCCGAGAGCAGCACGGTGGCTTGCTTGCGCGCTTCGCGACAGACCAGATAAGCCGTGATAATCGCGGGATCGGCCGTGGGCTCATCCATGTGCCAGGTCAGGCGTGGCAGCAAGTCGGCTACATCCGGCTCCACCACGATCTGCTGGTTCTCACAACCCAGGCGGCGCGCCAAGCGGGCCGCAACAGCAGGATTATCCAGCGTAGTTTCCCCGATGCGGTACTTTGGCGGAAAGGTAATGGTGTAAGTTCGCACCGCTCCCCGTGCCGCCCGCGTCATCATGGCCACGATGCTCGATGAGTCCAGCCCCGCGCTTAGAAACGCTCCGATGGGAACGTCGCTGACCATCTGCGCTTTCACCGAGCCCCCAAAGCGCTCGCGAATTTCTTCGGCAAGATCGGCTTCCCCGCGGGGAAAAGTCGCGTCTGCCGCGGGAAACGTGAGGTCCCAGTACTTTGTGATCTTGAGTTCCCCGTTGCGGAAAATCGCAGAATGGCCCGCCGGCAGTTTGTGAATGCCGCGGAACATCGTTTTGGGATCTGGCACCCAAAGAAATGTCAGATACTGATGCAACGCCTCCCGATCGATCTCCGCCTCGATCCCCGGCACTTGCAACAACGCTTTCACCTCGGAGGCAAAAGCCAAGCCGCGTCCCACCTGCGCGTAGTAAAACGGCTTTACTCCAAAGTGGTCGCGCGCCATGAATAGCGTGGGCGTCCCCGAGCGCAGATCGCAGAGGGCGAACGCAAACATGCCGTTGAGCCGCTTGACGCACTCCGGCCCTTCTTCTTCGTAGAGATGGAGGACCACTTCCGTGTCGGTATTGGAAGCGAAGCGGTGGCCCTTGCTCTGCAACTCGCGGCGTAGTTCCGCGAAGTTGTAAATTTCGCCATTGTAGGTGATCCAGATGGTGTGGTCTTCATTGCACATCGGCATATGGCCGCCGGGAGAGAGGTCGATGATGGCCAGGCGCCGGCTGCCCAAACCGACGTAAGATCCGTCGAGGCACCGCTGCTCCCAAACGCCGGCATCATCCGGTCCACGATGGGCCTGGACGCAGGTCATGCGCTCCAGCGTCTCCCCATCCCCGCAATTGACCAGCCCGCTAATACCGCACATGCCGGATACTCAGCCCTTCGTCCGCAATTCGTGGATCTTGGCTTTGATGTGAAAGAACTGGATGCCTTGCAGCCCGCAGTAAATCAGCCCCGGAATGCCGTCCAAGAATCCCAGTCGAACAACATACTTGTAAAGAAAGAACAGCACCGGTGAACCGGGAATGCCGAAGAACTTTTTCTTCAGCCAGCGCCGCCGTTGCGCTTGTGTACCAAAGGGCGACGCCGCCAACTCGCCACCCGTCTCTCCATTGAGCCACACCCGCGCCTCCCAGTTGGAGTACTCATCGTGCTTCTGGATGTAGCGTGAGAGCGAGTCCACATTGTGGTGCTGCAGTGGATTCTTAAGTTTCCCCGTTTTGCCTTCAACCACAACGTGCTCGTGCACTTCCATGTCACACATCGAGTTGTCCTGATCTTTCAGGCGGCACTCGAAGTGTCCCTTGCCGCGGCGGAACAGGGAAAGCTTGTAAAAACTGGCCCCGCTGTGCCGCAGTTCGCGTCCCAGGAAGTGCATGCGTAAGCCCACGTGATAGCCCTCGAACGCGGGGTTCTGGATGGCCTGTCGGATCTCTTGCTCCAGTTCCGGAGTCAGGGCCTCATCGGCATCCACCAGGAAGACCCAGTTGCAGGCGAGCGGAAGCGTATCCAGGGCCCATTGACGTTTCTTCGGCCAACCACCCCGGTAGTGGAACTGCACGACTTTGGCGCCGTAGGCGCGGGCGATCTCCACGGTCTCATCGCTGCTCTGGGAATCGATTACGTAAACTTCGCCGGCGGAACGCAGCGATTCCAGGCAGCGTGGCAGATTGTGGGCCTCATTGCGCGCGGCCACGATCACCGTCACCGGTAGCTGCACCGCGGGCGTGACAGTCTGCACCTGTCTGGGTTCTTCCAGTTTCTGCATTGGGAATGAAGGGCGCTGCCAACATATTACCCTGAACCGCTCCTATCTCCACGCCGGAAGCACCACAAATTCAAACAGCAAACTGTGTTAGTATCCGGCTCAAATCTCCCGGCATGGCGAACGCCCACTCCATTCCTGACTTGAAGAACCAAGTCCGCGATTTCTGGGACGCCGATCCCTGCGGCACGCGTTACCTCGAAGGTCCGGAAGACTTCCAGGCCCACGCGCGCGCCCGCTATGCGCTCGAACCTCACATTCCCGAGTTCGCCCGGTTTTCCTCAGCCCGCGGGCTGCGGGTGTTGGAGGTCGGTGTGGGAATGGGGGCAGACTACCTGGAATGGTTGAAGGCCGGGGCGCTAGCGAGCGGGGTTGACTTGTCTGCGGCTTCGCTAGAGCGGGCCCGCCGCCGCTGCGAGCTTGCCGGGTTTCGTCCGGACCTGCGTCTCGCCGACGCCGAACGCCTGCCGTTCGGAAACAATACCTTCGACGTGGTGTACTCCTACGGCGTGATGCATCACAGTCCTGATACCCCACAGTGTTTCCGCGAAGCATGGCGCGTGCTCAAGCCCGGCGGCGAGGCCCGGATCATGGTCTATCATCATCCCTCGCTGACGGGAGCAATGCTGTGGCTCCGCTACGGCCTGTCCCAAGGCAAGTCGCTGCGCCGCGCTGTCTACGACCACCTCGAAAGTCCCGGCACCAAGACCTACACTCTGGCCGAAGTACGTTCCATGATGGCTGGATTTGAAAACATCGCTCTGCGACAGGTCTTCAGCCCGGGTGATTTGCTGCTCAATCGCCCTTCCGCGCGCTTTCAATCCCCTGCGTACCGGCTGGTATGGAGGCTCTATCCGCGCAGGCTGGCAGGAATGCTGGGTGGCGGGTGGGGATTGTTTCTGCTGATCTCCGGGCGGAAGCCAGCGGTGCCCGCGCCTTATGCTCTTACAGAATGCAGTTCGCACCAGCGCTGCAAGACATAGAGCGCCCACGGGCGGGACCACGATGTGGCGCCGCGCTGGAAATCGCTCCAGACGGCACGCACGGCGTCGGGATTCAGCGCCGCCGCCAGAGCCTCGGCTCGGCCCAGGGTTTGCTCAACCTCCGAGCGCAATTCGTCGCGCAACCAGTGCTCGAAAGGAAGCGTAAACCCACGCTTGCGGCGGCGGACGATCTCATCGGGTAACGTGCCACCCAGAGCACCGACCAGCAAAGGCTTGGGTGTGCGCCGGTCCAGTTTCCACGACCCGGGGATGGCCATCAGCTTTTCAGCCAGCAGATGATCGATCAGCGGGACCCTGACCTCAAGCCCGTGCGCCATGCTCATCACGTCCGCATCCCGCAGCAAGGTGTTCAGCATGTAGCAGCGCGCTTCCAGATACGAAACGCGATTGATCGCGTCCAGATTGCGCGTGTGCCCGAGACTCTCTTCCAGGAGCGCATTGGCTCGCTGCAACGCCTGCTGGTCCCGGGCAGAGCAGAACCCCTCCCGTTGCCGAGGCGTGAACAACATGCGCGAAAGAAAGTAGGGGTGAGCCACGCTGCCGTTTGCGCGCGCCAGGGTGGCGAACTTGCGGTTCTGGTCGGTACTCGGGGCGACCAGACTAAACGCTCCGGCCAGAGGGACGCGGGCCAGGCTGGGCAGATAGCGCCACACCCCGGCGAAGCGCTCCATTCGAGGCACGGTGCGAAAGCTGGAGTAGCCGGCGAATAGTTCGTCGCCACCCAGACCGGAGAGCGCCACTTTGATGCCGGCGGCGCGGGTTTGCCTGGAGACCAGGTACGTATTGAGCCCGTCAATCGTAGGCTGGTCCATGGCCAGCACCGCGCCGGGCAACGCATCCAGAGCGTCCCCCTGGGAGACCAGGATCTCATGGTGGTCCGTTCCAAATTTCCTTGCGACCATGCGCGAGAATTCGGCTTCGCTGTAATCCGCCTCGCGAAACACAATCGAAAAGGTGCTGAGTTGGCATCCGCCGCGACTCAGGATGCCGGCCAGGCTGCTGGAATCGATGCCGCCAGAAAGGAATGCCCCCACCGGCACGTCGCTGATCATCTGCATGCGTACCGATTGGTCGAGCACGGCTTGCACTTCTTCCTCGAGTTGCTTGCGCTCAGGCGCTCCCAGGTGAGCCGGGCGCTCTTTCGGGGACAGATCCCAATACATGGCCTCGCGTACCGCGCCCTTCTCCCACACCAGGTAATGCCCGGGCCGCAGGGCGAACACGCCCTCAATCAGCGTGATGGGATCGTAGAGCGAGCCAAACGCGAGGTAGTTGAGCAGTCCTGCCCGATCCATGCGGCGCGGCACCAGCCCGGTCCCCAGCAGGGTTCGAACCTCGGAAGCAAACAGAAAGTATCCGCCCGGCGAAGCGTAGTACAGGGGCTTGATGCCCATCGGATCGCGTGCCACAAACAGGCGGCGATGACGCGCGTCCCAGATGGCAAAGGCAAACATGCCGCGCAGCTCTCGCAGACAGTGTTCGCCCCAACGCCCGTAGGCCTTCAGCAAAACCTCGGTATCGGAGTGGCTGTGAAAACGCACTCCCTCGCGTCCCAGCCGCTCGCGAATTTCGCGGAAGTTGTATATCTCGCCGTTATAGACGATCCAGTTCCCGGTGGTGGGATCTTGCATGGGCTGGTGGCCCAGGGGAGAAAGATCGAGGATGGAAAGACGGCGATTGCCCAAGCCGACTTCTACCGGTTCCGGCGCATCCTCCCGGAGGATGATGGTGCCGGAATCGTCAGGGCCGCGGTGGGCAAGCGACTGCGTGGCCCGCTCCAGGACCTCGGGAGCGACACTAGACTGCCGCGCGACGATGCCGACGATGCCGCACACTAGCTCTGACTCGTTGAGTGAAACATATTATCTTGAACCGCGTGCCAAAGGGGCGGCAAAACAAAGGGGCGGCAAAACCAGGAGAGCCTCTATCTGAAGGGTTCTGAACCAGCATTTCACCTGGAGCGCAAGCGCCATTACCGGAACGCTTCCACGTAAACCGAGCGCGGCAGGCCCGTCGTATCCTCGGGCTCAAAAGGAAGAACCTGGTCTCCGTACAGGCGGCTCCGGCCTTCTCCTGATTCTTCCACCACAGAGAACCCGGCCTTGTGCAAGACCTCGTCGAGATAGCTGAAATCGAAGGCCGTCCGGTGCTGCCCGTCACAAAAAACAAAGTTCGAGAAACGCCCTCCCACGGAGTCAAAGTGGCGAGGAAAGGAATCATCAAACCAGTCGTGCCGGTTCTGCTCATAGGCAACGATGGCGCTGCGCAAGCTGGGAACGATCAGCCGCATACCGCCGCCCGGTTTGAGCACCCGGGCGCACTCCCGCAGAATGTTCTCCAGTTCGTCGGGATAGAAGTGCTCGAACATGTGCGTGGAGTAAACCGACTCGACCGAACCACTGGCAAAAGGCAGCCCACAGCGCACGTCCAGCCATAGATCAAGCTTCTGCAGCGGATTCGCGTCAATGTTCACAAAGCCAGGTAGATATTTCGGGCCACATCCCAGGTGCAGGTGAAGAGGTCGCCCGTTGCTGGGACGGAGCGCGTAAAAGCACTTGCGAACCCAGTAATTCGGCAGGCTTGCGATGCCAATGCCTGCAAACACAAGGTCCTTGTAACGCTGATGGAGCAAACCTGTTCTCCGAGAGGAATTGGCCGATTATAACCAAAACCTTCGGGGGCCGGATAACCGCATTTGGGCAATCACCTGTTTTCCACCGCAGATGTCTCTGCCGGGATGGAAATGAAGCCGGCGGGTGAGCCCGGCTGAAGTTTCTGTGCTAACATCCATCGCATCCCGGTCCATCCGTAGAAGCAATGAGCCTAGAGTTGGATCCCAGTCTGCTCGCATTCCTGGTTTGCCCTCGCGACAAGCTCCCATTGGCACAGGCAGCGCGCCACGTAGTCTGTCCGAACGGGCACCACTATGCGGTGGTCGAAGGGGTTCCCATCTTGCTGCTCTCCGAGAGCACGCAAACCCACATCGAGGGCCTCCGGTCGCTGGCGGTTGCAGAAAAGGGAGAGGTGGCGGCACAGCTACCACAGTTCAACACCGGCCCGGGCGAGGTCGATCCGTTTGTGCGCACTTCAATCGGCGCCACCAATGGCAGCTTCTACCAACACCTGGTGGGAAAGCTGGCCGACTACCCCATCCCTGAGCTAAGACTGCCCGACGGGGAGGGCAAGTTGTTTGTGGAGATCGGATGCAGTTGGGGACGCTGGTGTATCGCTGCCGCCCGCAAGGGTTACCGCCCGATCGGGATTGATCCCTCGTTGAAAGGGGTTCGCGCCGCACGAAGGGTCGCACGGCAGCTTGGCATCCACGCCTGGTACCTGGTGGCAGACGCACGTTACCTGCCGTTCCCGGACGCCAGCGTCGACCAGGTCTTCTCCTACAGCGTGTTTCAGCACCTCGCCAAGGAAGATGTTCGCCTCGGACTGGCCGAAATTCATCGCGTTCTTCGTCTCGGGAGCCAGTGTCAGATTCAGATGCCGAATGCCTTTGGTATCCGGTGTCTGTACCATCAGGTGCGGCGCGGCTTCCGTCAGGCCCGCGATTTCGAGGTGCGTTACTGGACTCCGAGAGAACTCACTTCTACCTTCGAGACTGCGCTCGGGCCCTCCCAGGTTCTTGTAGATGGCTACTTTTCGCTAAACGCCCAAGTCAGCGACCTCCGCTTTTTGCCGCGCAGATACCGCGCCCTGGTCCGTACCTCGGAAGCATTGCGCAAGATGAGTAGACTGTTTCCCGCTCTGGCCTACGTCGCTGATAGCCTGTACGTAAACGCAACCCGCGGATCATGAACGCGTTCGACCTCAGCGGGCACCGCGCAACCGTCCCCTTCGGGAACCCTCCTTCAGGCTGGTGACCAGTTCCAGAAGTTGCTGCACATGACGGCTCCAGGAGAAGTCTTTCGACCTTTGCAGGCCCTGCTCTGCCAGAGATCGCGCCCTTTCCCCTGAGCAGGCCAGTTGGGCCACCTCTTCTGCCAGGGACTCGGACGAGAATCGCTGAAAATAATGTGCCGCTGCGCCGCATATCTCGTGGTGTACGGGCAGGCCAGAAGCCACGACCGGCAGTCCGCTGGCCATCGCCTCCACCAGCGGATGGGCAAACGATTCCGCGTAGGCAGCAGTCACATACATGTCGCACGCACGATACAAGTGATGCAGCAAGCCGTATGGGACCATCCCGAGTTGCACGACCTTGTCCCCGATGCCCAGACGATTCACTAAGGCGGCCGCCGCCTCGGCGCGGTACCTTCCGGGATTATCTTCTGAACGCAGCTTGCAGGTAAGGAACAGCTTCACCGGCCGCTTCCCGAGTCGTTCTTGCAGCAGAGGTATGGCCCGCAGCAGTGTTTCGAAATTCCGGTAATAGTTGTAATGACTGACGAACAACACTCGGAAAGAGCCCTCCGCGGAATCGAGCTCGTGCTGAATTTTTGCCGGGAGTGGGGTGTGGTCGCGAAAGAATGTATCATGGTCGAACCCATGATGAATGGCGACGACCTTCTGCCCGCTCCATTGCTGTAGTTCGTCGGCAAACGCCTGGCTGGGCGCTACCGTGCAATCGGCCCAGTGGATAGAGCGCCGGGCCAGGACGCCCTTGGCGCGAGTGTCGAGCCAGATCCTGTATTCGTGGCGGGCGCGCAGGTCACGGAAGAAATCTGCGGACGTGTAGAGCGAGTTTCGTGACAAAAGCACCTGCGGCACCGGGGAGTTTCGCAGGGCAAAGTTCCCGGCCGAGATCAGCACATCCGCCCTGCTCTCCCGGATCAGGCCCGGCAGCAGTTTTTGCTCCTGGTAAGAACGCCAAGTTGCCCCAGCCCGGCTCTGAAGTTCGACTAAGGAAACGCCAGCGGCGTTTCCGAGTTCTTGCCGCAATTGCGGGCTGACGGTGACCGTGGTGCGCACGTCCGTCCGGGCGGCAAGGTGAGGGATGACGTTACGCAGGTAGGTCAGCCCGCCGCCGGCGCTGGCCGCAAGGCCGTTCAGAAACAGATGCATCATCGCTGCGGCAAGACCACACCGACACCATTGCTCCATCCACCCGAGGGTTGGGAGGCTCTGGACACGGCGAGGCTGGGCGCTGTCCTGGGAATTACATCCATAAAGACAAATGCGAAACTCCAGAAGAAAACGCAAAGGTAGTAGCCCACCGCGAAAAGCCAGTCTTCAAATGCTGCGTGCGCCAGGCCCGCGGCCAGGACGGCGGCGATCGGGACGGCTGGAGCATACGCATTGCCCACGCTCCGCATCCACCCCATAACACGGATCACTTCGAAACCCACCAGAGCTATCAGAGTGAAAAAAGGCAGCACTCCCAACAACCCGACCCATTCTGCGATAGCCAGATAGCTGCTGCCGTGTTCGCGTGTCGCTTCATCCGCCGACTCAAACGCCAGAGTATGGGCAGTGGGGTCGTCGTGGGTGAAACTCGTGCCGAATCCGGTGCCGAACCATGGGTGTTCCTGAATGCTCTCCGAGGTTCGCTGCCACGCCGTGATGCGCGAGCCCAGCACTCCCTCGTCGCGATGCCCCTTGTACAGGAAACTCGAGGTAACCGACTCTGCCTGCTCTTCCTGCATGGGGGCGAGGCCGACCACCAATACCGCCGAAAGCAAAGCCACGCCCAGACCCTTGATCAGCAGCCGGTACCGGCGCAGCCCAATACACAGCACCAGGCACCCAACGACTCCTCCCACAATCCCGGCTCGCGCATAACTGGACAACAGCAGCAAGACGGACAGCACTAAGGCAAAGGTTCTGCGACGTTGCTGCCTTTCCCCTTCGCTAATAATGACGCCCCACAGGAGAAAGGGCACGGCCGCCACGCCCATCACTGCGCCCAAAGAGTTCGGATTGCCGAAGATCTGAAGGTGAAAGATGAAATAGGAGATGGCGCTGATGTAAACCAGGATCTCGCAACCCAGCAATACCCCGCTAAAGAACCGCGCCTCCCTGCCCATCAGCGCAAGCCGGGCCCCTGCCGCTCCATAGAGAAACAACAACATCAAGCTGAGCGCCTTCAGGATCGCCTGCTCCGGATACGCGGAAACCATGGCCGAGACCATGGCGGCCAAAACACACAAGGACGCCGCCAGGTGAAAGAGTCTGAAGTGGTGGTCACGGTCCTTCATGTAGATTACGAAACCCACCAGCGCGCCCGCAAGCAGGACGAACCAGCGTCCGGAGACCCAGGCCTCTCGCAGGGGAAGCGCCATACCAGCCCAGAGAAAAACCACCACCATGAGCACGAAGAACCTCTGCCGGTAATTCCAGATTGCCGCCGCCGTGATCTGTAGGAAGATCAGCGTGCCCAGATAGCGCGCGCTGCTGAGGTAACCGGGACGGAAAATCGCCAAGTAGACCGCAAGCAGGCAGCAGCTCAGCAGGGTAATCGGTAGGATCAGCTTGGTGTAGCGCTCATCCACGGCATCCCACCTCACAGGACAAAGCCGCCTCGGCGATGCCGGCGGCACACGCCTCCGGCGAATATCCCTTGATGCGCTCCCGGCTGCGCTCGCCCATCAACAATCGCAACTCCCTGTCGCCTGCAATCTCAGCCATGGCAGCACCGGCCTGCCCGATGTCGCCTGCACGAATCACGCGGCCATTCCAGCCATCGGTTACCAGGTCCGCGGTGCAACCGGCCGCGCTGGTTGCGATGATGGGCAGACCACAAGCCATCGCTTCATTCACCACCAGTCCCCAGGGGTCGGTGTGCGTCGGGAAAACCAATGCCTCTGCCAGGGCGTAGTACGCAGCCAACTGTTCGCGGTGGGCAAAACCCGCAAATTGAACGCATGCCGGCTTCATTTCCCCAGCCAGGCGCTGGAGTGCCGCTCGCTCCACCCCGTCTCCCACGAACACCAATCCGATTTCCTCTCTGAGCTTAGCAGCCAGTGTGCCATACGCCTGCAGTAGATCAAAGACTCCTTTTTCAACCACCAACCGCCCGACGAAGAGAAAAAAACGCTCGGGCAGGCCCAGTGCCGCGCGTTGCCTCTCCGCATTCTCCCGTACCCTGGCCGCTTCTTCCGCAAACCGTTCCGTGTCCACCGCATTCGGGGCGGTGAAGATGGACCTGTCTTCCACGCCGAAGCTCTTGACATATTCGAACGAGGCCTTGCCCGGGACCACAAACCCATCACAATGGCGCACAAATTTCCGTTTCAGGGACTCCACCCAGAGGTGGCCGCTGCGCTGGTCCTGGGCATTGCTCTCGACCCACAGGTGAAACCGTACCCTGTTCCGGCGCGCCCACAACATTGACTCCCAGGATGCCGGGTAGTTGTAGCCGCCGCAGAGAATGGTGTCCGGAGAGGCCTGCCGCAAGGCCGCTGCCAATCCCCGGTTTACCAGCAGCTTATACTTCCCCAGCCTTCGCCTCCACGACGGCAGGACCTGGTAGGAAAAATGGATCTCGTCCTTATACACCAGCCACTGGCGCAAGCCGGGATCGTTCTCTGCCAGGAAAATTACGTGCAGATCGATCTCCGGGCGCTGGGCCAGCGCATTGAAAACCGGAATGCGATAGGGCGCGATGATTTCGGTCAGGATCACCAACCGCTGGCTCACGCCGCGCACTCCCGGTAGAGGCGGGCCAGCCGTTCCGCCTGATGCGCCAGCGTGAATCCGCCCAGGATCGTGCGCCGCGCCGCCTCTCCCATCTGCTGTCGCCGTTGTGGGTTTTCCAGTAACTCGTTAAGCGCGTCGGTGAGGCCCTGCAAGTCCCGCGGTTCCACCAGCCAGCCGTTGACACCATGGCGGATTACTTCCTCGATTCCCTGCCCACGGCAGCCGATCACTGGCTTCCCGGCAGACATCGCCTCCAGATAAACGCAGCCCAAGCCTTCGTACTCGCTGGGCAACGCGAAAATCGTGCAGCCTTGCATGGCCTCGGCCACCTGGGCCCGATTTCTGCGTCCGAGAAAACGCGTCTTGCCCGCAAGGTTGAGTTCCGCAGCCAGCCCGCTCAAACGAGAGCGTTCCGGCCCATCGCCGATAATCTCGCAAGACAGCCCAGGGAACCTGTGCTGGATGGCGCCAAACGCGCGCAGAAGCAGCTCGTGGCCCTTGATCGGAATCAAGTTTCCCACGCTGAGCAGAACCTCCGCTCCGCGCGGTTCCTCCCGCGGCGAAAAAACTTGAGAATCTACCCCGTTATGCACCACTGCGGTGCGTACCGTGGCTCCGCCCTCCAGAACCTGCTCGCGGACCTTTTCGCTGATGCAAATCACTTCTCGCGCGGACCCATACACCCACCGCGCCACCCGCTTGCACCACTGCCCGGCGCGTCCCCCTGCCTGCTTGATCGAGAACGCATCCAGACCGTGCACCGTCACGACGAAGGGAATCCCCAGCTCGCGGCTCAGCAGAGCCGCCGCATGTCCGCAGGGCAAAGGCGCGTGAGCGTGGATGAGATGCACGGGTCTTGCTCTATGCAACGCCCGCACCTGCCGCAGAATGTGAGCGTACAAGAACGCTCCCGCCGTGGGTAAGCCAAAGCCGCCGGGCAGCGAAAAGAAATGACTCCAGCGCGCCGGAACAGCAGACTCGTTGGCACGCACCCGACTGTAGTAGAAGGGCCGTACCGCGATGACCGTGTTGACCACGCCCATCCGCTCGACCCAACGCAAGGGTTCAGCCACGAAGCAACCCTGCGCGTCGTCGTTCCGTACCGGGTAAAACGGGGTCAAGGTCAAGAGGTGGGGCGATTGCTGCGCTCTCGCATGGCCCTCAACCGGCATGCGCAGGTTCGTGATCATGCTGGACCACGCCCAGCTTTTACCCGCTTCGGCAAGTGCTCGGCGGCCACCTGCAAGTAGGCTTGCTGCCATTGCGGGGCGACTACATCCCAATCGAATTTCTTGACATGTTCGACTGCTGCAGCCCCCATTTTCAGACGCAATTCCCGGTTCTCGATAAGCAATTTCAAGCGCGATACCATTTCCTCGAAGCTGCCAACCTGAAACCCGGTGATACCTTCGACCACGGAGGGTGTCTCGTAGTCCCGAAAAACCACGCAAGGCAAACCTGTGGCGGCCGCCTCCAGGGTGACCTTGGGCAGACCCTCGAGGCGCGATGGCAGAAGGAAAATATCACTGCGCTGCATCAATGCTGCCAGCGAGGTTTGCGGGAGCGGACCATGGAACCGCACATTGGAGACGCCCAACTCCTCACATCGCTTCCACACTACTAGGTCGAAACCATCACGCGCCGCGCCCACGATCCAAAAGACCGCCTGCGGCAGTTGCTTTGCCGCCTCCACCACCAGATGCGGGCCCTTCCGTTCCATCACGGTGCCTGTGAACAGCACGGTCGGCACGGTGCTGTTCCTCGCCGGAGGCGGAGCAAACATCCTCGTATCTACGCCTACAGGCAAAATAAACTGGGCTCCCACCCCCTGACTTTCTGCGACTTCGCGCACGATGAAGTCTGTGATTCCGGTGTGCACCTCGCATCTGGGTAAAATCCCCTTATAGAGCCAGCGAAAAAATGCCGGCGCTCCGGCAAGAGCGCTGGCGGGAGCCTCCACATGGCTGACCGTGACCGTACCCTGACGCAGTACTTTCGGCAGATGCAAGAAGAGATATGACGCGGGGCTGTAATCCACGTAGGCAATCACATCCGGCCGCCTCAGCATTTCTTTCAGCACAAACAGAGTGCGAGCTCGCCGAGGCATTCTTACCAGGCGAACGGAAGGGCGATGAAGCAGGCGCTCATCGGGGCTGTGCTCGTAAAAGAGTGTGGACTCGAAGCGCTCCGGATCCAGGCGGAGAACAATTTCCCGAGCATTAAGACTCTGCGCGTTGGTGTCCTGCGCGTCGACTGACACCATAAACAGTATCTTGATCTTGCCCGGCGGATTGCCCATGAGTTGGTTCTTGCTTAAGTTCAGCCTTGTGTCCTGACCAGTTCGGACTCGCATGCCGCTGCTGTTGCCGATTCCAGCCGGATTTCTTTTAGGAGGGCCCTGAGCCGGCGCTCGGAGCCGCCATCCCCTCGCGAGTCGGCAAGATGCTGGCGAAGGCGCTCCAGCAACCGCCTGCGCACCGGCCTTTCCTCATCGGCAGGCAGCGGATGGAACTCGCCGGGGTCACGAGCCAGATCAAACACCTGTTCTCGATGCAGGCCGAAGTCGAACACCAGCTTGTAGCGCTTTTCGCGAACAGCCACGATACGCCTGCCCAGCCTGCCGTCGGCGCGGAACAGATTGGCGCAGTCGGTAATGCATTCGACGATGGCTGCCTCGTCCCAGTCTTCTGCCGAATGCAGCCGCGCCCCATAGCTGCGGCCAGAAAAACTGCTGGGCACGGGAGCACCGGCCGCTTCCAGAAGTGTTGGCGCCAGGTGAATCATACTGAAGGGCGCTTGTACGGGCCCTGTCTGACTCACACTCGGCATGCGCAGCAACAGCGGCACCCGGACCAACTCCTCCGCGACCCGGGAGGGCGGATGGTAGCGTCCTCCGTGATCCAGAAACTCTTCACCGTGGTCGGACGTGAAAGCAAACACACAGTTGTCCCACAGGCGGGAGTGACGCAGCGTCTCGACCAGCCGCGCCACTTGCGCATCCACCCACCGGATGCCCGCATCATACAGCGCGACTACTTCCTCCCGCTGACGTCTGAATCGGTTTGCCCCGAGATCGCCGCGGTTCCAGTACGAGTTCAGATAGCGCGCGCGGCCTGCACTGATCTCAGGCGTCCCCATCCACCGCAGGGCATCTTGTGGCGGATAATACGGCGAGTGAGGATCCATCAGGTGTAACCACAGGAAGAATGGCGCTTCCGCCACTCCCGCCAGCCAGTTGCAAGCGTGGTCCACGATCACATCCGCCGCGGGATAACGACGCAACCTGTCGAACGATGGCGCCGGTGAAGCCGCCACTCTCTGGCAGTACTGGAAGTAAAGCTCATCGTACAGCGATCCCACTAAACCGAGCTTATGGCACGCTTCCGCCAGACTGCGGTTCAGCCGGGTGAGCAGACCTCCACTCCCTGCCCCGTTGCCGGGTACCACAAGTGATTCGATCTCCGCGTCCAGAAAATCCCGGAATGCATCGAATCCCGCTTGGTAGCCGAACCGTCGCGAGAGATACGGGTTCCCGGCCAGAAATGCTGCGGTCGCGTAACCTGACTCTTTCAGAACCGTCGCAATCGTGGGCTCACCCGGCGCTAACCCAACCACATCGCGGCCCAGTGCCAGTGGATGCCGGGAAGCCAGGATGGCTGGGAAAGAATAGTAGGTTGGCGCACCCGCCACGATTGCGTTGGAGAACACCACACTCTCCGCAGCCAGCGCGTCCACAAAAGGCGTAGTGGGCCGGTCGTAGCCGAGGAAGCCGACATGGTCAGCCCGCAGGCAGTCCACCGTGATCAGCACCAGCGACCGCGGTCCCGGCATCTATTTCGCTCCCCAGGCCGCCGAGCGCGCCTTGCCGGCATTCTGCTGGACGGTTACAGAAACCTTCCCGTGTGAGTTCTCGAACTTGCCTCGTGTCACGATGTCATAGACATCGCCATCATGCACATACAGCAGGTTGGGATATTTTGCCTCCAGCGCTGACAGAAACTCATCCAACGCCCGTAGCGTGGGCCCACGAAAATCCTTGAGGGTGGAATGAAAGTTGATCGCGTGCACTGAGACAATCGTTGGGACCCCGCGGGCAAAGCAATCGTCGGCAAGTTGCATGTACTTCTCCAACGGCAAATCCCGTTGCGAGGGCTCAATGTCAATGGTGCGATGCAGATGCAAAAGCTCCCATTCATCAAAATGCGGATGCAAAGGCGAGCCACTGCCATTTTGTGCCACCCGCACCCCGCACTTCGACCACGCCAGGTGTGTCTCCCGATCCGCCCGGTACCCTGGAGCGCACGCGGAAACGGGAGCCCTCGCGAAAAACTTCGTAAAGCTCTCCGCAGCAGCCGCAATCAATTCCTGCTGCGCTTCCGCCGGCAGGAACCCCGCCTTGGGCGGCTCGGGATTGCAGTATTCATATCCGATCCAGGGCATTCGCCAGTAGATGTAGGGTGTCTCCGCCTTCCACAGGGTGCGCAGCAAACTCCCACGCTCGTCATTTTTCGCCAGCTGGTACTCCGCGGCTTGCTTGCAGAAATGCGTCAGCCCGTGCAGCGCCGGATAGAAGACCCCGTCGCCGATTCCCTGCCGGTACGCCTCGAACAGTCCTGGCCGTTTCCAGTTTCCTGGAAGCCCCTCGGCCAGGGTCCGCAAATGAATCTGCTGATAATTGTTCCTTCGGGTCTTGGGAAAATCGATGTTCGCCAGCACAAAATTCATCAACACACAGGCCGGACGTCCCGTCGAATCGCGGTGGCGATTCAGCATCTCCCCCAGGGCGGCAACGTCCTCCGCCGTTTCCAGCGTGTACAAGTCGTAGGGATTTTGACCGAGCGGAATTCCGCTGGCGCGCAGCTGCTCATAACCCTCGCGATCGCGCACTCCAACCCGTCCCCAATCGTCGCTCTGGATCAGCAGCAACGGCCGGCTGAAGGAGAAGCCTTGCGCCGGAACATCCTTACCCAGGTTCCACAGCTTCCGAGCAAAATTAAGCACGCAGTCGTCCAGGTTGTGGTCTCAGAACTGAAAATACAGGAACGGGCTTCCTCCGCCCAGTAGAAAGTTGTTCATTGAATGCGAAACTCGGATGTTGTGCTGATGAGGCCAACTTTTAACCTATCGCGCAGAGAGAGGCAACGTTATTTTCGAGCCAGAACACTATAGTTCACCGCGAAAGCCTCGTTGTCGCTCCGCGCTAGTCCCTCCATCCCCGCCCCCACCAGGTTCAGTACCGGCGTAATGGTATGACTCAGCACTGTGCGCAGCGCGCGATATCTGGCGAATAGCTGAAGGCAAACATTCACGGTACGAAACAAACCTGCAATACTGCCGCCTTCGGCCACCAATTCGATCTCTGAGAATGCGGAGAGCAACTGCCGGATGCCTGCCGGCAGAAAGCGCCAGCGGTCTTCGTCTGTGTCCTTGAGACTTGCGGTTGGAACACTGAGCAGCAGAACACCGCGGGGCTTCAAAACCCGGTGTATTTCAAGAATGGCCTGCTGGGGGTGGGGAACGTACTCCAGCATCTGCGTACACAGAACCAGGTCGAAACTTTCGCTGGCCAGCGGAAGTCGCTCCGCATTGGCGACTACATCGACAAGCGGCGTGACTCGCAAGTCCACGGCTACATACTGCCGCTCCTGGCCGGCCATGAGTGGCCGGTAAGGCTGAATCCGGCCGCCGATATCGAGCACGCTAAGATTCAACTCCGGCAGGCCTTCCAGCCACCGCCGGAACAATTCCCGCCGCTTGCGCAGCACCAGCCAGTTGGGGTTGGTGAGCGACGGATAGAGCCGTTCCCGGCCCATGCTCTGGACCTGCTCCAGACTTTCCATCTTTGTCATCAAGTTCGGATTGTTGCTACGGGTGGGGCCGCGTGTCAAATGTACCCGAGGTCTTTCAGTCTTTGTTCGACGATGCGCTGTTCGGCCTGGTCCATTTGCGCCGCGTCGTCGCGCAGGAGTTCTTGCAACACGAAAGTAAGAAGCTGTTCCACACTGCCAAAACGCGCCCCGAACCTCTGCTCGGCGCGTTCGCACAGAGTCGAAGGCAACTGCAGGCTGCGCAGTTCGCTGGTCATGGGTGCCGCGGTTCTGCTTTGAGACATTCCAACACCACCCCGCGAGGAGCCAAGTATAACCGACCAGCGAAACCACCGGGACTTCTCCGCGCGTCTGGCCGGGCGCTTATTTCCCCTTGGCCCGCGCTGCGTTTACCTTTGTGAGCAAGTCCTGCGCTGGTCCCTGCACCGGCCCGGCAATCTTGACCGCTTCGTTCAGCACTTCCCGCGCCTCGGTGACCTTGTTCAGTTTGGCGTAAGCATAGCCCAGACGGTACAAAGCAATCGCGTACTGCTGCTCATCCTGCTCTTTCAGCAGCGCCGCTGCGGCCTTCAACTCGGGAACAGCCGCCGCCGTCTTGTCCTCCTTCATGTAGGCGTAACCCAAGGTCGAGTGCGCCACTCCTGCCGACAGTTTGCGGGAGCGGTCTGCATCGGGAGCATCAGCCTTGGCTACCTCGATCGTCTTCTGCGCATAGGTGATGGCCTTGCTCAAGCTGCCAGGTTTGGGATCCTCAACATAAGTAGTGGAAAGGAGCGTCAGCGTCGCCAGGCTGTTCGGATTCGCCGCCAGCGCTTTCTCCCCGTATGCCACCAGCCGCGACATATCCTTTAGTTCGGATAATGACATCATCGCGTACGATGCCACCTGGTCTTCGAAGCGCGAATTGGGAAACGCCGGCGTGAAGCGCTCGATGTCGGCCATCCGCGTCTTGGCATCGGCTTCATCGACAATGGCATTGAACGCCGCCGCCTCCAGAAATTCGTACGAACTCTTGGCCGCGTTCTTCTCCTCTTCCAGTCGCAACGCGAAATCCTGGTCGCTCATCCCTTCTGGCTTGGCTTCCTTGTTGATGGAGTTGTAAGCTTCCCCGCCCCGCAGGGCATAATCGATCACCTTCCCATTATTCTTCATCTGCTGCGCAACATTGGCCTGTGAAACCAGGATATCGAGATTGTGCGGAGAACTCGCCAGCGCTTTGTCACCGTACTCCAGCGCCTTCTGCAGATCGCTCGCAGTCTGGTAGTGCTGCGAGATCTGCCAATTCCCGTACGCTACCGCCGCCGGATTCGACGCGAACTCCTGCACAAAACCCTCATACATGGTCAGCTTCTTCTGGGCGTCCGGTTCGTTGGAGATCGCCTGCAATGCCTTGTCCTCCGGTGTGCCCGCCGGAATCACAATCTTGTCCAGTTGCGCGTGCAACAGCAGGGGAAGAAAAATCACGATCAGGATCACAGCCGAAATCGTGCGCTTCATTGACCACCTCCGCCCGGACGGATGAGCCACGTAGAACAGCCCGAATGCTAGCTCCGAAGGGCCTTCTCTGCAAGGCTCCGGATCACAATCGACACGTGCCTCATCGCGTGTGCCCACGACAGCCAGCGTCGTAGGCGCGACTGAAAGTAGCCCGCCACTTCAGTGGCGGGTCGAGCCCACACACGCAAACGCGTCCCGTAGGGACGCTTAAAACCAGCTCGCTATTTCGGGGGCGGACCCAAATGCCATCGCTCCAACCATGGAAGAACTAAGTCGGCACGCACCAAGGGTCCCCTTTCCACAACCTTTTCCCGCTTTTCGGGTTGATAAGTACTAGCACCTCCCCCTCCGCGAAACGGTGCATTCATGTGGTTCGGACGCCGAAAACTCAGGCTCGTTCTCGCTCTCTCGCTGCTGGGATCGGCCCTCTCCGCCCAGTTCGCCCTCGGTAAGAGAAAGGAGAAACAAACCTCCGCCGGGCAGATGGACGAGCAGAAACGTGCGCTGCACGCCCTCAATCGCCTGACTTTCGGCCCGCGCCCCGGCGACGTAGAGCGCGTGAAGGCAATGGGTGTCGACCAATGGATCGACCAGCAACTCCACCCGGAAAAGATCAACGACAGCCCACTCGACGCTCGTCTGGCTCCCTTCCGCACTCTGCGCATGGACACCCGCGAAATAGTGGAGAATTTTCCGCCCCCGCAACTGATCAAGGCGGTCGAACAAGGCAAACAGTCTCTGCCTTCCGATCCGGTCAAGCGTGCCGTTTACCAGGACCAGATCGAACGCATGCAGGAGAAACAGGATCGCAAGCAGGAGGCCGCCAACCCCGACCCCGCCACGGCCGCCGACACCAGCAAGAAAGGCAAGCTGACTGACGAAGAGCGCGCCCGCCGCCGCGAAGATCGCCTCTACGCCGATCTCAAAGCGCAGGATCTGCTCGACATGCCGCCGGACGAGCGCATGAAAGAAATCCTCAAAATGTCGCCCGCTGACCGCCGGGCCCTGGCCACGTCACTGAAGGGGACCAAGCGCGATGAGTTCCTGGAGGGCATGACTCCGCAACAACGCGAAACCCTGATGGCCCTCAACAATCCCCAGCAGGTCGTCGCTGTCGAACTCATCCAGGGCAAGCTGTTGCGTGCCAGCTACAGCCAGCGCCAGTTGCAGGAAGTGATGACCGATTTCTGGTTCAACCACTTCAACGTCTTTATCGGCAAAGGAGCCGACCGGTACCTGATCACCAGCTACGAGCGCGACGTCATTCGCCCGCATGCTATGGGCAAGTTTGAGGACTTGTTGGTTGCCACCGCCCAAAGCCCCGCCATGCTTTTCTATCTCGACAACTGGTTGAGCGTGGGACCGAACTCCGACGTCGCCAACGGGGCGCCAAAGAATGCCAACAAGGCCTGGCGCAAGCGCTACAACCAGAAGAACGCTTCTACGAAGCAGGCCAAGGGCAAGCGCAGCGGCCTGAATGAAAATTACGGCCGCGAACTCATGGAGCTGCATACCCTCGGCGTGAACGGCGGCTACACCCAGAACGACGTCAGCGAGGTCGCCCGCGTTTTCACCGGCTGGACTCTCAAGCAGCCCAGGCAAGGCGGCGGCTTCACCTTTGAAGATCGCATGCACGAACCCGGCGACAAAACCGTGCTCGGGCATCGCATCAAGCCCGGCGGCGAGAAAGAAGGGCTGGAGGTGCTCCACATCTTCGCCCACCACCCCTCCACTGCGAAATTCGTCTGCACCAAGCTGGCCATGCGTTTTGTTTCCGACAATCCTCCGCCCGCGCTGGTGGACCGCATGTCGCAAACGTTTCTTAAGAAAGATGGAGACATCCGCGAAGTCTTGAAGATCATGTTCCACTCGCCCGAGTTCTGGTCCGCCGACGCCTATCGCGCCAAGGTGAAAACCCCGCTCGAGTTTGTAGTCTCGGCCTTACGCGCGAGCGACGCGGACATCACCGACGCGACGCCTATCGCGCGGCAACTCCAGGCTCTGGGAATGCCGCTTTACGGCATGCAGCCGCCGACGGGCTACTCCATGAAAGCCGAAGCCTGGGTGAACTCCTCCGCCCTGCTCGGACGCATGAACTTTGCCCTGGCCCTCACCTCCGGAAAGATGAAAGGAGTGCAGGTCGCCTCCGATCGCGTGCTGGGCGCCAGCAGCCCACTACCCGATCCGCAGCAGACCTTGGCATTGCTCGAAAATAATTTGCTGGCTGGCGACGTCTCCAGGCAGACGCACGACACCATCGCCGCCCAGCTGAAAGACCCAAAAGTCAGCGAGCGCCGGCTGGACGATCCTGCCCGTCCCCCCAACGTGGCCGTAATCTCGGGCTTGATTTTAGGCTCGCCAGAATTTCAGAGGAGATGACTGGCGTCGCTGAAACTGAGAACCGAGAACTGACAACGGAGAACTGGTTTTTATGTCACTAACCCGACGCGTATTTCTTCGTAACTCCGCCCTCGCCGTTGTGGGCACGGCTGCGCTGCCCGCATTTCTCAAGCGCGCCGCTTTCGGTGCTGAACAGGCCACCAACGCCAAGCGCCTGGTCGTCATCTTCCAACGCGGCGCCGCCGACGGCCTCAACATCGTGGTCCCTCACGGAGAGCAGGCGTACTACGCCATGCGGCCGTCCATCAATATCCCACGCAACGCGGTTCTCGATCTTGACGGTTTCTTTGGTCTCCACCCCGCGATGTCCGCCTTCGAGCCGTTGTGGAAGCAGCGTCATCTTGCCATCGTGCACGCCGCCGGCTCGCCCGACCCCACGCGCTCCCACTTCGATGCCCAGGACTTCATGGAATCCGGCACCCCCGGCGTGAAGGCGACCGACGATGGCTGGCTCAATCGCGCGCTGCATGCCGCGCCTGCCGACAATTCCGCCTTCCGTGCCATCGCCCTCGGCCCTTCCTTGCCGCGCATACTCTCCGGCAGCGAGCCCGCGGTCGCGATGAACAACATCAACGATTTCGGCGTCGGTGGCCGCAGTCCGAGTGCCGCACCCATCGCCAACACTTTCGAAGCCATGTACGCGCACTCGGTGGATTCCGTGCTGCACGGCACCGGCCAGGAGACCTTCGAAGCAGTCAAGATGCTGAAGTCCGCCGACCCCTCGAAGTACACGCCCGCGCCCGGCGCAGATTATCCCGGCGGCCGCTTCGCAGACAGCCTCAAGCAGCTCGCTCAGCTCATCAAAGCAAACTTGGGCGTGCAGGTAGCTTTCGCCGACATCGGCGGCTGGGACCACCATGTAAACGAGGGCAGCACCCAGGGCCAGATCGCTAACATCCTGCGCGAATTCTCGCAGTCCCTGGCCGCCTTCTGGACCGATCTCGGTGATCTTGCCGAAGACACCGTCGTCGTCACCATGTCCGAGTTTGGACGCACCGCCCGCGAGAACGGAAACCGTGGCACCGACCACGGCCACGCCAATGTGATGTTCGTCATGGGCGGCCCGGTGAAAGGCGGCAAAGTCTACGGACGCTGGCCCGGTCTCGACCAATCGCAACTCTACGAAGGCCGTGACCTGGCTCTCACCACCGACTTCCGCCAAGTGCTGGGCGAAGCCGTCTACCGCCACCTTGGCAACCATGCGCTCGACCAGGTCTTCCCCGGGTTTAACAATCAGCCGGGTGACTTCTTGAAGTTTCTGGGATAAGCCGTAGCGCCAGAGCCTGCCCTGAGCGCGGTCGAAGGGTCCCGCCGGCCGTCTTCAATCAAAGGACAAAAGTTAAGAGCTTACACCTCGATCATCACGTCCCCGTTCTCCATCTTCAGCGGATACACCGCCACCTTGGCCGCCGGATTGTGCGCGGCTTCGCCGGTCTTGGGGTCCCACTGCCAGCCGTGCCACGGGCAAACCAGTTTGTCGCCCTCGACCACTCCCTGCCCCAGCGGCCCCCCGCGATGCAGGCACACATTGTCCATCGCCGTGATCACACCATTCACATTCACCACGCAGATCATCTTGTCGCCACAGGGAAACTCTTTGGCTTCACCCTCGGGAGGAAGGTCGGATCGGCTGGCGAGTTTGATGAGTTCGGACATAGTGTCGGCGTTCGCGACAAGCAATTAGCAGTTAGCAATTAGCCAAAACACATTCGGGTGGGCGCATCAACAATTGGCAATCAACTCGAAGGGCCAAGTGCTAATTGCTAACTGCTAATTGCTATCTTGGTTGCAGCGTCTGCGCGATCATCACCTGCCGCTTGAAGTTCTCCACCATGTTCTCATCCAGCCGCACTTCGGTGGGACGCTTGGCCAGCGACATCTGATCGATCTTGTCCTGCAGCTTGAGCAGCGCGTAGAAAAGATTTTCCGGACGCGGCGGGCACCCGATCACGTACACATCCGTGGGCACGATCTTGTCCACGCCCTGCAGCACCGCGTAGGTATTGAACGGCCCGCCCACCGACGAGCACGCGCCCATCGAAATCACCCACTTGGGATCGGGCATCTGGTCGTAGATGCGCTTTACCACCGGCGCCATCTTCAGGGTCACGGTTCCGGCCACAATCATCAGGTCGCTCTGCCGCGGGCTGGGACGAAACACCTCCGACCCGAAGCGCGCAATGTCGAACCGCGCCGTGGACGAAGCAATCATCTCGATGGCGCAGCACGCCAAGCCAAACGTCATCGGCCACACCGCCGACTTGCGCGCCCAGTTGAACACGTAGTCCACGGTGGTGATCAGGAAATTCTTTTCAAACCGGTTCTCCAGCCAGCCCATGTCGTGTCCTTTGCCCTGACGGGGGTGCCCCATTTCTCGCGTTCTTTGCGAGAAGTGGGGCGGTTCGCATGCAAGCCTCTCAGTCTAGGTCTTGGCCGGAAGGGGTGTCAATTGTCGGACGGGTTAGGAGATAGAGCACTTTGAAACGACACATTACTAGTAACTAACTAGTAATATTGCACTGTTTTCGATGCATTTTGAGACGTAGAGTTTGCGACGCGCCGGGCGGGGCACTGGAGCTGTGCTGACGTTTGCGCAAATATGTAAGTAGAGCCGAGGGGATAGGACTACTTTGAGATCGTTCCAGTGGCAAAGCCCCTCAGCGAGAGTGCAAACCCTGCGTTCTTGACTGCCCTTGCCGATTGGAGCACACTTCCAACGTTCACGTTGCGCTTCCCCCAGCAGTTGCTCCACCGAGTTCTGGTCGCTTGTCCGCCAAGGGAGGTTGTCATGAAGCCGCTTTTCTATGTTTGCCTGTTCGTGATTTGCCTCAGCAGCACAGTCGTGCTTGGGCAAACAAATCCGGTGCCGCTCATCAATCAACCGCTTGTTCCCACAAGCACTCCTCCGGGCGGGTCGGGATTCACGCTCACGGTGAATGGCACTGGGTTCGTCTCGGGAGCCGTGGTGAAATGGAACGGCACACCGCTGACGACGACCTTCGTTGGCAATTCACAGCTAACTGCGGCAGTTCCATCTACGAACATCGCGACGGCAGGCACGGCGTCCGTAACTGTCCTGAATCGTGGGACTGGGTCTGCATCGAACGTCGCCTACTTTCCCATCTCCAACCCGACTGTTTCGGTATCGCTCAACAGTTCGCAAATCAGCACCGCTTCTCTGATCACCTTGGCAACCGGCGACTTCAACGCCGATGGTAAGCTCGACTTGGTACTCGGGAATAACGGTTCGAGCATTTCCATTCTGCTGGGAAATGGTGATGGCACGTTCCAGCCCAGCGTCTCATACGGGACGGGTGGTTCCACCGGTGCCGTAGTCATCGGTGATTTCAACGACGACGGCAAACTAGATATCGCGGATGCGTCCTGCTGTCTTGGTCTTGTTTCGGTTTTCCTCGGAAACGGGGATGGCACATTCCAGAACCATATTGACTCGAATACGGCAACTGGATCTGCGGCTGTTGTAGCGGCCGACTTAGATGGCGATGGAAAGCTGGACCTTGCCCTTGCCGACAATAACAGTCCCGGTGGCCTGTTCATTCTGCGCGGCCTTGGCGATGGCACATTCCGGGCCTTCGGGCATTTTCTGCTCCACTCCGGGCAGTCCTTCGGATTGGCGGCGGGCGATTTCAATCGCGATGGCAAGATTGACCTCGCCTTGACCAACGGGGGCGCTAACACGGCGGACATTTTTCTGAACAAGGGCAACGGTAAGTTTCAACCGCCAGTCTCATTCGCTACACGACTTGGACCCAGTTCAATTGCAGTTGCCGATCTCAATGGGGACGGGAAACTCGACTTGATGGTGGCCGGGAGTGCGATCTCAGTCCTGCTCGGAAATGGCGACGGCACCTTTCAATCGGCGGTTAACTATTCTACCGGCATCGGACCCAAGTCGGTAATTGCGGGCGATTTCAACGCCGACGGCAAGCTCGATGCCGCGCTCATCAATGCATTCTCATTTGATCTGTCCATCTACTTGGGGAATGGCGACGGGACCTTGAAGCCTCGTTTGCGCTTCGCTAGCGGTCCAAACCCGCAATTCTTAGTCACAGGCGACTTCAATGGCGATGGCAAGCTCGACCTCGCCAGTAACGTTCAATCTGCGGTCTCGATATTCCTGCAGACGCAATGAGCGCCTCTGCTGCGATTGTGGTCGGACCAAATTGGCATCAACCCGATCCCCCTCACTAGTTTCTTCGCGCTGCTGGAAAATCGCCGTGCCGACCACAATTGATCGGCTGCTCTAAGCACATTCGGGCGACATCCCGACCAACTTCGCCAGCGCCTGCCAGTGCCTCGGATGTGGTCGGCGTCGGCCCGCACGGATGTCAGTGTCCTAACCCGTCAATTGTCGGACGGGTTAGGGATTAGAGCACTTCAAAGTGACGCTCTACTAGTAACTGACTAGTAATATTTGGCTGTTCGCGATGCTGATGCGCTGACGCGCACGGGGATGTGAAAGCTGATCTGATGAGATGCTGGGGCGCTTGAGCTGCGCTGCGGGGCGTTCGCGGAGGGCTGTTTTCGCGCTGGTGATGGACCGCTTATGGGGGCGCGCTGGAGCGGTCAGGCGCGAGCCGCTCAGCCTCCACTGCACCGCTGAACTCATTGGGCATGCTCGCGTCGTGCCCTGCCCTTACGTACCATTCCCCGACAATGCAACAGTCTGCGGACTACAACCGCCGTTGTCGCTGATCGAAAGCGTCGCGTTTCGAGATCCTTGCATCGTAGGTGTGAACGTCACCCGAATCTTGCAACTCGCGTGGCCTGCTATACCGGTACCGCAGGTGTTCGTCTGGGCGAAGTCACCGGGATCAGTCCCGGTAATGCTGATCGAACTGAGCGACAGCGTTTGTCCGGATACGTTGGTTACGGTCACGATAACCGGAGGACTGGTGGTTCCCACCTTCTGATTGCCGAAATTCAACCCGATAGCCGACAGCTTAACCACCGTCCCACATCCCGTCAGGGAAATGGTTTGCGGATTGTCCGGAGCGTTGTCCATAATTGTCACCGAACCGGTGCGCGTCCCCTTTTGCGTCGGCATGAACTGCACGCTGATCGTGCAACTTGCTCCCGGCTGTACGCTGGAGCCGCAAGTGTTGGTCTGGGTGAAGTCTCCCGTGCCGACGATGCTGGTGATGTTCAGTGTTCCAGTGCCGGTATTCGTGACCGTAACCTGCTGGGCCGAACTGGTGGTTCGCAAGAGCTGGGTGGCGAAGGTCAGGTTGTTGGTGGAAAGCGTAACGGCCGGGGCGGTACCGGTGCCTGACAGAGCCGCAGTCTGAGGACTTCCCACCGCGTTGTCATTCACGTTAATGGTGGCCGTGCGCGTGCCAGTAGCTGTCGGTGTGAAGGTAACCGCGATCGCACAACTCGTGCCACCAGCCAAGCTGGTGCCACAGGTGTTGGTCTGGGAGAAATCCGTCGCATTTGCGCCTGTAAATGTAATGCTGTTGATCGTGATCGCAGTGTTGCCAGAATTCGTGAGCGTCAAGTTCTGGGGAGAGCTGGTGGACCCGACATTCTGGGCAGGGAACGTCAAGCTAATCGGTGAGAGGCTCACGGTGGATTGCAGGAAGATGGATAGACTATTGCCAAAATAGTTTGCCACCGCGAGATCCAGCCGGCCATCGTTGTTGAAATCGCCCAAATCCATCCCGTCTGGGTAAATTCCCGTTGCAAAATCGACGTGAGTCTGAAAACTGCCGTCGCCATTTCCCAGCAATAAGGACACGAACCCGGTGCCACTCTCGGTGGTAACGCACAGAGCAGCCAAATCCAGTTTGCCGTCACCATTGAAATCGCCCGTCACGGTCTGCACGGAGTTGGACGCAGTCGGGTAGGTCACATAAGGCTTGAAGGATCCGTCACCATTGCCGAGTAGGACGGCAATTCCCGAAGAACCGGCCGGTACGGCCAGATCCAGAATACCGTCACCATTGAAGTCTGCGGTGGTTAATCTTTGCGCGCTTGGTGCAGTAGCAGACATCGGTGACTGGAAGGTTCCGTCGCCGTTTCCCAGAAAGATTGAGACAGTATTGCCCTGATAACTGGGAACCGCGAGGTCCAGCTTTCCGTCGCCATTGAAATCGGCGACGGTTGCGGTCTCTGCGTTGGTCCCGAACGAAGGTCCTGTGGCTGTGAAGGTTCCGTCGCCGTTGCCGAGCGAAACCTGAGCCCCGATACTTCCAAAACTTACATTGAACAACACGACATCCAGTTTGCCGTCACCGTTGAAATCGCCGGTGACAAGTCCACCTTCCTCCTGATCGTTGAAAGAGGAGCCGAAAGTGAAAGTCCCCTCTCCATTACCCAAGTACACGTCCAAATATGCAAAGCCAAGGTTGCCACTATTGTTAAAGTCTCCGGTAACAAGAGTTAACCCATCAGTGAGTGTTACGAGTGGGGAGTTAAAAGAACCGTTTCCCTTGCCCAGGAAGAGCGAAACGCCGTTGCCGTCTCCGACGAGCAGATCCGCCCTTTGGTCATTATTGAAATCTGCGGAGAACACGATAGTGGGCGTTGGATCGTCAATATCCGTTCGTGAGAAGGCCACCGCCGATTCCGAAGCCGCCACGGGAAAAAGCACGACGTTCGAGGAAGCCACGCCTGGATTTGCTACCCTTACCGAAGCTGTTCCGGCCTTGCTGATTCTCGAAGCCGGGACTTTAGCGATCAACTTCTGACCCGAGACGACCGTTGTGATCAGACTCCTTCCGTTCCATTCGACAACAGACGCTGCGCTGAAGCCCGTGCCATTCACCACGAGGTTGAACCCTGGCCCGCCCGGAGCGGCGCTGGCTGGGACCAGCGGCTGATTGATCAGCGGAACGGGGTTCGTCTGCGCCAGCACGAGCGTCGTCGTGCAGAGCAGAAAGAGGGCGAGATAGTGGGGCTTCATGCGTGCCTCCAGTGGCATCCGATCTTCGGAGCGGAAACGGGGCCAACTCGACCAGCAGCCTGGGGATGGCGTGGCGGCCAACGACGGTCAGTCTCTGCCGCAATCCCAGACTTGTCAATGTGCAACGTTCTGCATAGCGCGCAGGGCCGTGCTGCAAAGCCCAAATTGCTTTCCGGAGGACCGGGGTGCGGGACTCGCTATGACTTGCCACTGCCCTTGGCAGGAAGTTCGATGATTCGCCGGGCGGCAATCTTTGCCAGACCCAGCAGAATGCCCGGGGAAACCGGGGACATCCATGATAAGTAAAAGTCAAGAGGAGACGGAGATCTCCTGGCGCTTGGAAGAGTGGGCTCTCGAAGCGGGTGAGGGGCGGATAAGTTGGCGAACGGCGTGCGATCCTGGGTAGCGGCCAAAGCGACAGCTTGGCCAGACATCCATTTGCGGGAAGCGGGCGTGAGCCCGATCCACGAAGTATGAGTTAGGGTTTTCCGG
>JAIQET010000086.1 GCA_020073645.1 Terriglobia bacterium | reverse complement strand
ACGAAAACATACCCAGCCTGTGCACCGGGATCAGGAGAAACCGGTGCTCCGATGACCAGCACGGGGCTTTTTGCGATATGCCCCAGGTGGTAGGTGTCAACGGACAGTCGTTGCGTCGCCTTGGCCTCCCTGAACCATGGGCGATCGGCACAATTAACTGGCTGGTCAATCGGACGGGCGCTGCATATCACGTTTCCCGCCGCATCCGTCAGTCCAAGATTGGCGTACTCGCTGTGCTGCTGCCGTATTTGCGCGAAAATGTTGCAAAAGTTCTCGTGCCGGTACTGAATATCCGGCGTATTCGCAAGTATGGTGGCGATTTCCCGCGCGGCCTGCACGCGGCGTTCCTGGACAAGAACCGACATCTCGATATAGTTCGCGAGACGTTCGTTCGCTTCTCCCAGCGCATTCCAATAAGCATCCACGCTCACCAGCCCGAAAAACAGCAATGCTGGCGCCATGGCGACCAGCACAATGACAGCAAGCCGGTCGCGAATACTTGTGAAGCACGCCGCCCTCTGGCCACGCTGTGCGGTGTGACGCGACTCCTGTGGAAGAAATGTCTCGTGTTTGGTCATTGCTGGTTCTACGTTTCGTTGCCTAGATTGATAACAGAAGTGACAAGATTAGCTTTTTGCCGCTAAAGCCACCCACGACATGGCTTCGCCATACAGGGAAATATTTCGCTGACGCATGTTACTGCCAGTCCTCTATTCATGATTAGCCATTCACCCAGTCAGTCAGATTGCGATTGGGATAGACGCGTTGGTCGCATGTCTCTTTTGCGCACATCAGTCCTTCTGGACGATCGGCCAACTGAGATACGAGCCGCCGGTTCTCCGCTTCCAGCGCATGTCTGCGGAACGCGTCACGCATGCATGCCCGCAACACTTCATCTTCCCATGGCTTCGAGAGAAACTTGTATATTGTCCCGCGGTTGATTGCCTCGGTGACCGCAGGAAAATCGGTATAGCCCGACAACACGATCCGCACCGTATCGGGATGGATTTCCTTTACCCGTGACAGGAACTCCGACCCGGGCATTTCCTGCAGGTGGTAGTCGGCCAGCACAACCTGCACGTCATGGGTGGCAAGCAACTCGAATGCTTGCGCCACGTTCCGGGCCACGATGATGCGGTAGGGCTCCCCGCGAAGGCCGCGCCTCAATCCCGAAAGAATATTGGTTTCGTCGTCCACGACCAGCATGGCGCATACGGCTTCAGGGTCAGACTCCCCAACCAGCGTGGCAAACGGCCTTTCCATGACCAGGAAACGGGCCATCTCCTCTGCCACTACGGGTGGACTGAAGAGATAGCCCTGCAGCTCATCACAGTGGCAAGCCCGCAGGAAGCCGAGCTGGGCTTCGGTTTCCACACCTTCGGCCACCACCTTGAGCCCCAGGCTATGCGCCATGGCCACCACAGTGCGCGTAATGGCGGCATCATCCGGGTCATGTGTGACGTCCTTGACGAAAGAGCGGTCCACTTTCAGCACGTCAATCGGAAATGTCTTGAGATAGCTTAATGAAGAGTAGCCCGTACCAAAGTCGTCAATGGCCAGTGCAACACCCATGGCCTTCAGCTCGCGCAGCGTGCTGACTGCACTCTCCGTGTCATACATCACCGTGCCTTCGGTGATTTCAAGTTCCAGCCAGAGCGGGGCAAGTTGTGCCTTTTCCAGTTCGCGGCGGACAATCTGCACCAGGTTGGCCTGACGGAACTGGCGTGCAGAAAGGTTGACAGCGATGCGGGCCGGCCTCAAACCCCGTGCCTGCCAGGATGCTGCCTGGGCGCAGGCGGCGCTCAGCACCCACTCACCAATGGGCTCGATAAGGCCGGTTTCCTCCGCTACGGGAATGAATTTCGATGGCTGGATTAGCCCACGCTCCGGGTGCTGCCAACGGATCAGGGCCTCCATGCCGGTAATCGCGCCGCTCTTCAAATCCACCCGAGGCTGATAGTGAAGCAGAAATTCCTTGTTTTTGATTGCATGCCGCAGGTGGTTTTCCAGATCCTGACGTTCACGCATTTTCTGGTCCATTTCCTGCGTATAAAAGCGGTACGCGTTGCGCCCTTCCTGTTTGGCACGATACATGGCAATGTCGGCATTGCGCATCAGGTCATCGGCATACAGGCCGTCGTCAGGGTAGACGCTGATGCCCAGACTCGCCCCAACGTAGGCCTCATTTCCCCCGAGTTTGAAAGGGACGGAAAGGCTGTGAATGACTTTTTCAGCCACCTGTGCCGCATCCTCGGCATGGCACTACTTGAGTGTATTCAGCGCGGAACAGTTGCAGGCGCTGGCGCTTCTCTTTCTCAAGGTGAATGACCGGGGCGCCGGGATCGCCCTGGTATTTTTCGGATTCTATGCACTCCTGACGGGCTACCTCATCATCAGGTCCACCTTCCTGCCTCGGATTCTGGGCGTGGTGTCGGTGATTGCAGGTTTGGGCTGGCTGAGCTTCCTGTATCCGCCGCTCGGATACCGTCTGTTCCCCTACATTGCAGCCCTCGGCCTCCTCGGCGCTCTATTGCTGATCCTGTGGCTCCTCCTGGTCGGCGTGAACGAACAACGATGGAAGGAGCAGGCCAGCGCAGCGTGGGAATCGCGATCGTAGCACGCCATGCACCCTTGATTCGATCGCTCGCTAAGGAGGTAAGGAGTATGAGCACAGCAGCATTGACTAACCGGTTGGAGTTGGATTCCGTTGCGGCCGGCGCCTTGAAAGCAGCCGCAGGGTTTTGGTTTCTGGTGGCCGTCATCGGCCAGTGGACGTTCCTTTATTACATTGTAGCCTTCTATGGCCCCTCGACCTTTACGGGAAATTTCCAGGTCTGGACCAGGAACAGCTTTCTCCGGATGTCGTATGTTCCCGGGGATACCGTTGGAAATCTGGCCTTCGCCGCGCACGCTTTGCTGGCGGCGGTCATAGCGTTCGGCGGAGCGCTTCAACTGATTCCGCAGATACGGGCGCGCGCTATTTCCGTTCACCGCTGGATCGGGCGGTTGTTCCTGGTAACTGCGTTGGGACTCAGCGCCTCCGGCCTCTATATGGAATGGGTGCGCGGAGACCGCGCAAGCATGGTTGACGCGATTGCTATCAGCCTCAACGCTGTGCTCATTATCGTCTTCGCCGCCCTGGCCTGGCGCTCAGTGCTTGCGCATGAGATATCCGCACATCGCCGTTGGGCGCTGCGCACCTATCTCGTGGCCAATGCGCAATGGTTCACCCGCGTCGGATTCATGGCGTGGATTGTCATCAGTCGGAAGCTGGTCGGATTCGGGGCAGGCTTCGACGCCCCGTTCTTCCTCTCCTGGGGCTTCGGCTGCTACTTGCTACCCCTCGGCGTTCTCGAGCTCTACCTGCGCGCAAAGGAGAAGGCTGGTCCGCGCGGGCGGTTCGCCATGGCGGGCGGTCTGATGGTGCTAACAGTGCTGATGGGCATAGGGATATTCGCCTTCACCATGCTCTCGTGGCACTTCTTAGGAAGGCTCTAAATGATGGAACGGATTGCCGCAGCATCGCCGCGCCTCAGGGCCAGGATCGCCGGAGTCTTCTATCTGCTCACCATACTGGCGAGAATGTTCGTCGAGATCTTCGTTCGTAACCGGCTGGTGGTATCGGACGACGCCTCGGCCACCGCAACCAACATCATGGCGCACGAGCCGTTATTCCGGTCCGGCTTCGCAGCCGACATCATCGCGTTCGCGAGCTATATCGCTTTGACAGCTCTCTTGTACGAGTTGTTCAAGCCCGTGAACCGGAGCCTCTCGTTAGTCGCAGCGTTTTTCAGCCTCGTGGCCTGCGTGGTGCAGGCTATTAGCAGCCTGTTTCATCTCGCCCCTCTGGTCCTGTTGGGAGGCGCGCCGTACTTGAAGGTATTTACGGTGGAACAGTTGCAGGCGCTGGCACTCGTGTTTCTCAGACTGCGTGCCGCAACCTACCACAACATCGGCCTGGTATTTTTCGGATTGTATTGCCTCCTGGTCGGCCTCCTCATTCTCAGGTCCACCTTCCTGCCGCGCATCCTTGGCGTGCTGATGGTACTTGCCGGTTTGAGCTACGTACTGTTTCTGTCACCACCGCTCGCACGGTCTCTGCAGCCCTACATTCTGGTTTTCCCCGGCGTTGGGCAAATATCGCTGACCCTGTGGCTCCTGGTGATCGGCGTGAACGCTCAACGATGGAAGGAGCAGGCCAGTGTGCGGATAGCTTTCTAACGATCAGGCCAGTCGTGTGTGGATACTGCAATGCGGCGAGCTGCAGCCCGGAGCGATGCTATGACACAGATTGGAACGGAGGTACAGAGCGTTGATCTCTACAGATTCATGCGTACTCTCCGACGGTAATCCAAACAATGCCGATGGATCCCGCCTATCTCGGCCTCGCGATTCCGCTCCTCCTGTTCGTGCTCTGGTATTTCGAGCGAAAGCGGCAGCGCGAGCAGCGTCATGACGCTGAACAGCTCGAGGAGGAGATTGCCGCCGCAGTGCCGAGCCGACAACTCGAGGCGCTGCTTCTCGGCGGTCACGACGAGGCCAAACCTGCGCGTGGCGAATCGTTTCGCAATTTCCTGCATGGCGCGCCGACGCGGAAGCTGACCGCCGACTGGTTCGTCGGGGTCTATTTACTACTGCTGTCGTTCCTCGGGCTCGGTGGTCTGGCGGTTCTGATTATCGGGGACGCCGTGAAAAATCTGGCGCTGAGGAACATCCTTATCGCCATGGTGGCCGCCGTGGCGCTGGTCGCGTGGGCCCTGCGAATCCATGCAGCCCGCCGCCGTGACAAGATCGAAGCGCGCCTCCGTCGAGTGCTCCAGGCCCACGGCCTTGTCTGCGCCGCCGTCATCGACAGCTCATGGCACGTCAACGGTACAGCGGGTGATTTCGCGGCGCTCTCGAGCGACCGGCTACCGCATGCCCTGCTGGGATGCCACGGCGAGGCGATGACGACCTACCGCGCGCTGGCTGAAATGCCGCTGCCGCAGGTGATCGTCGCGGGATCCGACGTTGCGATTGCCGATAAGCCGGCGAAACATATAGCCGTCGTGGCGTTCGCGCGCGGGTTCGGAGTTGGGGCGAATCTGGAAGCAATCGCCGCGAACGTGTCGGCCACGATCCGGGCCGAGTTCACGCCGAACCGCCGCCACACGTTACGAACCGGATAGAAGGAGCAAATCGTTTGGAAACAAATGTGAGTTCACCCGAGAGATTGCCGCGCTACGAGAACATGGTCTCTAACATCGCCTTGCCCGCCATGTTCGGGGAGTTGGCGTTCATGCTGTGGATCCTCATTAAGGGCGTGACCGTTCAACGATGGAAGGAACAGGCCAGCGTGCGGATAACTTTCTAACCACCAGGCCAGTCGTGTGTGGATACAACGATGCGGCGAGCCGCCGCCCGGAGCGATGCTATGACACAGATTGGAATGGAAGACAATTCGACGGAAAAAACGCAACGCATTTACGCGAGAGTTGCGGGCTTTCTCTTTCTATGGCTGATCATCACCGGTCTGGCCGGTGCACTCACGATCTCCCATATCGTTGGGTCTGGGACGTTCGCAGAAACAGCGAGGAGAGTCGTAGCGTCGGAACGCTTATATCGGGTCGCGCTCGCCAGTGAGCTGATTGAGACCTTGAGCACAGTCCTGCTTGCGTTCGCTCTCTATGTAACGCTCAAGCCCGTCGGTAAGCTTTTGGCTCAGATCGCAATGTATTGGAGGTTGGGAGAAACATTCATCGGCGGCGTGGGGATGATTTTCGGCTTTGTGAAGCTGCGTCTTTTTAGTTCTCCACAGTCGATCGGGGCATTGGGAGCTGACCAGTCACAGGCCTTAGTGGACCTGACACGCACTGCCGGTTTCGCCGCGTACAACATCGCCGCGATATTCTTCAGTATCGGCTCGATCCTCTTCTTTTACCTGTTTTTCAAATCGAGATATATCCCCAGGATACTGTCGGCATTCGGCGTGTTCTCCTCGGTCGTGGTGACGGTCATGTGTTTTGCCAGTCTGATCTTTCCCGAACACGCAGCGACGCTCCAATACGGCTGGGCGCCGATGGCCATCGCCGAAGTCACAACCGGCTTCTGGCTAATGTTGTTTGCGGTAAAGACCCAAGCCCGTAGTGATCAGCAATCCACCAGACCGGCGGTTACCCGCGGTTAGCAGCGGTTCGCCGTGGAAACGACCGCTACTGTGCTCCTTCTCGCAAGACACCAGGCGGGGACAGCAGTAGAAGAAGGGTATCCACATGAAAGCAATCGTTTATTCCAACTACGGTTCGCCCGATGTTCTCAAGTGTGAAGAGGTTGAAAAGCCGACTGCTGGGGACGATGAAGTTTTGATAAAAGTCCGCGCGGCCTCCGTCAATCCACTTGACTGGCACTTTATGAGAGGCACGCCGTACTTCGTTCGCGTAAAGACCGGCCTGCGCAAACCAAAGACCACACGACTCGGCGTTGATGTGGCCGGCCAGGTTGAAGCGGTTGGCAGAAACGTAACCCAGTTCAAACCAGGCGACGAGGTGTTCGGCTCGTGCCGTGGGGCCTTTGCCGAGTATGCGTGTACTTCCGAGTCGGCATTGGTCATGAAGCCAAGTAACGTCACGTTTGAGCAAGCGGCTTCTGTACCTGTGGCGGCATTCACCGCATTGCAGGGTCTTCGCGACAAGGGACACATTCAGCCGGGGCAGAAGGTCTTGATTAACGGTGCGGCGGGAGGTGTGGGTACGTTCGCGGTGCAGATCGCCAAGTGGTTCGGCGCAGATGTAACCGGCGTATGCAGCACGAGGAATGTGGACATGGTCCGATCAATCGGCGCAGATCAGGTCGTGGATTACACCCAAGAGGATTTCACCAAAAGTGAGCAACGTTACGACCTGATTCTCGACTCCGTTGGGAACCATTCGCTTTTAGCATGCAGGCGCGTCTTAAATCCCAAGGGGATATACATCGCGGTCGGAGGACCGAGCGGTCGGTGGATGATCGGTCCTTTGGCCCGTGCGATCATAGCGCTTGTGTTGTCACGGTTCGTGAGCCAGAACCTCGTCATGGTTCTGGCGAGACGGAGCAAAGGGGACCTGACCATCATGCGCGAGCTCATGGAGGCCGGAAAGGTAACACCGGTCATCGACAGGCGTTACAGGCTGAGTGAAGTCCCTGAGGCTATCCGGTATCTGGAAGAAGGGCACGCTCGAGGAAAAGTAGTAATAACTTTGGAATATGACAACAAAACCTAACAACGGGAGTGCAGTACATTGCGAGTGCCGTTACATGGGGTCTGGTCGGCCCGTTCCTCATGGCAATCCAGTGAAGATGAAGAACGCCCGATACTTCAGCACTTCCTGAGAAGAAATCTATATTGGGAGGAAATGAAATGACAATCAGCGCTATCGACGAGTCACAACGCAAAGCTGCAAGGCAGCTAAGTTCCGTGTTTCACGGATTTTGCCTCTAAGTTCCTTTGACGTCAAAGATCGCATTGGGGGAGGGGTACCCCAGGAGCCGGGGCGCCGCAGTTGCGGTCCGATACACCCGGACCGCCGGACGGCCCCTTCGACTCCGCTCAGGGCAGGCTGAGGGCGGCCGTCCCTACGTGAGCTTGGCTGGTTTCCATTGTTGACAGGGTTTTGGGCCGGGAGTAGCGTTGCGCCAGTTTACGGGCACAACCCTAAGGTCGGGTGAGGAGGAGCCATGTTTCCCAAGCTATTCTGGGCGGTGGTGCTGGCCTGTCTTGCTCTCAATGCGGCTCTGGCACAAGACCCCACCAAGGTGGAGTCGAAGCACTACAAATTGGCCTTTGAGAATGAATGGGTAGAGGTGGTGGATGTCCACTATGGCCCGCACGAGAAATCGGCTCTGCACGACCATCCGGGAGGTGTAGTGGTGGTTCTCACAGAAGGACACCTCAGGTTCACCGATCAGAATGGGAATAAACGGGAGGTCTACGCCAAAGCTGGCGAGTCCAGATGGTTCCCGCCGCTCAAGCACCGGGTGGAGAACTTGGGCGATACCGCCTATAACGCAGTCTACATTGGGATCAAGGCCAGACCGTCAGCTGCCAAGGCCGGCCCGGAAAGTGGACAACCCGCCATGGATGCGAGGACGGAAAAGATGCTGGCTACGATCGTTGCTGCCTTGACACAGTAGAGGTGGAGGCAAAAGCTGGGCCATCTGCGACCGGCGCTACTCCTTCGCCGCGATCCCCAACGTTTTCATCTTGCGATAAAGATGGCTGCGCTCCAGCCCCAGCACCTCCGCGGTGCGGCTGACGTTGCCGTGGTGCTCATCGAGCTTTTTCAGGATGTAGTCGCGTTCGTAGGCGGCGCGAGCCTGGTGGAGGGTGGAGAATTCACCTCCGGCGCGGCGGCTGCCATCGCGGTGGACCAGCGGGGGCAGGTGTTTGCGGTCGAAGCGGGTGATGGTGGGATTCATGATCACGATACGCTCGATGACGTTGCGTAACTCGCGGACGTTGCCGGGCCAGGCGTAGCGCATCAGGGTCTCGATGGCATCGTCGGTAATCTCGCGGGCGCGGCGGCCGTAGGTGGCGGAGAACTCCTTGAGGAAATGGTTGGCCAGGAGAGGAACGTCCTCTTTATGCTCGCGCAGCGGGGGAACGGAGAAGGGAATTACGTTGAGGCGGTAGAACAAATCCTCGCGGAAGTTGCCGCGGGAAATTTCTTCCTCCAGATCTTTATTCGTGGAGGCGATGAGGCGGGCGTCCACGGTGACTAGCTCGTCGCTGCCGACAGGGGTGAAGCGCTGCTCATCGAGTGTGCGCAGCACCTTGGCCTGGGTCTTGAGGCTCATGTCGCCGACTTCGTCGAGGAAGAGCGTGCCGCCGTGGGCCTTCTGGAACTTGCCTTCCTTGTCGGTGGTGGCGCCGGGGAAGGAACCCTGGCGATGGCCGAAGAGCTCGCTCTCGATCAAGTCCTCGGGGATGGCGGCACAGTTCACTTCCACAAAAGTTTCGTCTTTGCGCAGGCTCTGGGCGTGGATGGCGCGGGCGACCAGTTCCTTGCCGGTGCCGGACTCGCCGTAAATCAGCACGCGGCCGTTAGTGGGCGCCATGAGCTGGATCTGCTGGCGCAGGGCCTTCATGGGGATGCTGTTGCCGACGATGGTGCTGCGGGGAGTGAGTTGCTTCTTGAGGTCGCGGTTCTCCTGGCGCAGGCGCTTGGCGGCGATGGCGTTCTTGACCAGGATGAGGGTCCTGTCGAGGGACAGTGGTTTTTCCAGGAAGTCGTAAGCGCCCAGCTTGGTGGCGCGGACCGCGGTCTCGATGGTGCCGTGGCCGGAGATCATGATGACCTCGGGAGCATTTTCGAGGTCGCGGATCCGTTGGAGGGTTTCCAGTCCGTCGATTCCAGGGAGCCAGACGTCGAGCAAGATCACGTCGAAAGCGCGCTTGGCCAGGGTCTCGAGGCAGGCTTCGCCGCTTTCCGCCGAAGAAGTCTTGTAGCCTTCGTCCTCGAGCACTCCCTTGAGGGACTGGCGGATACCGGGTTCGTCGTCAACGATCAGGATGCTATGCATGCTGGCGGGCGGCTGGGGTGGCGATGAGTTCGGAGGCGACCGGCAACTCGACGACGAAGCGGGCTCCGACGGGCCGGTTTTCTTCGACGCGGATCGAGCCGCGATGATCTTCGATGATGCGGCTTACGATGGCCAGGCCGAGGCCGGTGCCGCGCTTCTTGGTGGAGAAGTAAGGCAGGAAGAGACGTTCCTTCAGTTCCTGGGTGACGCCGTGGCCGGTGTCGGCGACGGTGATCTCCACGGCATCACGGTTGCCCACGAGGGCGGTGGAGATGTGGATCTCGCGCAGCAGGGAATCCTGCATGGCCTCGGCGGCGTTGTCCACCAGGTTGGCGAGGACGCGCTTGATGGCCTCGGGATCAGCCATGACGTTGGGCAAGTCGGGGGCCAGGAAGGTGCGCACACGGATGTTGTCCAAGCGGCCGTCGAACATGGCGAGAGCGTTTTCCACGATGGAATTGATGTCGGCCGGCTGGGGTTGGGCGGTGGGGAAGCGGGCCAGGGTAGCAAACTCATCGACCAGGGAGCGCACGGTCTCCACCGCTCCGGCAATGGTGTCGGCGCAGCTATTGATGATTTCCAGAGAGGCCGCGTCGGGTTTGGTGCCGCGGTCCAGATGGCGGCGGATGCGCTCGGCGGATAGAGCAATGGGAGTGAGCGGATTCTTGATTTCGTGGGCGACGCGGCGGGCCACTTCGCGCCAGGCGGCTTGCTTCTGGGCCTTGAGCAGGTCGGAGAGGTCTTCGAAGACCAGGACGTAGCCCAAACCCTGGCCCTCGTGCTCCAGAGATGCCACGGTGACGGCGACGTTGAGCTTGGCGCGGGCCAGGAGCATCTCCATCTGGGTGGTGGTGGTGCCCAAGCGATCGGCACGGCGAAGCAGGGGCTCGAGGTCGAGCAGGACGTCCTGAGGGAAAACTTCGCCGAGTGAAGCCCCCACCAGCAGTTTCGGGGCGGTGGTCTCCTCGCCGATGGGATGGAACAGGCGCAACAGAGCCTGGTTCACGTGGGTGACCCGGCGGTCGGCGTCGAGGGAGAGCACTCCGGTAGGAATGCTTTCCATGATGGTCTCGATGTGGCGGCGGCGCTGCTCCAGAGCGACGTTGGCGGCGCTGAGATCGCGGCTGGAAGCGTCAATCTGGCGGCGGCTGCTCTCGAGTTCCTCGGCCATGCGGTTGAAGGAGCGCACCAGGTCGCCGATTTCGTCGGCGGCGCGGATTTCCACGCGATAGTCGAGACGGCCGCGCGAGATCTCCTGCGTGGCTTCGGCCAGCGCGACCACCGGGCGGGTGACCAGCTTAGAAAGGAAGAGCGCAAGCCAGGTAGTCGCGAAAAGCACCAGGACAGTGAGCAACAGCAGCAAGCCCATATAGGTGCCGCGTATCAGCTTGCGCTCGCGGGCGAGCTCAAAATAGCGCCGCTCGCTGGCTCTCACCTGCTTCACGGTTTCGGAGAACTTCTGGGGCAGGGGCATGGCGACCAAAATCCATCCGTGATCGCCCACCGAGGCGCTTCCCAGCATGTACTCGGTCTGGTCCCAGGTGAAACGGGTGGGGGTGTCTGGAATCGGCAGCGTCTGCGGCAGCTTGGACTTGAGCAGGGGCCAGGCCGCAGGCGCCCCGAAACTGGCTTCGGCATCGCCGTCAACAATGGCGAGGGCGAATCCCCCCTGCAAGGTGCGTTCGTGGCGGCGGAACTCGTTCACCGCGGAGGAGAAGCTGTGGCCGGCAAAGGCGCGCTGGGTTTCGGGCGAGGCGGCGATGGATACGGCCTCGGAGGAGGCATTCTGGGCGGCGTAGTTGGAGAGCAGAGACACCATGGCGGACGTATCTTCGCGGACTTCCTCCACCGGCCGGGAGAACCACTTGTCGATGGAGCGGTTCATCAGTCCATAGGCGAACCAGAACATCACGATGGTGGGGAGAAACGAAAGCAGCAGCCCGGCGACCACCAGGCGGGTACGGAACTTCGAGCCCAACACCCCCATGCGGCGCTCGGCAAAAAGCTTCAGGAGATTGCGTGCAAGAACGAAAGTCAGGAAGACGAAGAGAACGAAGATGAGCGCGGACAGGACCACGAAGAGAGCAAGTTGCTGGTTGGTGTCGGGACGAATGAAGTTCAGATCAAAGGAGGTCTGAGACACGATGACCGCGAGCAGCAGAACTACGCCCACCACCAGAAAGATGGCTTGGTTGCGGCTGCGGGTCTCTTGCGGCGAGCGATTTGGACTGAGAGAAGGCACGTCATTACCAGCCCCGGTTCCACCGCCGATTGGATCCGCGAAACGCAGGGGCTGCGCGGCATCATTATAAGCCGGACTTGCGAAACAAGTGGGGAGGTTCGTGAGATGGGTACAGGGAAAGCTACGGCAGAAACTTCTGCAGCGGGCAGTTTTCGCAGAGTGCTTTCGATTTGAGGCAGTAGCTCTTGCCGACGGCCACGAGCAGCCCGTGCATGTCGTTATAAACCTGGGCGAGGGAAGAGCGCGGGGCTCGGCTCATGGGTGAGGGCGAGTGAGCGGCAGGTTGAAGATCAGTTCCCGGTTGCCAGTTCCCGGTTCTCAGTTGGGCCAGCGAGCGTTCGCAGAAAGCACGGATCTCTTCATATTTTGTGGCGGCCGGCAGGATGTGGTGGCGATCCAGGATGCGGCGGGTGTAGGCATCGACCACGAAGACGGGATGCTGGCCGGCGTAAAGGAGGATGGAGTCGGCGGTCTCGGGGCCGACGCCGTCGAGCGCGAGTAATTGCTGGCGTAGTTCTTCTGCAGGCTGGGCGAACATGCGAATCAGCGAGCCGCCGTAGTGCTGGTCGAGGAACACGACAAAAGTCTTAAGCCTGTGGGTTTTCTGGCGGAAGTAACCGGCTGGACGGATGATGGCCTGGAGCCGGGGCAGCGGCGTGCGGCGGATGCCTTCGGGATTCAGAAGACCAGAACTACGCAGGCGGCGCAAGGCGCGCTCGACATTAGTCCAGGCGGTGTTTTGCACGAGGTAGGCGCCGACGATGACTTCGAAGCGAGTGCGGGCAGGCCACCAGTGCTGAGGGCCCCAGGCGGCGATCAAGGTGCGGTAGTAGGCGCAGAATTGGTCTTCTTGCGTGGGTTTCAAGGGTTCAGTTTAAGACAAATGAAGACTGCTGAGGACTGAGGTATCCGGCTTCTTTGCCCAGCAGTTCAGCGAACATTCGATCGGGGATGCGGGGCTCGGACAAACCCAAGCCCAGCATGACGGATGCGGCCCTGCAATCCGCCACCAAGGCTGTGAAGAAGCCGGGCAACGACGGCGCCAAC
>JAIQET010000011.1 GCA_020073645.1 Terriglobia bacterium | reverse complement strand
AATCGCCTGGAGAGCTCGGCTCATCGCCAGCGCGCCGACGATCCCGATGGCGACACCAAGTACGGCGAGCACTGCGGCCCGGCCGAGCACCAGCCGGACGATGCCGCCGCTGGTTGCACCCAGGGCGACACGCACGCCGAACTCCTGGGTGCGTTGGTTTGCGGTCAGCGCGCCGGGCGCTACCCCGGTCCCGGAGAGAGGTACGTTCAACGTCGGGTTGGAGCCATTGCTGATGATGGCCAGGTTGCCGCTCACGCTGCCGGCTGACGATGGAGCAAACGCCACGCTGAAAGTCTTGCTCTGACCGGCTGTCAGGGTCAGCGGCAGGCTCAGGCCACTGGTGCTGAAGCCCGCGCCTGTCGTCGTTGCCTGGGTGATGGTCACGCTGGAGCCACCGGTGTTGGTCAGGGTCTCCGACAGCGTTGAATTGTTGCCGATCTGCACACTTCCAAAGCTGAGACTGGACGGGTTTGCACCCAGCGCGCCAGCCGTCACTCCAGTCCCAGAGAGGGGGATGTTGAGCGTTGGGTTCGAACCGTTGCTGATGATCGCCAGGTTGCCGCTTACGCTGCCGGCCGACGACGGAGCAAACACCACGCTGAAAGTTTTGCTCTGCCCAGCCGTCAGAGTTAAGGGCAAGCTCAGGCCGCTCACGCTGAATCCCGCTCCCGTGGCTGTTGCTTGCGAGATCGTCACACTGGAGCCACCCGAGTTGGTCACCGTTTCCGACAGGGTCGAATTGCTGCCGATTTGCACGTTGCCGAAGCTGAGGCTGGAAGGATTCGCCGTCAGTGACCCGGCCGCGACCCCGGTGCCGGAGAGAGGCAGGTTCAAAGTGGGGTTCGAGGCATCGCTGAGGATGGCAATGTTGCCGGTCACGGATCCTGTGGATTGCGGCGCGAAGGTGACGTTAAAGTTTGTACTCTGGCCCGCAGCCAGTGTCAGCGGCAAGCTCAAGCCGCTCAGGCTGAAGCCTGCGCCAGTTGTGGTTGCCTGTGAGATCGTCACGCTGGTCCCACCGGAGTTCGTCAACGTGGCCGCCTGGCTCTGGCTGGTGCCCACTTGAACGTTCCCGAAACTCAGGCTCGTAGGCGCGACCGCCAGCAACCCCGGTGCGGTACCCATGCCGGACATATCGACGGTTACAGTTTCGGTGGTGTCGTTGGTGTGCGTCTTGCCCCTATTGAAGCCAGTCCGCAGAAGATGGACGGCGAAGGACGATAGGGAAGCACTGCCGGTGGCCGTAATCGTACCGCTCGCAGAACCGCTCGTCTTCGGAGTGAACACTACGCTGAAATTTGTGCTCTGTCCGGGAGTCAAGGTGAGCGGCAGAGTCAGACCAGTAATCTGGAAGCCCGCGCCACTTACCGTGGCCTGCGAGATGGTGAGATCTGACCCGCCAGAATTCGTGAAAGTCTCGGTTTGTGTCGCGCTGTCGCCTACCTTCACGTTACCGAACGTGATGGTCAATGGATTGGCGCTGAGTTGACCCGCCGGGACTCCGTTGGCTGACAGCGGCAGAACTATTTCTGGCGTAGGCGAATCGGTTTCAATCGTGATCTTGGCGCTGGCGCTTCCCGTGGAACTCGGCGTGAAACTAATGCTGAGTGGAAGGCTCTGACCCGCCGCTATCGTTGCCGGCATACTGGGGGAGGTCAGGGAAAATTCCGCCTTGCTCACGGCCGCTGATACCAGAGTGACCCCGGACGAAGTGTTATTGATGACCGTCACGGTGAGCGTCTTGTTGCCGCCAACCACGACGTTGCCGAAATCAAGAGACCCATTGCTCAGGGTCAGGCCGCTGCTTTGGCGCTGATTCGAGGAATTGTTTGCGCTTAATAGCTGGCAGGCTGGTGCAGTCGCCAGCGCAAGAAAAATGACCAGCACATTCCAACGAACACGGAGATCCTTCACCGAAGGCCTCTTGTCCGGTCGCACCAGCTTTGGTGCGGCGGGGGATTTTGGAACGGCCCGCGTGCGACTCGAACCCGGCGGGCCGAGGCGATGCAGGTCACAACTAGTTTGCTTGTCGAGGCGAACTTAGGACAGGTCTCGAAAGGCCCTCTCTGACTCGGTTGGAAGGCCGATCAGGGAACGCTCGAAATCGCGTGCTGGTCCACTACCGCCAGCAGACTGGGGTAATCAGGCGTAACTCATTAGAAGTCGGTAGAAAACGGTGATCGTCATTTCTCGGCTAGCACCTTGGCCAGACGTCCGGCCTGTGAACGGGTCCTCTTGGACAATGCCCCTTTGTACCGTAGTGGGAGGGGCGCGGCGGGTGCCAAGATAAGGCACGTTCAAACAGGGAAGAGATTCATGGGCCAAGTCAACGATATTGCCCGGCCGCCTCATGCGCAAGAGCGCAAGTACCGTCGTTTCGCTCTGCGCTACCCCGTCCAGGTGAAGTTTCCGTTAGGGAAGTCAGTCTCGGAGCTGCAAGCGGTCAGCCAGAATGTGAGTATCGGCGGGCTGCTGTTAGAGACGCCGTCCCCCATTCCGCAACATTGTTCCGTAAATTTCACCATGACGGTCCAGGGAGGGCAGGTGGCTCACCCGATCGAACTCGTGGGTGAGGGCAGGGTCGTACGAATCGAGCCGCGCGGGCCTGGAGCGGGATTCGCAATTGCCGTGGAGTGTAATCGTCCGATCTCCCAGATGGAGAATTATCTCGCCGCATTGCGAGGTTGAAGGCAGCTCTCGGAAGCCAAAACTGGCTTCAAGCTCAATAAATTCCTCCGCGAGACCCGATGCACGCCTCGGCCTTACCGCCCCACCGTGTGCAAACTCTTTCATCTTGACGCTTAGCCCGAAACCAGGCAGGTCCTCCTCGACTTCCCACTGAGCCATTTGCACGCTATGAGTCTTGTGCAACTCGGTTGCACAATTGACCTCCCGGTGGAAGAATTGGCTGCTCGCCGGCTGCGAACATCGGGAAAACGGAGGACCAAAGCGACGCGCACATCAGAAGTAATCAACATCGAGGACCTGCGGCGCTGGGCCCGCAGTCGTGTGCCTAGAGTGGTATTTGACTACCTCGACGGAGGCGCCGAAGGCGAAGTCACGCTGCAAGAAAACCGCCGAGCCTTTGACGCCGTCACTTTCCGTCCACGCCACGCAGTGGCCATATCCGAATGCGAGCTGCGTACACGCGTGCTGGGCATTGACCTGGCTTTTCCCGCGCTGCTCGCTCCCGTCGGTTACAGCCGCCTGATGCACCCTGGTGGCGAAGCTGCTGCCGCCCGCGCCGCCGGTGCGGCGGGTACCGGCTACATTCTCTCCACCATTTCCTGTTATCGAGTTGAGGAAGTCAAGGCGGTTTCGGCGGGGCCAGTGTGGTACCAGCTCTACTTGCTCGGCGGCCGCAAAGTCGCCGAAGCTGCGATTTTACGTGCTCGGGAGGCTGGCTGCTCCGCCCTGGTCGTCACCATCGATACACCCGTCGCAGGCATGCGCGAGCGGGACCCGCGCAATGGCATGAAGGAACTCCTTAGCGGCTCCACGTTTGAGAAGCTCCCCTTTCTCCCGCAACTGTTCGCGCATCCCGGATGGCTCGCCGCCTTCCTGCTCGATGGCGGTCTACCGAAACTCGAGAATGTTGTTCTTCCCGGACAAGGTCCCATGCCGCTGGTTGATGTCACCGCTGCCCTTTCCCACACCGTCGTGACCTGGGACGATTTCAAATGGCTGCGCCAGGCCTGGCCGGGCCCTATCGTCGCGAAAGGCGTACTCACTGGCGACGATGCCCGGCGCGCGGTCGATGAAGGTGCCGCCGCCGTGGTGGTCTCCAATCACGGGGGCCGCCAACTTGACTACCTTTCCGCGACCCTGCGAGCGCTCCCGGAAGTCGTCGCCGCCGTGAACAATCAGGTTGAGGTACTGATGGATGGGGGAGTCCGCCGCGGCACCGACATCGTCAAGGCAATCTGTCTGGGAGCCCGCGCGGTCCTGATTGGACGTGCGTATGCCTACGGACTTGCCGCCGCCGGGGAGGCGGGTGTCTCCCGTGCGCTACAGATCTTGCGGGAGGACGTCGAGCGCACTCTCCGATTGCTGGGCTGCCCGTCGGTGGCGCAATTGAATCCGTCGTACCTGGACGTTCCGGCTGGCTGGCTGACGAAATCCCTTCCTGACTAACCAGGCTGCTTTTCATTCATAGCGCAAGCTCTCGATCGGATCCAGGCGCGCGGCGCGAACCGCGGGCAGCATGCCGCTGACAATCCCTACCAGGCTGAGGACAACGGTTGCCACCGCCAGACTGCTGACGTTGATGTGGAGATGGATGTCGCCGGCCTGCAGGTTGTCGCCGAAGGCGCTCATCAGCGGCAGCGCCCCCACGCCCCAGGAAATAAGATAGGCGATCACGATCCCGGCCAGCCCTCCCGTGAAAGTGATGGCCAGCGCTTCGGCGAGAAACTGAAAAAGGATGTGCCCCTTGTGTGCGCCCAGCGCCTTCTCCACGCCGATTTCCCGGGTCCGCTGCTGCACCGAAACCAGCATGATGTTCATCAGGCCGATACCGCCGATTCCCAGCGTCAGCGCGCCGATAAAGGCAAGCAGCACCTTCAGCGCGACAGTCACGATCCTGAACTCGTCGAAGTCTTCCTTGAAGTCGGCAATGAACACGGCGCGGCGGTCGTCCGGGCGGAAGTTGTGGTGCCCGGCCAACACCGAACGCACGACCCGCGCGATTTGCTGGTGGTCCTCGCCTTCATAATCCATGAATATGCCGGTGATGTACTGGGTGTCATAGAGGTCGCCCATGGTGCTGAATGGGATGACGACCATGCTGTTGTCGTTATTGTCGCCGCCTTGCACCTTGTGCTGGTAGACGCCTACGACCTCGAAGCTCACGCCATTGATGCGGATGTTTTGTCCCAGCGCCGGTTCGCCGGAGAAGAGCCTGCGTTTGGCTTCATCGCCGATCACTGCGACGCGGGCGTGCTGCAGTTCGTCGTCGTCGCCCAGGCCCCGCCCAGTCGCTACGCCAAAGCCACGGATGCGCTGGTACACGGGATACACTCCGGTGAGGAACAGGTTGGTGAAGGTGCGCGTGTCGTGCTGGATGGTGACACCGTTCTGCCGGTCGAAAATCGGGGTAACGCCCTTGACCATGGGCACTTCGTTGCGGATATAGTCGACGTCCGCCAGCTTGAGCCGGACTTCGCTTCCGGCCTTGGAGCCGCCCGCTTGTAAAGAGGTGCGCCCCGGGAACGCCCCGATCACGTCGGTTCCCCAGGAACTGAACATCAGGGTGATAGCGTGCTCGAGCCCCGAACCGAATGCCAGCAGGATCACGACGGTGGCAATGCCCCACGCCATTCCCAGCATAGTCAGGGCGGTGCGGCGGCGGTTGTGGCGCATCGCGCCGTAGGCTTCCTTCAGCAGATCACGGGTCATGACTTACTCCTGGCGCAAGGCTTCGATGGGCTCCAGCAACGCCGCCTTCCGGGCCGGATACAGCCCGGCAGCGACGCCCGCCAGCGCCAGTGAAAGCACTGCGCCGATGGCCGACGCCGGCACGATTTTGGGGGTATCGAAACCCTGCGGTAGGTGCACTCCCGAAAGCAGATAGACGAGCAACATCGCGCCCCCAACCCCCAGCACGCCGCTCAGCAAAGTGAGGAACGCGCCCTCGATGAAGAATTGGAACAAGATGTTTCGGTTGGTTGCGCCCAGGGCTTTGCGCAGGCCGATCTCACGGGTGCGCTCCGTGACCGCCACCAGCATGATGTTGACGATGCCGATGGCGCCCAGCGCCAACGTCACCAGCCCGACGCCGCCCAGGAACCAATCCATCGCGGTGAAGATCGTCCCCATCGTCTTTTGATTCTTCACCGTGTCCCACTCCTCCCAGATGTCCTTGCCCGAGGGATCAAAGCCTCCGTGATTGCGGGCTACGATCCGGTGCATCTCGGCCTTGGCCTCTTCGTTTTCCTCGAAGCTGCGGGGCTGGTAGTTGATGAACGAAATGGCGTTACCTTCCTGCGAGTTGTCGCCCTTCAGTGGGAACAGCTCCCGCATGGTGTCAAACGGTACAAAGATGCGGACATTGGTTGCGTTCTGCTCCTCGCGGCCGATCATGGACAGCACGCCGATCACTTCGAAACGAACCCCGTTCAGCAGGATGGTATTGCCCACTGCGGGGCGGCCCGGGAACATGTTGCGTGTCATTTCTCGGCCCAGCACGCACACTCTCCGGCGTTCGGTGTTGTCCTCGTCGTTGATCCACCGTCCCACCTGCAAAGGAATGGTCCGCACTCGGCTGTAGACGGGCGGCACCCCGGAGACCTGCCCGTTGGTGCTGGTGTAGTCGCTGACGGCGCGGATGTCATCGCGCGCGATCAGCGGTGAGATGTTTTGGGCGAGCTTGGCCTCATTCTTGATCGCCAGGTAGTCGTCATAGGTGAGGTTGAACCACTTCATGGAGGTAAAGCTGCCCTCGACCGCCGGAGCGCGCCCGCCGAAGAAAAAAATAATGTTCTTGCCGAAAGTTTCCAGTTGCTTGCGATTGCCGGTCCGGAAGCCCTCGCCCACGCCCACCAGCAGCAGCAGCGAACCCACACCCCATGCGATCCCGAACATAGTAAGGAAGGAGCGCAGCTTGTGCGCCCAGAGGGTCCGTAACGTCTGGCCGAAAATGTCGAGCAACATGCGCATCGAGACTCCAGGTTGCTCCGCGAGGGGAAGAGAGGCTTCCGCCCTGCCAACCGATCCCGGGCTGGCTATGCAATTGGACTGATCCGAGTGGCAGGCGTTAGCGCAATTCCCTGGGAAGAACCGCACCTGCATCCCCTGGGCCGGATGCTCATATCATTGACACTCCGAGGTTGAGATTGTCTAGACTCCGGCGAGCACCCGCAAGGAAAAGGCCGGAACGAGGGAACGCCGGATTTCAACGCATCCCTACCGGCAAAAAGAACGGGGGCGCAAGGCCCCCGTAAATTCTGCCGTTTCTGACTTGCTACCGATGTTTGTCGGGAGAGGGTGGACGCGATGGTGCGCTGCCGCCCGATCCTCCCCGGTTTCCTCCTCCGCTTCTCGGCTCCGGCCGGGAAGCCCCACCTCTCTGGCTCGGGCCCGCCCCAGGCGACGGACGCGGCGTCACGATAGGCTGTCTCAAGTCCAGCGGTGGCCGGGAGCCTCGCGTGTCACCATAGCCTCGCGGCCGGGTCTCTCGCGAGTTGTTCTGCGCCGCGGGCGCATCACCGCGGGAAGGGAAGCGATTCCACTGATCGTTGCCCGGGTTGCCGCGATTCGGAGATTCCGGCGTACCCGCGCCGGGCTGCGGCGTGAAGCGACGCCAGCCGTCGTTGCGATCAGGCTGGGCATCGCGCGAAGGGGAAGTCGTTCTCGCCGGACTCGTGGATCGCGATGGCGGCACGTTCCCCGGAGCGGGCTGACTGCCACCGCGATTCTCCGGCTGCTGGCCGCTGGCAGCGGGCCGGTCCCCGCTCTGCGTGGCCTTGCTGTCCGAGAATCGCCGCCAGCCGGACTGATCTGGGCCAGCGGGCTTGGCATCCTTGGGCGGCGCATTGCGCGGTTGTGCCGGCGAGGACGGCTTCGCTTTGGTTGTGCTCTGCTGTGGATTCTCTGGCGGCCGGTTCTCTGCCAGGTCAGAACCAAAGCGCCGCCACCCGTCGTTCGGCGGAGCGGACTTGAGGCCCGCACCCGGTTTCTCCACACCTTGGTCTGGGGTGGCCAGGCCCCTGCCGGTCTTCGGCTGCATCGGCGTCTTCGCTTCCTGCCCCGGAGTTCGCGGCGTGTTCATGGCCGGGTTGTTCATCGCCGCACCGGGTTTTGCACCAGGCGTTTCGGAGCGCGCTCCCGGACGGTTAGTCGCAGCCCCGCCATTCCGTTGGATGTCCTGCTGCAATTGCGCTACCTGCTTGTCGAACGGCTGCACCGTGGCGGCCGGACGGGACTTGCTGAAGAAGCGCTCCTGCCCTCCACCGCGAAGCGTGGATGGCGCTGCCGGGCGGTCGCTGGCCGACAGGCTCTGCTTGGTGGGAACGATGGGTAAACCACCCGTCATCATGCCGCCATCGCGGAACCCAACATGGCTATAGGGTGCGGGCTTGGTGCTTCCTTTGCCAAAGTGCTCCGCCGGAACCGTCGAGATGGCTTCGCGGATCCGCGTGTCGGTCGCCGCCAGCCGCAGGTTGGAGAAGCGATTCCCAGGGTGAAGCGGAGAGAAGCCACCCCATCTGCGCCCGCGGTTGTTGTTGATGATGGTGATGTTGTTAATGTTGGTGATGTTCACCACGTTGTAGTGGGAGCGATATCCCCCGTACCACGGATAGAAGTAGTCACATGGCCCGATCGGCAGCCAGCCCACTGAGCCGAAGCCGAAGAAGAATCCTCCGCTGCCAAATCCAAAGAACGATACATAAGCCGGTGCCCACACTGGCCGGTAGTACGAATAAACCGGTCCCGGCCACCACACCCACGAACCGCCATACGGGAACCACCGCCCGTAGTGATACGGAGCCCAGCCCCACGGTTCGTAGGAAACCCACGTCCAGCCCCAGTACGGTTCCCAAACCCAGCGGCCGTCGCGGTAAGGCGCCCAGCCCACGGGAACTACCGGAGCCCACACCGAACCATAGTCCGGCACGTTGACCCAATGTCCATAGGCATCCAGGTCTTCTGCGCCGGTGTAGTACTGGTTGGTGTGACTCCAGGACTGCGCGTTGCGGATAGTTCCGTTGCGGTCATTCACCCAGGAATCCCAACTGTCCTTCGACGGCGCGTCGGCAACCTTGTACTGCGTGTCGTCGCCAGCTCCGCGCACCGTGACCGCCTGGCCCTTCTCGACGTTCGTGCTTCCCTGGGGCGTAGAAATCTGCGCCTCTCCCTTGCGCACGATCAAGCGCGTCTCCCCGTCGTTCACTTCAATGCGGTAAACCCCGTCCTTCAAGCGGGGATGGATGGCCACGTTGGGCGTGTCAATCTCGACTTCGGCCTCGCTGCCCTTGAAGACGGAGAAGTCCGCCAGGCCCTGGCCGAGTTGAATCTGGATCTGGCTTCGCGTGAGGCCGGCAATCGTAGCCTGCGAATTGTCGCCCAGGCGAAGCACGTTGGCATAGTCCAGTTGCACCTCAGTACGCGACGCGCCTCCGGTCGAAACCCGGTCACCGCTGACCACGGGTTGATTCAGCGCCGCCGCTGCCCAGTCTCCGGAGTCGCCACGCTGGGTCGAAACATCGCCGTGAATCAGGCTGACGCGTCCCACGCCCTCCGACAAACTCACCTGGGCGCCGGCCCGCACCGTCCCGAACACTGCGAGCACCAGAATCGAAAGCCCCGCCAACAATTTGCTTTTCATGGCCCACCTCACCTGCGTAAACGTGTGTCGGGGACCGCCTACGCACCCATGGAGAATGCAGGTGCCGTGCCAATGGCCCTTACCGATTACGGAAACATAACTCTTTTGTTTTCACATAACTACAGGAGTTACCGAAAGCCCTATTCTCAGCTTCCATTAAGCTTCTGGCCGCTCTCGGCCACCGCTGGTGGATTTCAGCCACCAGGCCAGAGAGTTCGGGTTTCCGTTCCTGTTTGGCGCTCGCTCCCCACGTTGAAATCATAGAAATCACTCCGTAATTACGATGGCAAGGTGAATTCGCGCGGCGCCAGTTTCCTTGGCGCTGCGTTTTCGTCGCCTCTTCCGCACGCATCATACTTGCCAGCTTTCGGACGCGTGACAACCAGGGACAATCGTCCGCCTGAGACGTATTCTCCGATCCCAAACATCTCACATGATCCCGTGATCCCAGTCATGGACGCAGCTCATCCGTCATCCTAAGATTGGTCCGGCTTTCGTTTCGCACGTGGAGTCAGGCGGACGCATCGCTAAGCTGTAGCGCACCACCTCTTCGACGAGCTCCACAAAGCTGAAAATTCGCTCGGCTTCGATCGCGCGTATTCCGACAATCTGCGCCGCTTCCGGCGCTGCCACTAAGGAGGTTGGGATGAAGCGCTTAGTTATCCTCGCAGTTCTCCTGCTGCTCGCCATCAGCACCGCCGCACAGCAAGCCACCTTCACCGACGTCAAAGTCCGGTTCGTCAAATCCGACAAACGCGAGATGGACGAAAAAGGCGCCGACCTCATGCTCGACCAGGCCGCCCGCCGCCTGCGCGTCAAGTCCGGCGACCGCCCCTTGGACATCAGCTTCGACGACGTGCAGAAGGTCGTCGTTGAGGTGGACACGCTGGGCCGCAAGGCTAACTTCGGCGCGTCGTTTGTGGGATTGGCTGCCGGGGGCTTTCTTTTCGGCAACACCATCGCCACCTCCATCGACAAGCCCTTCGACAACGACCACTTCGTCTATCTCGAATACAAGCAGCCCAATGGCAGCATCGCTCCTTACGGGATGACCATCGCCAAGCAATCCGTGCCGCAGGCGTTGAAAGCGCTGCAGACTGCCTTCGGCGATCGCGTCCAGGTTCCGGTGTTCGACGAAAAATCTGAGAAGATGGAAAAGGCGCAGCTCGTCTCCGGCAGGACCGCAATCGCCGGCCCTGATTCCATTCCTGTCCTGGTTGGAGACAAGCAGCAGATCATCCCCGCCAAGGCCCACCTACGCTACATCAACACCGACAAGCAGCACCCGCTGCCCGAATTGCGTCCCGATAAGGCCCTGGTGGTGGTGGCAACCCCGGCCACCATCATGAAGCGCATCGGCCCGGAGAAGCACTACGGCGTCACCATCCTCCACGCCAATTACGTGCTCGTCGCGGTGAACGGCCCCGGATGCTATACCTTTTTCTATCTCGACCCGGGCGAGTACTTTCTGGACGGGCAGAACTACGACATCGTCGGCTTGCGCCTGAAGCTGGAAGCCGGCAAAGACTACTACTTCACCCAGACTCTCTACGCCAAAAGCATCCTCCTGCGCACCTTCCTTACGCGCCACTCCAAGGAACTGGTGATGTACGAGGTCGCTGGCTCGCTGTGGTCCGATTGGGGACTGGAAGAGTCGAAGAAAAAATAGCGGGTGGGCCGGGACATCCGCCCCACCTTCACGTAGGGACAGACGCCCCCGGTCTGGCCGGCTCCACGTAGGGACGGCCGCCCTCGGCCGTCCGGCGTCCGGGTGTATCGGACCGCAATCTGCGTCGCACCGGCCATACCGTACCCCCTCCCCCCTATGCGATCTTTGACAGCAAAGGGTTTAGAGAAACGATCTTTGATGTCAAAGGACTTACGGGCAAAATCCGTGAAACACAGGAGTTAGCTGCCCGGGCTATATCTTCATGAGAATAGCTTGCCGACATGATTGCGCTTTTAGCTAATGGCTGTCAAGGACGTGGGTCACAGAGTGGGGTGAGCGGGAGAGAGATGAGTGTGCTCAGGTGTGCAAGGGCGGCCTCGAGGAGTGCAGCGGGGTTGCTGTCCGCCCCGGCGGAAAGATCAGGAAACGTTCCGTCTGTCCCCGGGTTTCATCTCCCGTTTTATGGAGGAATCTGAGAAACTGATTGTCCACCACCTAAGACGGTGGGGATTTGAGAGAGAAGACGCCTAGGTGCTGTCCTATGACCGCAATGACGACAGCGCAACCATCATTGAGGAGAACATGACTGACGAAGCCGCGCCGATCGGGAGTTCTAGACGTACTCGGAGGCGGACCTACTACGACATTCTTGGCGTTCCAATGGGAGCGGGCATTGACCATGTAAAGGACTCGTACCGCTTGCTCGCTAGGAAAACCGTGGTAACCGATGCCGCCTACAGAACGCTAACTGATCCGGAAAAGCGCCGCGAATATAGCGCTTGGCTGGTTCAGGAGTCCAAGTCCGAGGCAGACCCTCAAATCGAGCGTACACAAGAAGGAGAGGATTGGGGTAGCCGCGGCCGAGAACGATGTTCCTGTGGCAAAATTTTGAAGGTCGACGACGAGTGGCATTGTCAGGAGTGCTGGGGAAGGCTTGAATATTATGTTGTTTTCGATATGTTTGGGGGACACATCATTCACGACAGCCAAATGCCCGTTGTAACTGAGCCTGACGGCCAAACATCTTGGCAGGTGCCCTATGGCACTCTGTTTGGCCCCTTCCCAAAGGAAGAAGCTGAGGCCGTTCTTAAAGAAAAGAACAAAATGCGGGGAAAAGTGTGACGTACCCCGTTCCGCCGCGTGGAAGGCTGGCCCAGCTTTTCCCTGTAGATCTCTGAGGGTGGCTGCCGAGAACGTCAAAGTCCCCGCCGCCGAGCAGACCCACTACATCCTGCGACTGCAAGTCTCCGGGACAATTCCGCTTACAATATTTGTCTTCGTCATTCGTCTACACAAGTAGATAGACGTGGCGCTGAGAAAACAGTGGCCGATGGCAGAACAGGACCAGCGGATCTCCGAAGTGGTCAAGCGGACAAGAACTCGGAGAACTCGGGGACAGACGGAAGGTTCTCTTTCGCTCTTAGTTAAGAAAACGTCCGGTCTGTCCCCGGTTTCATGCCCGTTTCATGACTTTCCTAGTTATTCGTTCTCGTCTTCCACTTTCGTGTAGGAGACCCAAACGCCGGGAACTGACCGAGTGTCGGTCGAGTCATCCCAATCCCAAGTCTTACCGCTATCGTGCGAGACTACTGGTCTGCCAGTCTTGGTGTCTTTGCCGATCTTTGTGACTTCAACGTTCTTGTCGAAGTGGCACTCTTTGCTTCCGATAGGGGCTTTCAAAAAGTCGCAATCGTGTGGTTTCTTGAGCAACGTGACATGTTCGCCAGGCACGTCGTAGTACATTGCATATCGGGATTTGCTCTCCCAAACGGAAGTTTGGAGAAAGCTAAAGACAGACCAAGCAATCCAAATCCAAAATGCGGACGAGATCCATGTGTGCTGGCTACGGACAGCTTCTCGAACACTGTCCACTGCTGCGACAACATCGCTCAAGTCTGTGGAATCGTAGTCACTGTCTTCCATTTCGAGATCATCTGCCAGGTCCCCTCGGCTGTTGAGACCGGGGCTGCGCGGCTCGACCTTCCAATACTCGTCCCACTGCTCGGACGTCGCGTTCCCGCTGGCAACGATTCTTGCTAGGTCTTGTCTGTTCATATCCCTTCAGCCTTGCTCACGGGATGCCAGCTTTTACCAGAGTTGGTGACTTTCGTTGACGCGGATTATTCTGCAACCCGTATTCACGTAAGCATCCTCACCATAACCGGGCTGTAGCGGCGGGTACAGTCCTGATATTGACGTGACAGGCTGAGCGTCTCCTCCCGGGTAGCACGTCAACGTTAAGGACTTTAACGTAATCCGTGTGTTGTTCTTTACGTGCGATTGATATTGATCTTTGTATGTGATTTGGACGCCGTTGAGGATTGCCGGGTCCGATGTCCCGGAATCGAAGTTGAAGACCAAATATCCGAGTATGAAGACAACGGGGACTATGATGACGACCGCCCACATTTTCGCTATGGTTTGGGGCGGCACTCCGAGATGACGTAGCTCTTTTGTGATGAGCCGCGCCTCACGCACCGCTAGCCGTGCGCCTCTAGACCTTCTCGGCATCGGTTCCTCTACGGGTTTCCGAGCGAGCGGAAGTATAGCAGAGGGGGGAACCCGGGGACAGGAACCCGGGGACAGACAGGAACCCGGGGACAGACGGGACGTTTCCTTAACTAAGGGCCGGATGCCCCAACCCTTCGCGGAGTGCGCCTAACCAGCCGCCACCGTGGAGGCTGCACCCGCCAATGGCTTTGGCTTTGCGCCCATGATCAGAAGCCAGAACATGAACACCAGCTCCCCAAACTGCAACGGCATCATCCAGCGGGAGACGATGTGTTGGTACTGGGGGGCGGGTGGCCCAGCCTCATTCCCGGTTTTGAAAAGCATATCCTTCAACCACCAGGGGTGGCCCTCGATAAGAGCGAAGGCTCTGTCAAGGGCCACCCGTCAGACAGCATCGTAACCCCACTCATCGCAAAGAGCGCGAATGACTGTGCCACCCTCTATAACCGTGTCGGCGTTGTCAAGAGACACTGCTAGCGGTCGAAGGTTTTGACTTTCCCTTCGTAGAGGGTTTTGGTGTTGCTTCTGTTTTTTTGCTCATTCGACCAAGGCTCGCTCTTAGAATCGCGCGGTGGAAACTTGGTTCCACCAACCATCTATTCGGTCACTTTGGTTCCGACCATGATTCGTTGTTCGGACTTCCCGACCTTCTCGGGAAGGCAAGGCGCCCAATCAGCCCAACGATGACTTACGGCTTCACCAGGGTGGCCCCCGGGCTGCCTTGCATGCGAACCAGCTGCGCGTAACTGGCCGGGCTGCGCAGCATCCAGTACATTCGTACCGCCAACTTGCGGGCGATGGCGACCTTCGCCACTCCGCTCCCACGGCGCATCTTCAGCCGCTGATAGTCCTGCCGTAGTTCCGCATCCAGACGCGCTGCCGTGTGTCCGGCTTCGACCAGCAGCGAACGCATCATGGGGTTGCCTTGCTTGCTGATCGCACCCAATCGCTGCCGTCCGCCCGAAGAATGCTCGCGCGGATTTAGTCCCAGGTAACTCACCACCTGTTTGCTCCGCTCGAAACGTGCCACCGGACCAATCGTGAGCACGAAGGCCAGCGAAGTCACCGGCCCCACTCCGGGATGCGTCATCAAAAGCACCGCCGCCTGGTTCTGTTCCGCTTGCTCGGCCACGGCCTGGTCCAGCTCTTTCATCGATGAATCCAGTTGGTCCATCATGGTCAGCAATTCCTGCCGGCGATGACTGGCCCACGGACCCAACTGCAGGCCTTCGAGCTCCACCCGGCCCTTCTTCGTGAACAGCTTTTTCTTCCGGCACACGCCCTCGCCCATGGCCAGGGCGTGCAACTGGTTTCCGATGGCATTCCGCATCCACACCAGCTTCTGTCGATGCCATACCAGCTGCCGCAGATCGCGCTCCTCAAGCGTGGGCCGCCAGATGCGCGGAAAACGACCGCTCAACAGCAACTCCAGCAAGTGGGCGGCGTCGCGTGCGTCCGTCTTCTGCTTGCGCACCATGGCTGCCCGGATCTGCGCCGCATCCCCGATCCATAGCTCGTGCCCTAGTTCCCCCAGCAGGCGCTCGAACCAGCGCGTGTGCCCGGTGGCCTCGATCCCCACTCGAACCGGACTCGACAAGGCGGCATAGAAAGCTTGTGCCTCACCGCTTTCATGCTCCAAACGCCGCTCCTCCAGTTCGCCGGTCGCAGCGTCCAGCAGGGCAATCTGCTGGTAGCGCGTATGCAAATCACACCCTACAATCTTCATGTGCTCGGCTCCTTTCCTCCGAGCCTTGGTTGCATGAGCGCACCAAGTCTACTCGGCCGCTTAGGAGCCGACACGGTTATCTAATCAGCCCTCTGGATTCTGGCACTAGCGTTCGGGGGTAGCCTCTTTTCGCTTCGCCAACAAGTAGAAGCCGTCTCCGAGTTGCACCACCGCTTCTCCCGGCCTGCGCCAGGCCCGCACTTGCCAGAGGTGGACACGCCGCCCATCAGTGGTATGAAACTCTGGCGTCGGTTCTAACCCTTTTTCCGCCGCGTTCGCATCCAGGAACCACCAGGTCTCGCGCGGATGCCAACCTTCCAGTATCCGCACGCGCTCGATGAATTCAGGATTGCTTATCTCTTGCACGGGCGGCTTTGCATGCAACAACACCCCAGGGAAATCACCGGCCATCCAGTGCAAATCGCTGGTGCGACCTAGCGGGATCGCCTGCGTTAGATTGATGACCTGGCGCCCATCGAAGCGCAGGAAAGCACTCCGCATCATCTCCACCAGTTCCAGGTAGCGATCGGAGAATGGTGATCCCTCGCGCCCCGTGGCCGGCCGCGAGATGGTAACCAGGAATACGTAATCCAATTCTCCCAACTTCGCAAAGCTCATCTCGGCGAACGGTTTAACGGACCACACGTTTGCGTCCACGTTGAATACCTTGCTCATCCAGGAATCATCAAAGATCTTCTTAGACTCTCCCTTCCGGTACAAGAACACATCTCTTCCGTTAACACAGAAGAGAAATTCAGCGGGGTCCCATGCGCCGAACAGGGACACATTCCGAATTTCCTGCTTCGGATCAATCGGACGGGGGTCGCCGGGGGCGAAAAGTTTTTCGAAGCGGTTCCCTGCCAGTCGGTAGACCGCGCTGGAGGGGGGTGCTGCAAGCCGCGTAACGGCAATCATCGCGCCCGGTACGCTGATCGGCGACATACCCATCATCGCAGGAAGATGCAGACCCGTGAACCAGATCCCGCCGAAAGGCTTCACACCGCGCATTCCTGGCAGGTCGTCACCGTAAGCGAGCACGGAGGTTAGCGTGATGCCGTCAAATAGAGCAAGTCCGAAGGTCTTGCGTGGCTTCTCCGTTTCATAAAGGACCAGGAGGGCGCCGTCGGAGCCTACATTCATGATCCAGACGGAACGCAGTGTGTGGGCAATCCCACCGAGCGAGATGGTGTCTCCGCGAGCCAGGGCCTTTCGCAAGTACTGCCCGTCCCAGCTGTAAACGCTGGCAGTCGGCCGGAACGACCCGAACGTAGGAGTGATGTACACAACAGATTTTCCGGCCTGCACAATGGTTCGAAACCCCCAGCCCCACCTGCGGTGTACGTCCAGCTTTTCCGTGACGCCTTCGGCGTGCGGAGCTTGCACCTTGTTCCCCTCGGGCACCACCAGGGTTAGTTGGCCGTCTTTCCACGAGTACAGGCCCCACTGCTTGGGCCCGAAGCGGCCCCAGAACACGAGCACACCGGGATCCAGCCAAAAGACTTCGCTAAACTCTTGCAAGCGGCGCCCCATGTCGGGCGTGGCGTCCCCGTAGTCGATCCAGGCAATATCGCTGAATTCTTGGAAGCGGCCGCCGGTTTCAGGCGCGGGGTCGCCGATACGAACGAGAGGCTTCAATTCCCAGTCGCCCGGCAGGACACGGGGGGTAGCTTCTGGCTCCGCCGGGGGCGGCGCTTTCTCTTGCGATGCACTGCTCCCGCGGGCTTGGGCAAATGCCAGAGAAGACAACAGGAGAAAAACAAACAAGACGCGGCGCATAACAACCTCCTTGGTTGTCAGCAGTCTCTGAAACTCGGCCGCGCCCAGTTAGCTTCAGAGCCGGTGGAGGTCAAATCCCCAGCGTTGTTGCCTTGCTGGTTTCTCGCGGTTCGGTTTCCATTTCACTGCGCAGCCAGAAAAGCACCGCAATCGGAATTAACCGTGCTGCCACCGCCCGACCCGCCTCGTATAAAGAATAGGAATACTGCGGAACACCGCCAGCCCACGGTGGCAACACGAAATATTGCAGAAGGGACCAGCATGTCGCGGTACAAAAAAAGGCTACCATCACTCGCCAGCCCCAGCGTTCGCGCTTGAACAACCCCACTGACCCGACCAATGCCCAGAGACCAGCTATGCTGGTTGCCAGTTGGCCCAGTCCCCCCTGCCCGGAGACCAACACCAGCGCCGAACTGAACGCATACCAACAACCGACTAGAAAGAAGATAAGGGCGAAAACGCGAAGGATTGCGTTCTTCATGGGAGATTTTCCTTTTGACTTAAGGATATTGTATGGCCCTCGTCTGGCAGGTGGCCCAGAATGTCGATCCTCTTCGGATTTTGCCCCTCCCGATTTAGGAAAGAGCCTAACGACGGGTGGCGCACTCATTCGCGTTCTTTGGAATGAGTGGGGTTCCCTTGGGTGCGGGCAGTGGCACGTCAGCCCCGGGAAATAGAATGTGCGCGTCGTGGGTCACGTCAACCTGTTGTCAAGCCCCCAACAAACCCGATTTCCTCCCAACTTCCTCAGCCCAAAAGGAAAATAATATCCTCCGCCATGTCCCATTTACCCCTTCAAACCTGCTATGCTTAAAGTATATGGTAGATAAAAACGGAATAGCTCGGAAGTGCGTCAAGAATTCTGCCCACGTCGCCGTGGGCATTCCTGTCTTCGGGCCGGCCCTTGCCGCCCCGCGCCGCCCTGCTAAGTCCAATCGGCTCCGGATTTTGCAGCTAACCCCTGTGGGCTCCGGATTTTACGAGATCTAGCCCCCGTAACCCGTTTGCTTTCCGGAATTTGACATTTATTTTTTTTCTTCTTGATCTATCCACCCAAGAAAGCCGGGTGGCCCACCCTTCGCGGTTTTCGAAGGGTGGGTGCGGCGGCCAACCCCTCGACCGCGCCTAACTCTCTTTTCCGTTTTCCGCTTCGTCCTCGATCCCAATCTTGGACAGCCGGTAGCGCAACGCGTTCCGCGACAGCCCCAGCATGCGCGCCGCTTGGCTCTTGTTGCCATTCGCCCGCCGCAGCGCTTCGCGGATCATCTCGTCCTCCCACTGCTCCATCGTCATCCCCTCCGGAAGAAGTGGGGCGGAGGAGTTCCCCGGCTTCGAGCGCTGCGGATCGAGATGGATGTCCGCCGCATCCAGCACCGGCCCCTTGGCCAGCGCCGATGCCCGCTCGATGATGTTCTGCAGCTCGCGAACATTGCCGGGCCAGTGATAGCCCATCAGAACCTTCAGGGCCTCCGGTGTCACGCGCACGATCTCTTTGCCCGACTCCGCCGAGGCCCGCGCCAGAAACAGGTTCACCAGCTCCGGAATATCTTCCTTATGTTCCCGTAGCGGCGGCAGATCGATGGGCACGACATTCAGCCGATAGTAAAGATCCTCGCGAAACGTACCCTCCTCCAGCGCCGCCCGCAGATCGCGATTGGTGGCCGCCACCAGCCGCACATCCACTTTCAAAGTCCGCGTGCCGCCCAGCCGCTCGAACTCGCGCTCCTGAAGCACGCGCAGCAGCTTGACCTGGGTAGCAGCCGGCACATCGCCAATCTCATCCAGAAACAGCGTTCCCTTGTCCGCCAGCTCAAACTTGCCCGGCTTGCTCCCGACCGCCCCGGTAAACGCGCCCTTCTCATAACCGAACAGTTCGCTCTCCAGCAGGTTCTCCGGAATCGCCGTGCTGTTGATCTTGATGAACGGCCCCGAAGCCCGCCGCGACTTCTCGTGAATAGCGCGCGCAATCAGGTCCTTACCCACCCCACTCTCCCCGCCCAGCAGCACCGTGGAGTTGGTAGACGCCACCCGCTCGACGGTGGCCAGCACCTCCTGCATCTTGGGGCTCCGCGCCACGACGTTGGGATGCTCGTACCGCTTCTGCAACGCCTCGCGCAGCGACCGGTTCTCCTCCCGCAGCCGGTGAACATCCAGCTCCTTCCGCACCACCATGCGCATCTCATCCAGCGAGAACGGCTTCAGCACATAGTCGCTCGCTCCCGCCTTCATCGCGTTCACCGCCGTCTCGACCGTCCCAAACGCGGTCATCACCACGACGGGAAGCGCCGCATTGACCCGCTTCACCTGCTGGAGGAACTCCAGCCCGTCCATACCGGGAAGCTTGAGATCGGTGATCACCAGGTCCACGGATGCGGTGTGCAGCAGCTTCAGCCCGGATTCAGCGTCGGCAGCGGAGAGGGTGTTGAAGCCGTCGTCGCCCAGGTTGAGTTCAAGCAGCCGCCGCATCTTGGCCTCATCCTCAACGATCAAGATGGTCGCTTTGGTGGTCATGCGGAAGCCCGCGCTCCTTCCTTCTTTGCAGCCGGTTCTTCCGCTGGGAAAAAGAGGACGAAGCACGCGCCTTGCTGGGGAGCGCTCTCCAGGCGGATCGATCCCTTGTGCTCGTCCACGATCTTGGAGACGATAGACAGCCCCAGCCCGACGCCGGTGCTCTTGGTGGTCACGAAGGGATTGAAGATCTGCTCGCGCAAATCGGCGGGAACGCCGGGGCCGGTGTCTGTCAGGCGGACTTCCACTCCGCGGCGGCCGTTCATGTTGGCCGCAGCTACCTCGACGCGGAGGGTGCCGCCCTGACTGCCCATTGCCTCGTAAGCATTCTGCACGAGATTGATGAAAGCCTGCTCGCAAAGATTTTCGTCGAGCGGCAGCAGCGGCAGATTTTCCTGGTACGCGTATTCCACCGTGATGGTCCCACCCTGCCACTGCTCCGCCACGGACTTCAGCGCCCGGTCCAGCAAATCGGTGACGGCCTGCGGGTGGGTCTCGGTGCGCAGCGGCCGCGCGAAGTCCAAAAACCGGCTCACCAGCACGCTGAGACGGTTCACTTCGCTGGAAATGTAACCCGCCAGCTCGCTGGCGAGCGGATTCGAGCTCTCCAGCTTCTGGTTCAGCATCTCCGCCGATCCCTTGATCACGCCCAGCGGGTTACGAATTTCGTGGGCCAGTCCCGCAGAAAGTTGACCGAGCGCAGCCAGCCGCTCCGACCGCCGCGCCTCGGCCTGGGCCTGGCGGAGCTGGCGATTGGTGTCGGCCAGTTGCTCCGCCAGATGTTGGTAGCGGCTGGTCTGCCGGCGGTTTTCGACCGCGAACCGGTTCACGACCAGGGCCGCCAGAAAAAAGAAGAGAATGCGGATGGCGAGTTCCGTGACCCCCACCGTGGTCAGCTGGTATTCCTGCAGCGCAGGATAGAGATAGGAACAGTACAGCGCGGAGGCCAGCAGCGTCCAAAGCAGAGTAACGCGGGGACCGAAGTAGACCGCTGCCGTGACCACCGGCAGGTAATAGATAGGATAGTAGCTGCTGTTTATGGCCGGGCCGCCAGTGTGCGCCAGCAGCAGCGTGCCCAGCAGGAGCTTCAGCAGCACAGTGTAGGTGCGTCCCGACCCCGGCAACCGGGCGATGAGCCTGCCCTCGAAGATCTGCACTACGCCGATGGCCAGTAGGGTGAGCTGCTTGTGAACTTCCCGCACCGGCGGCAAGATGGCCAGACCAGCGAGGAAAAGCAGCCACGCCACATCAAGCCAGTCCACGCCTTTGCGGCTTTCTTCACCCAATGCGCTTTCCCCTCACCGACACAGTTTATCGGAAAAAGTAGCGCCGGCGTCCCGCCGGCTGTCGTGGGGGCGTCCCCGCCCCCACACGTGGGCAACGCTTAAGCCGAACGGTTCAGTACAAGCTACGGGAACAGGTTCGCGGCTGCGCAGGCTGGGGCACAGCATCCCGGGTGGTTTGGCTCAAAGTCTAGGGTAGCGCCATTTTGAACTCTCGGGATCACTCGAGTGGTCGTAACTAGTTCAACCCCTGCTCGATCCTCTCCACGATGGTGCGCACGACTTTCACGCGCGCAAAATGCTTGTCATTGGCTTCCACCACGGTCCAGGGCGCATACGGCGTGCTGGTGTGGGCCAGCATGTCTTCGACTGCGTCGCGGTAATCATTCCATTTGGCGCGATTGCGCCAGTCTTCGTCGGTCAGTTTGTAGCTGCGGAAGGGATCGAACTCGCGGCCTTTGAACCGGCGCAACTGCTCTTCCCGGGTGATATGCAACCAGAATTTGCAGATCACCATGCCGAACGAATCCAGGTGGGACTCGAATTCATTGATCTCGCGGTAGGCGCGCTGCCATTCATTCTCCGCGCAGAATCCTTCCACCCGTTCCACCAGCACTCGCCCGTAGTAACTGCGATCGAAAATCGCCAGGTGACCCGAGCGTGGCAAGTTACGCCAAAAGCGCCAGAGGTAATGATGGGTCTTCTCGTCGCCTTTGGGCGCGGCGTAAGAGGAAACCGTGAACCCGCGCGGATCGAGCAACTCGGTCACCCGCTTGATGGCGCCGCCCTTGCCCGCCGCATCCCAGCCTTCGAACATGCAAAGCACGGGAACTTTTTGCTTGAAGATTTCAAATTCCATTTCGCGCAGACGCACCTGCAGCTTGGGCAGATCGTCGTTGTACTTCTGAGGGGAGAGCTTCTGGTTCATCTTCAATTTCTCAAGCATGGGCCACCTCCGCCAACCGGACCCGCACGGCCCCACGTTTTGCCCGTGGCGTCTTCTCCACCTGTACCTTCGGCCGGCTAATGCCGGCTTTGTCCGCGGCGCGCGGGGAGCGGCGCGCCAGTTCAGTCTCAACCGCATTGACGATGGTACGCAGGAAGCGTACCCGGGCCCAGCGCAGGTCATTGGCTTCAACCACGATCCAGGGCGCATAGGGTGAGTCGGTCTTGGCCAGCATTTCCTCCACCGCGTCCACCCAGCGGTTGTACTGGCGATGATGCGTCCGGTACTCCTTGGTGATTTTCCAGCGCAACAAGGGATCGTCCAATGTCTCACGAAAGCGTTTCTTCTGTTCGGACTTGGAGATGTGCACCCAGAACTTCAGCATCACTTGGCGGTCGTCCGTCAGCCAGCGCTCGAATTCATTGATCTGCTGGTAGGCGTCCCGCCAGTGCTTCTTCCTGGTCAGTTTGTCGCAGCGCTCCACCAGCACGCGCCCGTACCAGGAATGATCGAACAGGGTCATCTCCCCGTAGTTGGGCAGAGCCATCTGATAGCGCCACAGGAAGTGATAGCGTTGCTCCAAGGGCGACGGAGGTGAGCCCGGACGAATGCGGAATAACCGCGGATCCAGCTTTTCCGTCAGCTTCTTGATCAGGTGACCTTTGCCCCCCAGGTCCCAGCCTTCCAGGCAGATGATCACGGCCACGCCCTTGTCTTTCGCCTCGTATTGCAGTTTGCGCAGCTTCTCCTGCAGGACAGGCATCTGCTTGGCGTAGGCGGTCTTGGACAGCTTCTTTCTCAGATCAACGGTTTCGAGCATCGCGGCCTCCGCAGTATTTCAGAGCCCCAGCGGCCGGCTCAGGCGATCCACCTCTGCGGCACTGGTGGCGCCGCTGCCCAAGCCGAAAAACTTAGAGATGCGGGCAAAGAAATCCTTCTGCATGTGAGTCATCATCCGCGCACGCCCTTCGGCGTCCAGGTTCTCACGCACGGCATCCAGTTCCACCTTGCGCCGGGCCAGCACGTGCGAGATGTGTTCAGCTATCTCCGGGCGCTGTTGAAGGGTTTCGTTCAAGCCCTCTTTATCCATCCGGTAACAATCGGTCTGCTCCAGCGCCATGACCGTAGCCGTGCGCGGCGACCCGGTCATGAGCGCAATCTCCCCAAAGAAGTCGCCGCTGTCCAGTACGGCCACGCTGCGCCGCAGGCCATCGGTACCCGTGATGAACACTTCCCCTGAGCCCCGGGTGATGACATAAAGCGAGTGCGCGACTGCACCCTGCCGGGTCATTGCTTCCCCTTCGGCAAAGGGGGCGAAGCGCAAGCGCTCCGCCAGCATGCGCAGTTCCTCCTGGTTCAGAGTGTGGAACAGTTCCACTCCCTGCAGAGCCTTGACCCGGCGATTGATCTCCTTCTCCTGGTGAAGGTCTTTCCGCTCTACAGTCTCCTCGGTAACGAATACCGCGTGAGCCGGAATAGAGGGCGTAATACCGGCCCGCTTCAGGGCAAAGAAAATGCGGTTGCGCACCCGCGCGTTTGTGGGGTCGTCCTGCGCCAAGTCTGCCAACCAGTAGCGCACCGCATACTGGATGTAGCTCTCCTTGAAGTCCCAGGTGATACAGTGCGCTTTGGGCTCAGTGGCGACGCATTCGATTTCTACCGACTGCAGGGCGTCGTTGACGGTGGAGATCACTTCCGTAGGCAGCACCCGGAAATCGACGTTGAAGAACACCCACTGCCGGTGCTGCACTGCCTGGTCCGATCGCCTTCCCAGTACGGTCACCGGGCCTTTCATCAGCACGCTATTGGGAATCACCACGGTGTCCCAGTTGCGCGTCTCAATCGCGGTGTGGCGCCAGCGCAATTCCTTGACCTTGCCCTCGGCCTGGTCCACGCGGATCCAGTCCCCCACGCGGATCGTGCCCTCCAGTTGCAGTGCCAGGCCGCCCATGATGTTTCCCAGGGTGTCCTGAAGGGCAAACGCAACCACCGCGGTGATCACCGCCGAAGTGGTGACAATACTGGAAAGCGTCACCCCGGCGCGCGAGAGCAGCCAGAACACCACCCCCACGTAGCCGAGGGCGACGCAAAGATCACGCAGGATGCGGGGGGTGTGCGGCCGAAAGGAGTCCAAGCCGACCCCGAACAATAGAGCGGCGAGGAGATTGATGATGCCTATGCCGCCGACCAGCAAGGCCGCCACGTGCAAGGCGCTGGCGGTAGAAGACATCGTAAACCACTGAAACAGGCTGGAAACCAGCAGCAGGACCAGCGAAAGAGCGAACAAACCACCTGCGGTGCGCACCTCACCGCGCTCCCTCGGCCGGGCCAGGGTCACGATCACCGCCAGCACAGCAAAGGCGGCCGTGATCAGCAGTACCTGGTCCTGCTTCGCCGACTGCGCGAAGTGCAGCCAAAAGTTCGGTTCCTGAACTATGGTCACGAGGCTCCAGAACAATCCCGGATACCGGGACACAGTACACGTTTGTGCTAACTGCCGCGACGCTCGAGCAGGTCGCGGACCGCCTGCGCGATTTGCTCTACGGTGCCCGCCCCATCGATACGACGCAGGGCGCCACGCTGCTGGTAGTAGTTTGTCAAAGGCAAGGTCTCACGCTCGTAGGTTTTCAGCCGCTCTACGATGACCGCCTCCTGGTCGTCCTTGCGGGTGATCAGGTTCGCGCCGTCCAAGTCGCACACGCCCGCTTTATGGGGCGGGTTGGATTGCAGGTTATAGATCGCACCACACTGAGGACAGGTACGACGCGCAGTCAGGCGCTGCACCAGAAGCGCGTAATCAATGGCAATGTCGATGACTAACAGGGGCACCTTTTCCGCCGGCTTTCCGCGCAATAACCCGGCTTGCAGGCGGCCATCCAGCCATTGCGCCTGCGCGACCGTCCGCGGAAAGCCGTCGAGGATGAAGCCCTGCTCACAGTCCTTCTCCGCCAGGCGCTGCTCCACCATGCCGCAAACCAGTTGGTCGGGTACCAGTTCCCCACGACCCATGATCGCCTGCGCCTGTTGGCCGAGGGGCGTGTTCCTGCGGACGTGGTCCCGGAGAAGGTCGCCGGTAGAAATTTGCGGAATGCCGAAGTGGGCCGCGATCAGCTTGGCCTGCGTGCCTTTGCCCGCTCCCGGAGCGCCCAGAAGAACAATTGGGCCGGTTGCGCGCTTGGCGCGTGCATCAACCGAGACTGCTGGTGCATCCAAGGTTCGCCTCCTGTGCCCCGCACCCCGCTACGCCGGGGATTGGGTGTGACCATCCCGAGGCCCAGCCTCGGGAGTGGCATATCTTACAGGCGAATACTGGCTAGCGAAAGGGGAACTTGGACTTATGGCTGGCCTATCGCTGCCGCGCGGGGCCGCATTCTGGGCACTGGCCGCGATCTTCTTGCGTGCTATGACCAGTTCCGGCCGCTCCTTCCCAACTGCAATCTCAGTCAACTTCCGGAAATATCGGTCAGCGGCAATTGCGTTCCCGGAGGCCTCTGCCGCGCGGGCGGCACCATAAAGTGCGTTGAAGCGATTGGGGGCGACCTGGAGCACGGCTTCGTATGCGGTTAGGGATTCCTGTGCGTGATTCTCCAGGAGCAGTAACTGGGCCAGCATCTCCCGGGCGGGAGTGACCGCACCCGGAGTAACGGAGTCCTTGTCCATGCTCTCTTCCAGTTCCACCGCCGACCGCATCTTGGCGATGGCATCAGGGCCCTGCCCCTTCTTCTCTGCGATCCACGCAGCCACTTCGCGACGTTGTACCTCGACCTGGTTCGACCAGTAACTGTTGTTCTGCTTGGCGATCGCGTCCCGCAGGAAGGCAAGCGTTTGCTCGGCATGAGCAGCTCGGTCGAGGTTCCCGGAGCGCGCGCTGCCCACGCCGATGGCCGCCCAGGTGATGGCCTGCGCCCATGGCACGCCCTCTGCTCTGACCTGCAGGCTGCCGGCCTGTTCCCAACGGCCCAACTCGACGGCGTAGCGCGCAGGAACTGCAGCTAACGCGTAATCACCTGTCAGGGTGAGTCCGGCGACGGGGGCCAGGGAGCTCATCTCGTCCAGTATCGTCTTCGCCTGGCCGACCCGTCCGCTCTGCAGGTAGGCATATTCCAGGTAGTCCATGGCGTGGAGCCGTTGGTCGCGGGCTTCGCCGTTGGTCGAGGTGGCTTCCGCCTTGGCGGCCAGCTCCGCCGACTTGAGGTTGGAACTGATGGACTCGTCCCACGAGCCCACGCGGGTGAAAATGTGGGAGGGCATGTGGTTAGCGTGGGCGGAGGCAGGGGCGATCGTGGCATACATGCGAGCCGCGCCTACGCCCTGCTCCGCGAGTACCGGGTTGTCGTAACAATGAATGATGTAGTGGGCGACACCGGGATGGTGGGGCTGCTGCTTGAAGATGGGTTCAAGAATCTCGCCGCACTTGCGTTGGTTGGCAAATGTCTTATCTGTCTGTGGAGCGGTAATGCGCAGCGCCAGCGCGTAGAAAATGGCAGCTTCGCTGTCCTCGGGATAGGCCGCTTGCAGGCTGCCCATCTTCTGCTCGAAGGCCTGGGCGTGCGCAGCATTGTCCTTGCCATCCTCGCGGTAGATTTCACCCAGGGCATCGACATAGGCTTTCTCGCGGGCGCTGGTCCCTGGGTTGGCCGCGGCGATTTCTTCTGCCTTATGAAGAGCCGCGCGGCCTGCCGCCATGTTGCTGTTACCCCACAAGCCGTGGAAGTACGACATTGCAATGCCCCACTGCGCCATGGCGCAAGTGGAATCCTGACTGGAGATTTCCGTGAAGGCCTGCCGGGCCTGCTCGTACTGGAAAGAGTGCAGCAGCGCGACTGCACGATTGAAACTGCGCTCGAGAGTTTTTGCGCACGAGGTCGAGAAATTCACGGCGCCAACCTCGGCTTCCGTGAGCTCGTGGTGATGTCCTTCATCGCACCAAGCTAGGGATACGAACAGAACTGAGGCAGACAGCAGACCCGCCAGCACGCGCATAAGCCCCCCTCATCGGAACCCATGTTCGCGTAATTCTATAGCAACTTGGCCGTGATCCGGGCACGGCCCCGGACGAAGGAATATCCCGTTGCCTGCAAGCCGAAAGACCAAGAGATGCATGCGATCGCTGAAGTTCAAGCACAGGCCGGCACACCGCAGGTTAGTTCGCGTTCAGCTTCTTGAGGGCGCGTCGCGCCAACCCGCCTTCATCACTATCGGGCACGGCGTCAGCCACCCGTTGGTAAAGCAGCCGCGCCTGGTCTGGATGATTCAGTCGTGTTTGCAAGTCCGCCGCTGCCAGATTACAAAGATAGATGTGACGATCGCTCCCTGGCAGTGAGCCGGCTTCGGTGTAGCGGGCCAGCGCGTCATCCCATTCCTGGAGATGCTCGTGGGCCTGGCCTGCACGATAGAGCACCTTGGCGAGAGGGATGTCCTTGTATCCAGATTCCCCGCCACGATGCTTGGCCACAATGGACTCATACCCGGATGCGGACGTGCGCCAGTCGTTTAACAGGCCGCACAGTGCTGCGGCTTCGTACTGGAGAAGGTAATTGCGCGGATAGGACCGCCCCATCTCCCGGTAAAGCGTCAGTGCTTGCGCGTACATCTTTTCACGCTCGTAGAGCACCGCCAGCATGAGCTTGGCGTCTTCCCGGGCGTAGTGGCCGCCTTCCGTAACTCGTTTGACCTGCTGCAAGCCCTCCGCACGATCGCCATGCCGGCCGGTAAGCGCCGCCAGCACCTTGATGTACCAGGGCAGACTACCCACGATGTAGTTGTTCATACCCACGATCAGGTAGGCATCGACATACTTGGGATCCAGATTCAGCAGTTGGCTGTGACACCTGTAGGCTTCCGTGGCTTCATGCAGTGCCGGCATGTATTCCTTGCGGAGCACGAAATGGTAGGTGGCGCGTGTACCGTGCGACACTCCAGCCCAGTAAAGGGCGTCCTTGTCCGAGCGGTCAGCCTTCAGCTTTTCCTCGGCTAATCCTTGTGCCTTGTCCAATACCGCCAGGAGCTCCTTCTGGAACTCCGGCGTGACGGCGACTTTGCTGGGTTTGAAGGCCTCTCCACCTTGACCGTAGACCCGCGACTCCAGCACGCCACGCTGGAACATCTCCTGGTAGAGAGTAGCGGTCGCAAGATAGTTCCACGCGAGCAAGTCGGTCGGGTGCCCTTCGACCCACTGCCGCAGTTGCTGCTTGGCCTCGGTGTACTCGAGGTTTCGCAGGTGATCAATCGCCACGGCGCGCGGGCCGAAATCGTTGCCCTGCATCTCCAGTTCCTGTGCCGGTGAATTCGCCGTGAGGAAAATCACCGCCACCAGGAGGGAAGTGAGGATGAAGCGCACAATCACGAGGAGCCGCCTTCTCGTTCCGAACCGCTGCACAGCACTCACCCCCGATCGTGCGGGCGAGCCTGTACTTGGAAGACTACAGCAGAACAATGCACCCGCCACTCTAAATGCCCCTACCGCTTCGCGGCCCAGGACGCGTCGTCTGCACCGCCTCTCACCACAGTAGACGGAAAGAGGGAGCGCGATGGGGGGTGGCATGAAAGGTGACACGGAACCTCCGCCGGACATGCCATTACAGAGGGGTGTGATCTAGCGCACAGAACGTCCGTTCATCGGACGCCTATGCTGTGGCTGGTTTGCGCTGCCGAATGCAAGCGGGTTCCGATGCTCCTGAGGGATAGTCGCTGCCAGTCCACAAGCAGAGTTTTCCCTCTGTGAGCGTGCGCCGAAGCACCGTCTTGTGGGAGTACAGCAATGGGCATTAACCTGGGGCTCGACGTGGGGGCCGTCAGCCTCAAGCTGGCTGCTATCGGCGGCGATGCCGACACTGGCCTGTTAGCTTCGCTGCCTGAACGCAACGGCAGTTTTTTTCTCGGCCACCTTCCCTCGGACAGCCCGCGCGCCAGCCAGCCGGTAGTTCTGTCCGCGTATCGAAGAATCCAGGGCAGCCCCGTACAGGCAACCTTCGAATTGCTCAGGCTCTTCTTCGAGCACATTCGGCAAGACAGAATTGAAGGTCTGCGAGTCACCGGCTCGGGCAGCCAACTCATCGCCCGGATTCTGGATACCTGCTCGGAGAACGAGTTTCGGGCGGTGGCCAAGGGTGTGCGCGCGCTCTATCCCGAGGTGCGCACCATTTTCGAGATGGGGGGCGAGTCCTCCAAGTATCTGCGCCTGGAACCCTCGAACGATTCCCGGTTTCTAGGAATCATCGATTACCAGTCGAGCGGCGACTGCGCGGCCGGTACCGGCTCGTTCATCGACCAGCAAGCCTCGCGGCTGTTGTACTCGGTGGAAGAGGTCGGCACCGCAGCCTGCTCCGCCAGTTGCGCGGCCAGGGTGGCGGGCCGGTGCTCGGTTTTCGCCAAGACCGACATGATCCACGCCCAGCAAAAGGGCTACTCCACCGATCAGATCTTAAGAGGGTTGTGCGATGCCGTGGCACGCAACTTCAAGTCCAGCATCGTGAGAGGACGACCGGTCATCCCGCCGGTTCTGTTTATTGGCGCGGTGGCATTGAACGAGGGGGTTCGCAACGCCCTACGGGAAGCATTCAAACTGCAGGAGTCCGAGTTCATCGTGCCCACCCTGCACTGCTGGCTAGGTGCACTGGGCGCAGCCATGTTAGAAGCCGAACAGTTTCAGAAGCGCCCCTTTCACAGCATCGAGGCACTGCAGCAGCACGTTTGTGCCAAACAGACATTTGTCTGCAACGACCCGCTCACTATGCAAAGCGTTGTTCTGCTATGCGACCGTGCTCTTCGCCCGCAGCGTCCCGCAGCGGGCAGCAGGGTTGAGGCTTACCTCGGCATTGACATCGGGTCCGTAAGCACCAATCTAGTGGTGCTCGACGCAGCCGGCAGCCTCCTCAAGGAAATCTATGTGCCTACTTCCGGGCGGCCCATCGAAGTCGTGAATTCCGGCTTGCAGGAAATCTGTTCCGAACTCGGCGACGTGCTCGACATTCGCGGCGTGGGCACAACCGGGTCGGGAAGGGAACTGATCGGAGAACTGGTCGGGGCCGACACCGTAAATGATGAGATCACCGCCCACAAGACCGGCGCCATGGAGGTGTGCCGGCAGCTGGGTATGGAGGCAGTGGACACGATTTTCGAGATCGGCGGCCAGGATTCGAAGTTCATTCGCGTCGACCACGGCGTGGTCGTGGACTTCACCATGAACGAAGCCTGTGCCGCCGGCACCGGATCATTCCTGGAGGAGCAGGCCGAGAAGTTGGGCATCTCCATCAAGGAAGAGTTCGCCAAGCTGGCGCTGGCTTCCCCGCATCCCGCCCGCCTGGGTGAGCGTTGCACCGTGTTCATGGAGCGCGATGTCACCAGCTTGCTGCTCAAGGGCGCTGAGGTAGGCGACTTGTGTGCCGGCCTGGCTTACTCGGTGGCGATCAACTACCTGAACCGTGTGGTGCGCGGGCGCAAGATCGGCAATGTCATTTATTTCCAGGGCGGCACTGCTTACAACCATGCCGTGGCTGCTGCCTTCTCGCAGATTCTCGGCAAGCAGGTGATCGTGCCGCCGCATAACGGCGTGATTGGCGCCATCGGCATGGCGCTGATCGCCCGCGAGCGCATGCAAAGCACCCAGAAGCCCAGCCAGTTTCGCGGCTTCGACCTGTCTGGTACCAGTTTCACCAGCCGCGATTTCGTCTGCCGTGCCTGTTCCAACTATTGCGACATGAAAGAGTTTGTCATCGCTGGTCAAAAGAGCTACTGGGGTGACAAGTGTTCTGACAGGTTTCGCAAGCGGTCACGAACCGAGCGCCAGCCCGTCATCGAGGACCTGATCGAACTTCACGACCAACTTCTGACCACATCGTTAAAGCCCAGCAATGTTGGAATTGCCACCGTGGGAATCCCACGGACAATGTTCTTTTATGATCGCTTCCCCTTCTGGTGCACCTACTTTCAGGAACTCGGGTTCGAGGTTGTGGTTTCCCCGCCCACCGACGGTCGCATTGCCGGGATGGGAGACGAGTTGGCGGTCGCTCAGCCTTGTTTTCCCGTACAGGTGGCGCATGGCCACGTGCAGGTGCTACTGGAAATGGGCGTGGACCACGTCCTGTTGCCAAACATTGTGGACTCGGAAACGCCCGATGAACGGGTCCAGTCCAAGATGTGTCCCTGGAACCAGAGTCTGCCCTATGTGGTGCGAGCAGTACCCCAACTGCAGAGCGCCCTTTCGAAGTTTCTGGCTCCCACCGTTCACTTCCGCTATGGCCGGAAGAAGGTGCAAGAGGAACTCGGACAATTCGCCGGCACTCTCGGCCGCAGTCGCCACGCCAGCAACCGGGCGGTCCACGCCGCGTATCGCGCGCAGGCAAACTTCCGCGAAGCACTGCTGCAAGCAGGCGAACGCACTCTCAACCGGCTGCGCGCGACCGGCGATCCGGCGGTTGTATTGGTAGGCCGTCCCTACAACATCTACGATCGCAACGTTAACTGCGACATCCCGCGGAAGCTACGGGCCCTCTACGGCGTAAATGTGTTGCCCTTGAACTTCCTGCCGCTCGACCAGGAAGACATCTCCGGGGTGAACTCCAATATGTACTGGAACTCGGGGCGGCAGATGCTGGCAGCCGCCAGCTTCACCCGCCGTCATCCGAATCTGCATTGGATCCACATTTCGAATTTCAAGTGCGGCCCGGATTCTTATATCAAGGCATTCCTGTCGGAAGCTTCGGGGAAACCCGGGCTGATGCTCCAGTTCGACGGGCACTCCAATGACGCCGGCTATCTCACCCGTTGCGAGGCTTACCTCGACAGCAAAGGATTTCTGCGATGCGCATCTCTCCCCATAAGTGCGTAACCCGCAAAGTCGGCGCCGATCACCCACTGGCGGGCAAGGTGGTCTACATCCCGGCCATGGCGCAAGGCAGCGTGGAGGCCTTTGCTTCGGTTTTTCGCTGGCTGGGGATTGATGCTCGCCCCACTCCGCCTTCCGACGAGCGCACTCGCGAATTGGGCGCCAAGTACACGAGCGGGGACGAGTGCTATCCCGCCAAGGTGACGGTTGGCGATTTCCTGAAAATCGTGGAGCAGCCCGGATTCGACCCGCGCCGTACCGCGTTCATGATGGCGACCGAGGACGGTCCTTGCCGGTTCGGTCAGTACGCCCCTTACCTGCGCCGTATCTTGCGTGACATGGGTTTTGCCGACGTGTTGGTCTTTTCCCCAAGTGGCCAACGCGGCTACAGCGACATCGGCGATTTCGGCACTCCGTTTGTGAGAGGAACCTGGCGTGCACTGGCTGCCGCGGACATCCTTCGCAAGCTCCTGCTTCAGACCCGGCCCCATGAAACAGTTTGCGGTGCTGCGGACAAGGCTTTTGAAGCTTCCCTCCGGGACTTCTGCCAAACGCTGGAGACAAGCTGCTCCGACTACAACTGCCAGCTCCGGGCGCTGACCTCGTCCCTGTTGCGAGCACGGCTGCGATTCCACAATGTCCCCGCCTGCTACGACCGGGAGAAACCGCTTATCGGCGTCGTGGGTGAGATCTTCTGCCGCCTGAACAATTTCAGCAACGAGGACCTGGTCCGTCGGTTGGAGAAGCAGGGCGCCGAGTGCTGGATGACCGACATCGGAGAGTGGATCGAATACACCAACGCGGAAGAAGTTCGGGACTTGCGCCTGAGCGGCCACACTTACTCATGGAAGATGATCAAGTCAAAACTGCGCAGTCATATTCAGAGGAGTGACCACGAGAGCCTCCTGGCCCCCTTCCGTGAAGACTTCATTGGCTACGAAGAGCCCTCCATTGGAGAAGTCATTGAACTGGCCCGGCCCTATCTACCATTCCCGGGAGCCGAGGGAGAGATGGTGGTGAGCGCGGGAAAGTCAGCCTACCTGGCCAAGCACGGCGCCGACGGTGTGGTAGACATCAGCCCCTTTACCTGCATGAACGGGATCGTCAGCGAAGCCATCTACCCCAAGCTGAGCCACGATTACGACGAAATTCCCATCCGAAACTTCTATTTCGACGGCGCGGAGTCCGACCTGGATCGCGACGTCGGCATCTACCTGGAACTGGCTCGCTCCTACCGCGAGAAAAAGCATTACCAGCGTCGCTATCCTGACCGTTTTTCGCAGCCGGAAAGAGAAAGCCCGGCATGCGACATCGACCCTGCCGCTTGAACAATAGGGTGCCCTTCCCCAGCAAGCCAACAACCTGGACGAAGCTGGACGTTACTTCACCGGCGCCAAAGCTTCGGTGGTCGGCAGGCCGGGGCGCGACTACAATCGTGCTAACTTATGCAGGGAGAGGCAGGCAAGCCAGATGAACGAGGCCTGGAAACATTGGGAAGGCCACATCGTCAACGGAGAGTTCCGCCTGCGCCAGTATCTGGGCGGCTCCGAAGACAGCGCTGTGTTCCTCACCGAACGCGGTAAGCCGCAACCTCAAAAGGCCGCGATCAAGCTCATTGCTGCCGATCCCGCGAGCGCGACACTGCAACTTTCCCGGTGGGCCTTGGCGGCACAACTCTCCCATCCTCACTTGATCCGGCTCTTTCACAGCGGACGATGTCAACTGGGCAACGTAGAACTCCTTTTTGTTGTCACGGAATACGCCGAAGAGAACCTGGCGCAGGTCCTTCCGCAGCGGCAACTGAGCCCAGCCGAGGCCCGTGACCTGCTGGATCCTGCCCTCGATGCACTCGCCTACCTTCACGGCCAGGGTTTGGTCCACGGCCACCTGAAACCCGCGAACATTATGGCCGTGAATGATCAACTGAAACTCTCAACCGACCGTCTCTGGCGGGCAGGGGAGTCCACGGCCGACGCGCACAAATCCGGCCCATACGACCCGCCTGAAAGAGCCACTGGAGCGACCTCACCGGTGGGGGACGTTTGGTCGCTGGGCATGATTCTGGTCGAGGCTTTGACCAAGCATCTGCCACTTTGGAAGAGGACAGATCAGGCAGAACCAGCACTGCCGCAGACCTTGCCCGCCCCGCTCTTTGAAATAACTCGCAATTGTCTGCGACGAGATCCACAGCTCCGTTGGACGGTTGCGGAGATCGCGGCGCGGCTTCATCAGATCTCACCCCAGCCACAAGCGCCGGCGGCTGTCACGTCTCTTGGGAAGCCGGCGAGACCGCGCTGGATCGTTCCAACGGTCGTGGCCGCCTTGGTGCTGGCTGCAATCCTTGGCGGCTCGCGCTTGCTCCACCGTCGGTCCGAGTCCGAGGTGAGGTCTCCATCTGCGATGGAACAAGCGAAGCCTCAGCCGGCACCGGAGCGGAAGCCAGAGACGCGAGCCACCGAACCGGCCACGCAGAAAGCTGGTGATCAACCGCAAGCTTCCAGTGGCTCTCCTCAGCCGCCTGGCTTTCCCGAATCCGAGGTGCAGAGAAAGACCAACACCAGGCATCCGCAGGGCGAAGTGGTTCAGGAAGTCATGCCCGATGTGTCAGCAAGCGCGCGGGCCACCATCACCGGCAAGGTGAAGGTGAAGGTCAGAGTGCAGGTCGATGCGGCAGGCAACGTGACCGCGGCGGATTTTGATTCGCCCGGACCGAGCAAGTATTTTGCACGGGTCGCCCTGCAGGCCGCGAAGCGCTGGAAATTTACTCCGGCGGATGCTTCCGGTCAGGCTGCTTCGAGGGAGTGGGTCCTGCGATTCGAGTTTGGCAGGAGCGGGACCAAGGTTTTTCCCGCGAGAGTGGCTCGGTAGCCTCAGCCGGGCTACGGCCGTGAAGCGGGACTCTTTTCTGGCCGCCGAGTCACGAGCGGCGAGTTGAGTTATCCTTGCCTCAGATGCAGCCGCGTTCACCGACTTTGGAGGGATTTCGGGCGATGTTCCGCCAGCCGTCGCTGGGGCTGGCAGAAATTGCCTGGCGCTGGAGCTTTGCCCTAGCTCTGGTCTCGCTGCTGGGTTTTTTCTTCCTGGAATACCTCGACACGTTGCCCGTCAGCCGGGGTGACTTGCTGCTTCTGCGTAGCCGGCAACCGGCCTTGATTTCTCAGGCGATTGCACACATCTTCCGGGGCAGTGCGCCGCGCGTGGTCGAGGCTGGCATCGTCCTGGTGGCAGCCATGGCGGTTGCGTGGATCATCCTGGCGTCGTTTGGGCGCGCGGCCACGCTTCGGGTGCTTCTGCGATATTTTCGAGAGTACGCCGCCGTCCTCGGCAAGGGCCCGAAAGGTGAGGAAACACCTCACGTGGCCCCGGTGCGCTTACGTTCGCTATTCGGTTTGAACTTTTTCCGCGTCGGGGTGACACTGGCTGCCGCGGTGGGTTGCGTGGGCGCGTTAGTGATGGCTGCAGCCGCTTCTCCCGATAAAGATCCTTCGCCGGGAAGCGCTCTGCTCCTCTTCCTGGTGTTGGCCATGCTGGTCTGGCTGGCCTGGTCGGCGGTGAACTGGTTTCTTTCATTGGCTGCCGTGTTCGTGGTGGGCCGTGGCCAGGACACTTTCGGTGCGGTTGCGGGCGCGGTGGACCTGTGCCAGGCCCGCGCCGGACCGGTGTTTGCGGCGGGAACCTGGTTTGGCCTGACCCACCTGGCGGCGTTCTTCTTCGCCAGTTCGGTGGTCATGTTTCCCCTGGCTCTGGCCGGAGTGCTGCCACCGGGCGTGGTATTGGCCGGTGTGCTGTTGATCACGCTGGCGTATTTCGCGGTGGTGGATTTCCTCTACGTGGGACGACTGGCGGCCTATGTGGCGATCATGGAACTTCCCGAAGCCCCGCCCGTGCCGATCGTACTTCCATCAGCCAGCATTCTGCCAACCGCGCTAAGCATTCCGACGGCAACCGGCATTGACAGAGACGAACTCATCTTGAGCGACGTTGGACCGAGCACTCAGCAATCAGCACTCAGCATTCAGCCCGCGGATAGCATCGACAGAGACGAACCAATCCTCAGCGATATCCAGAGCGACGTTCTTCCACCCAAGACCTCGCAGGACTGAATGCTGAGTGCTGCCTCTTTACACTATCCTCCCGTTCTGAGACACTCATTCGTGGAAACCCAATCCATCGTCGTCCTCGACTTTGGCGCGCAATATTCGCAGCTCATCGCGCGCCGCATCCGCGAACAAAATGTCTTCTCGGTAGTTCTGCCGTGCACCGCCAGCCTGGATGAGATCCGCAGCTACTCGCCGGTGGGGATCATTCTGTCGGGCGGGCCGTGCTCGGTCTATGACAAGGATGCTCCCACTTGCGACCGGCGCGTGTTTGCCATGGGTTTGCCCGTGCTGGGCATTTGCTACGGGCTGCAGTTGATGGTGCATGCGCTGGGGGGCAAGGTTCGTGCGGCCGACAAGCGTGAGTACGGGCACGCCAACGTGGAAATCATCGAGGACTCGCGTTTGTTTGACGCTATACCGAAGAAGCTATCAGTGTGGATGTCGCACGGGGATGAGGCAGTGGAGTTGCCTTCGGGTTTCCGGCTGATGGCCAGCTCACCGAGTGCGGTCGCTGCCATTCAGAATCCCGAGAAGAAGATGTGGGCGGTGCAGTTCCATCCCGAGGTGCACCATACCCAGTCGGGTACAGCGATCCTGCGCAACTTCGCGGTCAACGTCTGCGGCGCCAAACCCAGTTGGACAGCGCAGCACTTCATCGACGCGACCATCGCCAGCGTTCGCCAGACCGTGGGCAACGGCCGCGCGCTCTGCGCGCTCTCCGGAGGCGTGGATTCCTCGGTGGCAGCCACGTTGGTCGATCGCGCCCTCCGCGACAGCAAGGGCCCTTCGCGCCTCACCTGCGTCTTCGTCAACAACGGCTTGCTGCGCAAGAGCGAGTTCGAAAAAGTGCAGCAGAACCTGCGCGACAAGCTCGGACTGCACGTCGTCGCAGTCGACGCCAGCCAGCGCTTCCTCGCCAAACTCAAGGGCGTGACCGATCCCGAGAAAAAACGCAAGATCATCGGCAACGAATTTATTCGTGTCTTTGAAAAAGAGGCCCGCCGCATCGAGAGGGAAGAGGGCAAGGTCAGATGGCTGGTGCAGGGTACGCTCTATCCCGACGTGATCGAGTCGCGCTCCGTCCGCGGCCCGTCGCAGACCATCAAGACCCATCACAACGTCGGCGGCCTGCCGGCAAAGATGAAGCTCAAGCTGATCGAACCGCTCAAGGACCTATTCAAAGATGAAGTCCGCAAGATCGGTCGCGATCTCGGCATGCCCGAAGATATCCTGCAGCGCCAGCCCTTCCCGGGTCCCGGGCTGGCGGTGCGCGTGCTCGGGGAAGTCACGCCCGAGCGCCTTGCCATCCTCCGCGAGTGTGACGACGTAGTTGTTACTGAGATCAAGCGAGCCGGCCTGTACACGAAAATCTGGCAAGCCTTCGCGGTGCTGCTGCCCGTGATGTCGGTAGGTGTCATGGGAGACATGCGGACGTACGCCTACACCTGTGCCATCCGTGCGGTGCACTCCGAAGATGGCATGACCGCCGACTGGGTTCCGCTCCCCACGGAAGTCCTGAAAACCATCTCCAACCGGATCGTGAACGAAGTGAAGGGCGTGAACCGCGTGGTGTACGACGTCACCTCAAAACCGCCGGGCACGATCGAGTGGGAGTGAGCGTACCTCAGACCTTAGACTTCGGCCATCGGCCAAATACCATGTAGGGGCCTTCTCTGGCCGTCCGCACTCGGCTGCGACGTAGCTGGCGGGACGCCGGCGCTACGGCACCTGATCGAGCATTTTTCGCGAGATGGCGATGACCAGCTTGCGCGGGGCGAAGCGAAGGGACTCGGCAAGCAGCCAGTTGCGAAGGCCGGAGATGGCTAGGGTCTTGCCCGACATCAGGGCGCGATACCCGTCGAGGGCGACAGTCTTGGCATCCATCGGCCGGAGCTTTTTGAAGAGGACAGAATTCTCGGTTTCCGCGCGCTTCTGAAAGCCGGTGTCGGTGGCTCCGGGACACAGGCAGGTCACGGTCACGCCGGTGCCTTTGACTTCGTTGGCCAGGGCTTCCGAGAACGAGATCACGTAGGCCTTGGTGGCGTAGTAAACGGCCATCAACGGGCCCGCCTGGAATCCGGCGGTCGAGGCTACGTTCAGAATCTTGCCATTGCGGCGCTCGACCATGGGCGGAAGAAAGAGCCGGGTGAGGTAGGTGAGCGCGGTGATGTTGAGCTGAATCTGGCCGAGGGTTTCTTCCATTGGCATCTCGGCGAACTCGCCATGCTTGCCGTAAGCGGCGTTGTTTACCAGGATATCCACGGCAACGCCCTCGCGCTGCAGTTGGTCGAACAGAAACTTGGGCGCGGGCACGGTGGAGAGGTCAAGCGGCACGGTTTTGACGGAGACGCCAAACTGGTTTTGGAGTTCGCCAGCGAATTGCGTAAGTTTGGAGGCGCTGCGGGCGACCAGCACCAGGTTGTGGTGGTCGTGGGCGAACAGTTTGGCCAGTTCGTATCCGATGCCGCCGGACGCTCCGGTGATGAGAGCTGTGGTTGTCATTCCAACACGCAGTGCAGACCGTTCAGACCCCTGACAAGAAATTCAACAGCGAGCAGTATAGCCTAGCGATCTGACATTACTTTGGTTTCGTCCCTCCCCAAAGTTAGCTTGCTCCGCGTGCGAACCCGTCCTAAAACCAAGCAGGCAATGCAGCAGACTTTTGCAGAAGGCCGGCTCACTGCCGATCGGGGTTGGGGCGGTGCATCATGCCGGCTTGTTGCAGAGCGTTTTCCTTCCGCGGCCTGGCTCTCCTCTGTGTCTTAACCTTCGCAGGCGGGGCGTGGGCTCAGAGCGACATTGACGAAGTCCACCTCACGCGGCGCGAAGGCTCCGCAGTCGTGGCTAAGGTGAACCCTGGAGTCGACTCCGCCCTCAACACCTACACCAAGCCAATCCGGAAGAACGTGGATCTGGTGCTGGTTCCAGTGACGATCACAGACGCGCTGAACCGGCTGGTGCTCGGCCTGCAGAAGGACAACTTCCAGGTTCTGGAGGGCAAGAAGCCGCAGGCCATCGAGCACTTCTCCAGCGAAGATGCCCCCGTCTCGGTGGGTATCCTCCTGGACACCAGCGGGAGCATGGCGAACAAGATGGACCGGGCGAGAGAGGCGGTGACAAAGTTCTGCAACGACGCTAATCCGCAGGACGAATTCTTCATGATTACGTTCTCCGATGAGCCTCGCCTGGTGGAGGATTTCACGCCACGTACCGAGGAACTCGAAAGCAAACTGATGGGGGCACAGGTCGACGGTCAAACCTCCTTGCTCGATGCCATCTACATGGGCATCACCTGGATGCGGGATGCAAGATATTCGAGGAAGGCGTTGCTGATCATCTCGGATGGCGGGGACAACCACAGCCGCTACACGGAAGCAGAAGTGAAGTCCTCGATCAAAGAAGCCGATGTCGTGATTTACGCGGTGGGAATCTATGATCGGTACTTTCCCACCGAGGAGGAACGGCTGGGGCCGGAGCTATTGAGCGACATCGCCGAACTCACCGGCGGCCAGGCGTTTACCCTCGACAACCCCAACGACTTGCCTGCGGTCGTCAGCAGAGTTGGGGTCGCGCTTCGTAACCAGTACGTGTTGGCTTACCACCCGGAGAATTCGCAGCACGATGGAAAGTGGCACAAGATCAAGATCAAGTTGAAACTCCCCACCAGGCTGGCGTTCCTCCATGTGCATGCCAAGGCGGGCTACTACGCGGCGAGTGAGTAGGAACGAGTCGTATCCAAAAGAAAAAGCGTGCCAAGCCAGATGGCCTGGCACGCTCTAATCCAATACGCTAACTCTACGCTCCGGCCAGAGCGGGCTCAACCTCGTAGATCGAGTGCCACGAGGTGGCGGCCTTCAGGCGAGAGTTGACGTTCTTGATGTTGTTCACGCCCTCGGTCTCAAGCCACTTGCGGAAGGCGGCAGCGCCCTGTTTTGCGTAGACCGGGATGCCATCTTTCCAGGTGGCGCGGCCGCAGAGCACGCCGTTGAACTTCACGCCAGTTTCGGCGGCGAGCTCCAGGGTCTCGGTGAACTCTGCATTACTGACTCCGGCAGAGAGGTAGATGAACGGCTTGCTGACTACGCCGGCGGCCTTGTGGAACAGGTCAATGGCTTCCTTCTTGCTGTAAGCCTTCTGGCCGGCGAAGACCTTGACGCCTTCGACGAACTTCATGTTCACCGGGATTTCGACCTTCAACACATCAACGCCGTAGCGGTCCTTGGAGAATTCCTTCATGCTGCCGATGACAATATCCGGCTTCTTCTTCGCGTATTCGAAGCCCTTCTCGTCGGCGCCTTCTTCGTAGCCTACGAACTCGAGGAAGAAAGGGATGTCGACGGCGCGGCATTCATCACCGATGCGCTCCACCCAGGCATGCTTGATGTCGTTTACGTTCTTCGGATCGAAAGGCGTGTAGTAGAGCAGGATCTTGCAACAGTCCGCCCCTGCTTCCTTCAGACGGCGCACCGACCAGTTGTCGAGCAGGTCGGGCAAGCGGCCGGGACCGGTCTTGTCGTATCCGGTCTTCTCATAGGCCAGGAGCAAGCCGGCGTTCTTGGCGCGCTTCCGGGAAGCGGGGAGACCCCATTCAGGGTCGAGCAAAATGGCGCTGGCATGCGGGGTCAGAACTTCCGCCACCAGCGACTTGAATTCTTCCATCATGGCGTCGGTGATTTCGGAGCCCCTCTCCTTGGCCAGGGACTTCTGCAGCGAGCCGCGCTGATCCATGGCGGCAGCGGCGATCACACCGCGATCGTTGGAAACGGCTTTCAGGCCAGCGAGTTTTCCAGGGGTGAGTTTCATGGATTCCTCCAATAAGAGCGGATTACAGAATTGAGAATAAAGAAGGTACCTGCCCTGACTTTAGTCGAGAGCGGAACGGCAGATCATTGTATACGTTCCGGGAACAAAAACGAATAGAGAGGGGCAGCAGTCGCCAAGGCTAGAAGGTATGAAAAGATCCTAAAATCTTGCGCTCCAATTGCTTGGTCTGCGGCGTCGGGGTGTTGTCGCCTTCGTAGGGTCCGTCGAAGGTGATGTAGAGGGTCTTGCCTTTCAGTTCGTAGAAGAACTGGTCGGCGTAAGCCACACCGCCTCCTCCGGGCCCGTAATAGTAGAAGGTGTTTGGCCCTGCTTGGAAAGGCTCCGGCGGAGAATCATAGCCCGTCGGTGCTGCCGCCACAAAGCCCTGAAGGTCAAAAGGCTTGTCCTCGAATACCACGTAAATTTTGCCATCCGGCTGCTCTCGCTGCAGGGTTACAACCTGCTTCTTGTCGAATTCCGTATGAACTCGTTTGTACGTAGCCGGATGTTGGAAACAAAATCCATGCGGCCGATCAATGTAGGTGCGCCAACTCTTCAGGGCAGGTTGACAGCCTTGTGGCCTTCCCTCCGCCCAAAGCGGGCAGGACGCCACAGCAAGGAACAAGAGAATCCAACCTCTACTCTCCACCGCAGTACCTTCCGCAAGAACAAGTGTATTGCTATTGCCGCAATGTCAGCATCCCCAATATAGCCTGCTGCTTGGCAATCAGCGATTGGATACCCTGGCCGGCCAGCGCGATCATTTTGGCGAGTTGCGGCTCGTCGAAGACCTGGTGTTCGGCCGTGGCCTGGACCTCCACGAACTTGCGTCCGGCAGTCATGACGAAGTTCATGTCCACGTCGGCGCGGGAGTCCTCCTCGTAGCTGAGATCAAGCATGATCTCCCCATCCACGATGCCCACGCTCACCGCGGCTACAAAGTCGCGGAAGGGAACCGAGGTCAGGGTGCCCGCCTCAACCAGTTTCTCCATGGCCAGGCCGAGGGCCACAAAGGCGCCGGTGATGGAAGCGGTGCGGGTGCCGCCGTCGGCCTGGATGACGTCGCAATCGATCCAGATGGTGCGCTCACCCAGGCGCTCGAGGTCGGTGACCGCGCGCAGGGAACGGCCGATAAGGCGCTGGATTTCATGGGTGCGTCCACTGGGGCGGCCTTTGTTGACCTCGCGCGGGGTGCGGGTCAAAGTGGCTCGGGGCAGCATGGCATACTCGCTCGAAACCCAGCCCTTGCCGGTGTTACGCAGAAACGGGGGGACGGTCTCCTCGACCGACGCCGTGCAAATGACGCGGGTGTTGCCCACCTCGATGAGCACCGAGCCCTCAGCGGTCGTGATGTAGTCCGGGAGGATGTTGACCGGCCGCATCTGGTCGGGGGCGCGGTTGTCGGAGCGGTAGATCATGGCGAGATTCTAAATGAAAAAGGTGAAGGAAAACCGCAGAGGACGACGGGGATTGTCAATTTTCAATTTCCAATTGCCAATTTGGCCATCACCAATCAGGATGCGAGGTTTTCAATTGGCAACTGGCAATTGGCAATCGGCAATTGGCAATGGGGCTGGCTTACTGGTTCAGAAGTTGGGCGGCCATCTGGTTGACTTGAGAGACGTCGTAGAAATTGGAAAGGTCGGCGTGTCCGGCGAGGGTGTCGCGGGACTTGCCGTCCACCAGGATCTTGACGCGCGTGATGCCGGGGACATTGGCGGCAAGGGTCTGAACCAGGGATGCGACGGTGAGCTCCTCCACGAGGACTCCGGAGCGGTGACCGTCAGCGAAGCTGGCATTGGTGTCAATCACAGCCAGACCCGGTTCGACCAGGTAGACGTCGCGGATCTCGGCCCCGGTAGCCAGCGGATGGGGCGAGGACGGGCCCAGATAGAGGTCGAGCAAGGCGCGGAGCAGTTCCTGAGCCCGCTGCTGGCGTCCGGCGGGCAGCGGAATGCGGGCGGATTGGGCACGAATCACGCCCGGATCGTCGTAGGCGACGTACAAGGTGACCTGCTCGGTGGGTCCCGAGACTGGAGGCGCCACCGGGGCCGTACTGGCGCTGGATTCGGCCTGTCTGACGCGGCCGCGCATGTGCCAGACATACACGCTCATTCCCAACGCCACGGTCAGCATGATGGCGACGCCAATCACCAGGTGGCGGGGAATCATCGTCCAGCCTCCAGTTTGTCGCGGATCGCAACGACGCCGGCCGCCACCGAACTGGCGATGAGTTCCTGGTAGGTGGTGGAATTCAGGGCGGAAACGTCGTCCGCAGGGGGCGCGACCTCGATTGCCACGGCGGCGCTGATCAGGTTGTTCAACGGACGCAAGGGGGCCGTCAAGGCGCGGACCGGGACCTGCCGCCGCTGGAACTCAGCGGACAGGCTGGCTTCCGCGGTTTGACTGAGGCCATGAAAGGCGGATTGGGCCGTGTTCCAGTCCAGGAACGGTCCCCGGCCCTCGCCAATCAAGGGGACCAGGGCGGTGTACAGGCGGACTCCTTTGCCCTCCACGGCGGCGTGCACACAAATGTAGATGGCGGCGTGGGCAACGTTCGCCAGATTGGCGCGTTGGTCGAGAGTAAGGGTGGCATCACCATCACGAATGAGCATGGTGGTCAGCCCGCGAGTCTCCAGTTCCTGACGCAGGCGGCGCGCGAAAGCCAGGGTGACATCTTTCTCCGCCAATTGACTGGTGAGAGCTGCCCCGCGCTCGTCGCCGCCGTGGCTGGCATCCACCACGGCGAAATAACGACGGGCCGGCGGAGTTGCGGGACTTACGGGAGTTGCGGGCGTGATGGGCGCGGGCGACGTCACTGGAGCAGGCGTCATCTGGGCGGAAAGCTGAGGAGCCGGAGCCACGGTGATCGTCCGGCCATCGTTACTGAAGCTGGCAAACAGCGGTGCGGTTCCGGTCACGGTGATCTCGGCCGCACCGTTGTTTTCCTGGTAACTGGCGGACGGAATGGTCTTGTTGTCGAAGGTCAACGTCAGCGAGCCGGGCGGAACCAGCGGTTCGTGGGTGAACACCATGCGCAATTTCCCAGGCTCGGTGGCGATCATGGGATTGACCGGGGAAGTGAAGTCCATCACCAGGGCGGGCGGAGTTGTTTTGGCGATCTGCGCGGTGAAGTGGACGGCGACATTGCCCACGAACAGGCGGCGCGAGGTCTCGTGGAACGTTACCGGGCCGCCCAGGATGCGTGGCAGCAGGGTGCTGAGCGCCGCCAGAGGCACCAGGCCGCGCCCGTTCTCCATCAGGAAATTGGCGGGGAGATTCAAATCCTGGCCACGAACGCGGGCGCGGGTCTTGCCGACGGTGAACTCGCTGTCTACACCGTTGTAACGGAGCTTCCAGCGGGCGCCCTCGGTTCTCGAGACGACCGTTCCGAGCGGTTCGAGCATTTCAAAGAGACCGGCGTAGTCCTGTCCGTTGTGCTCGATGACCGGAAGCGAGTAGTTGGCGACGCTGGAGTAAATGGTGATGCGCTTCTCGTCGGGGTTGGCCAACAGCAGGAAGGCGGAGAGGAGAATCAGCATTGCGAAGAAGAACAGCCGCGGGCCCAGACGAAACGCTCGAGGCGACACGGAAGTTCCAGCTTTACTTTGCGGAGTGCTGGTCAAGCAGGCAATCTTACCTCAGCGGTGAAGGGCCAGCGCAGATTGCTGGGTCAATCCGGCGTCAATGTCGCCCTCACGGTTGGGTTGATCCCCGGTTCTCAGTTGCCGGTTCCCAGTTCTCAGCGCATGCCAGCGCTACTCAAGGGCATAGATCGTCAGGCCGCTTAGGAGTTTGGGATAGAAGTCGGTGGATTTTTGGGGTAGCACTTCTCCGGCGAAAGCGATGTCGCGGACTTGCTGCATGCGGACGGGGTTCATGAGGAATGCCACGTTCGCCCCGCCGCTGCGGACCCGGTCTAGCGCTTCCGCCGTGTCGCGGATATAACTGATGTTCTGCTGGTCGCGGATGGCTTCTTCCGAAATTCCCAACACGCCTTGCAGCAGGCACCTGTGCAACTGGACTACGTCGAGTGATTGCTGGCGCAAAGACAGATTGGCAAGCAGGCTTGAGCCGACGGCTTTGGGGGTGTCGAAGAGAAAAGCGCGATTGGCAGTGACCGCCAGCAGAGCCGTCCCCATGTGTCCGGCTTCGCGCAAGATGGCGTTGGCACGGTGGGCGTCAATTGCCGGGTCAACCTCTTCGACGCTGAAGTAGGCGCGGGCGCCGTCGCGCAGGGCATCGGGCGAAAACGATTCCAGCCCATGCACGACACGGTGGCCCGGCAAGATCACCAGGCCGGGGCTGTCCATATTGATGAAGGTCATCATGACCAGTTCGTAGGGAGCCTCTTCCGGTTCGGTGGGGCGAGCCAGCACGTTTTCTGAGGAGCGCTCACGTGGAATTCCGGCCGCGGCCCCGGCCGCGGCCCGGCGTTCGTTGCGGTAGTTGAGGGCGGTCTCGTAGCGATGATGGCCGTCGGCGATGATGAGCTTCTTGTCGCGCATCTTGCCGCGGACGAGGTTGATCAGGCTGGAGTCGGCGATTCTCCACACCTTGTGAAGAACGCCGTATTGGTCGCGGGTTTCCATGTCGGGTGCAGCGGCAGGGGCCAGCAGACTGTCGATTTCTCCGGCAGGATCGCTGTAGAGCATAAAAAGCTGTCCGAAGTGGGCGCGGGTGGCGCGCAGCAGCTCCAGGCGGTCGGCTTTGGGCTTGGCCAGGGTCTGCTCGTGGCGGAAGACTACCCCGGCTGAGTAGTCCTCAATCCGGCTAAGACCGATGAAGCCCCGTCGCTCCAGTTCGGTTTTCCCCCCGGGCGCCGTGAACCTCTGTACGTAAAAGTAAAGAGCTGGCTCGGGGTCCTGCAGGAAGATACCCTGGCGGCGCCAGTCGCAGAAGCAGGCGGCGGCACGAGTATAGCGATTGTCACCGGTTGTGTCGGTGGGCTCCTGTTTGCCGAGAATGATCCGGACCAGGTTGTAGGGGCTGGCAGCGTGGTACTGCGCTTGCATCTCAGGGGTGATCTTGTCGTAGGGCTGGGTAACCACCTGCGACAGGGCGACCCGGGCCGGGTCGTAACGAAGAGCGCGGAATGGCGAAATATGAGCCATTTAGCCGAACTGGAGATTCTAACAGTTGCGTTCCAGGCAAAAAGGCTGACCATACTACGGAACACCTATGGTAGTATCGCGCTAATGAGGTAACTATGGCCCGCCACCGTGGGTCATCTCGCCCTGAGATCCTAGCCCGGCTCCTCAACTTGGCCCAATCCCGGACCCAGAATGTCCCTGTGCGGTCTGGCCCAAACCGTGGCTTGGTGTTTTGCGCCTTTCTGGCTCTGGCGGTCGGGGGGGGGTGGTGTCTGTCTTCGGCGGCCTGGGCGCAGGTCGCAGTGGAAGATGTGCACGTCAAGCCGCGGATTACCCCTCCAGAGCCAAATGTCACCGACAGCATTGATCCGTCCCTCCGGACCCACACCAAGCCGCTCAAGGTCGATGTGGACTTGGTTCTGGTGCCAGTAACCATTACTGATCCCATGAACCGCCTGGTGACGGGGCTGGACAAGGACAACTTCGCCCTGTTCGAAGGGAAGGACCAGCAGGAGATTAAACACTTTTCCAGCGAGGATGCCCCGGTGTCACTGGGGGTGATCTTCGACATGAGCGGGAGCATGAGCAGCAAGATTGAACGCGCCCGCGAGGCGGTCGTAGAGTTCTTCAAAACCGCCAACCCGCAGGACGAGTTCTTCATGATCACCTTTGCCGACAAGCCGGAAGAGATTTCCGACTTCACCCAATCCGTAGAGGACATCCAGGGCAAGTTGGTGTACACCATTCCCAAGGGCCGCACGGCGTTGTTGGATGCGATTTATCTGGGCATCAGCAAGATGCGGCAGGCAAAGTATCAGAAGAAGGCGCTGCTCATCATCTCGGATGGAGGCGACAACCACAGCCGCTACACCGAGGGCGAGATCAAGTCGCTGGTGAAGGAAGCCGATACCCTGATCTACGCCATCGGGATCTATGACCACTATTTCCCCACGGAGGAGGAGCGCCTGGGTCCCGCGTTGCTGGGCGACATTTCGGAACTCACGGGGGGACGCACGTTTACCATCGACAACCCAAACGACTTGGCGGACGTGGCTACAAAAATTGGTATCGAGCTACGCAACCAATATGTGCTGGGATACCGTCCAAAGAATCCGGCACACGACGGCAAATGGCGTAAGATAAAAGTGAAGCTGATTCCGCCCAAAGGACTGCCGCCGCTCCGCGTCTATGCCAAGACGGGTTACTATGCGCCTTCGGAATGACCGTGTCCTGATCCTACTGATCATCTTACTTTTATTCTGCATCGGAGCCGAGTCCCAGAACGCAACTCCGCAGAATCCTCCCAGCAGCAATCCTTCGCAACCGCCGGCAGGCAGCCCTGCACAACCGAGTGCACCGGCCGCGGCTGGGCAGCCGTCCGGCGGCCAAGGACAAACGCCGCAAAGCAACGACAGTGGCGTTTTCGTCTTCAAGACACAAGTGGAGGAAGTGGTTCTGCATGCCACCGTGGTGGACGACAAGCAACGCATGATCACCGGCCTGGACCGGAACGCCTTTACGGTGTTTGAGGATGGCAAGCCGCAGACGATTACTTCCTTCCGGCACGAGGATATTCCGGTTTCGATGGGCATCGTGATCGACAACTCCGGCTCCATGCGGGAGAAGCGCGACAAGGTCAACAAGGCAGCGTTGAACCTGGTTAAGTCCAGCAACCCGCAGGACGAAGTCTGCGTAGTCAATTTCAACGACGAGTACTACCTGGACCAGTCCTTTACCAGCAACATCAACCTGCTGAAAGAGGCGCTGGAGAAGTATGAAACGCGAGGTGGCACTGCGCTCTACGATGCGGTGGTGGCTACGGCGGATGAACTAAGAAAACATGCCCGACTGCAGAAGAAGGTGTTGTTCGTGGTGACCGACGGAGAAGACAACGCTAGCCGGGAATCGCTGGAGCAGGCGGTGCGGCGCTTGTCGGAGGAGAACGGGCCTACGGTGTACGCCATCGGGTTGCTGGGCGAAGAGAAAGCCAGGCGCGCGCGGCGAGCGTTGCAGACCATGGCAGAGCGGAGCGGGGGGATCTCATTTTTCCCCAAGACACTGGACGAAGTTGACCAGATCAGCCGGACGGTAGCGCACGACATCCGCAACCAGTACACCATCGGATACAAGCCCTCCACTCCAAAAACTGCGGGGGGATATCGCACCATCCGCGTCGAGGCGCACGCGCATGGCTACAACAAGCTGACAGTCAGGACGCGTAGCGGCTACTACCCCGGCCAGGAGCACGCGGCGGAATAGCGGTTTGATCGTGGGCTGATGTGACCTCCGACAATTGACGCTTCCGCCTTGGCTTCCGTACTCTGTACGGTGCGAATGAAAACCATCGAAGGCACTCGCCTGCGCGTCGCCGACGACATCACCCAACTGGTCGGCGAAACTCCTATCTTGCAGTTGAAACGGATCGTTCCTCCGGGATCGGCGGAAGTGTACGCCAAGCTGGAATACCTGAATCCCGGGGGAAGCGTGAAGGACCGGGCGGCCATCGGGATGATCCGGAGGGCGGAGGAGGAAGGCCGCCTGCGGCCCGGCGGCACGATCGTGGAGGCGACGGCAGGGAATACCGGGATTGGGCTGGCGCTGATTGGAGTGAATCGCGGGTACAAGGTCGTGCTGTTCGTCCCCGAGAAATTTTCGGAAGAAAAAGTCATGATCATGTGGGCCCTCGGCGCCGAGGTGACCCGCACACCGGACGACGAGGGCATGCAGGGAGCAATTGAACGGGCCAACGCCCTTGCCGCGCGCGATCCCAACGCATTCATGGCGGCGCAATTCGAAAATCCAGCCAATCCCGATTACCACTACCAGACCACCGCCCGCGAAATGTTTGACCAGATGGAAGGTCGGCTTGACGCGGTGGTGATCGGCGCCGGCACAGCGGGGACATTCACTGGGATTGCACGTTATGTAAAGGAGCGTCTGCCGAAGGTGCTGGCGATTGCGGTCGAGACCCAGGGCTCGGTGCTGGGCGGCGGCAAGCCGGGCAAGCACAAGGTGGAAGGCATCGGCTCGAGCTTCGTGCCCAAGAACTTTGATCGCTCGGTGTGTGACGAGGTAATCATGGTGACCGATCCGCAGGCCTTTGGCATGGTGAAGGTGCTGGCAGCGCAGGAGGGAGTGCTGGCGGGTTCCAGCAGCGGGGCCAACGTTTTTGCCTCCCTGCAAGTAGCCAAGAGGCTGGGTCCGGGGAAGCGGGTGGTGACCATGATTCCGGACTCGGCGGAACGGTATTTGTCGAAGAAGATCTTTGAGGGTGGGATCTAAGAAGCAGTCAGCACTCAGCATTCAGCACTCAGCCAACCAACGTTCTCACAGGACATAGATGCACTCGAAGGGCTGAATGCTGAGTGCTGGCTGCTGGCTGCTAAAAAGGCTCTCCAGAGAAAAACATTATGTCCAAGAAGAAAGACGAGCAGCCCGGTTTTGCCACACGCGCCATTCATATCGGGCAGGAGCCCGATCCTCAAACCGGCGCAGTCACCGTGCCCATCTACCCCACTTCGACCTATGTGCAGGAAGAGCTGGGCAAGCACAAGGGCTACGAGTACTCCCGAGTGTCGAATCCCACGCGGACGCGCCTGGAGCAGAACCTGGCGGCGCTCGAAGGCGGGATTGGGTCGTGTGTCTTCGCCAGCGGTATGGCCGCGATCAATGCCATTACCACCATGTGCAAGTCGGGCGACCACGTGGTGTGTGGCAACGATCTGTATGGCGGCGTGCCCCGGTTGTTCAATCAAATCTGGGCTGATCTCGGACTGGAATTCACCTACGTGGATTCGTCCGACGTGAGAAACGTAGAGCGCGCCATTCGCAAGAACACGCGCATGGCTTACATCGAGACGCCCACCAATCCGCTCATGACGCTGAGCGATATCCGGGCAATCAGCGAAGTCTGCCATCGCAAGAAAGTCGAGCTGGTGGTGGACAACACCTTCATGTCGCCGTACTTTCAGCAGCCCATCGCGCTGGGGGCGGACATGGTGGTGCACTCGACCACGAAGTTCCTCAACGGGCACAGCGACGGGCTGGGGGGAGTGGTGGTCTGCACCAAGCCGGAGCAGGTGGAAAAGCTGGCATTCCTGCAAAAGGCCGCGGGTGCGATTCTGTCGCCCTTTGAATGCTGGCTGGTGCTGCGCGGAGTGAAGACACTCGCCGTGCGCATGGAGCAGCACGATCGCAGCGGCAGACTTGTTGCGGACTTCCTGGCCAAGCACAAGAAAGTGAAGAAAGTGTTCTATCCCGGGCTGCCCGAGCACCCGCAGCACGAACTCGCCAAGCGGCAGATGAGCGGTTTCGGCTCCATGATCACGTTTGAGACCGGCTCACGCTCGAACGCCAACAAGATGCTGAAAAAGGTGCGGGTGTGCTCGCTGGGAGAATCGCTCGGCGGAGTGGAGACACTGATCTCGCACCCGGCCACAATGACCCATGCGGCGCTGGGAGAGAAGGGACGGGCGGCGATCGGGATTACGGATGGCATGGTGCGCATTTCGGTCGGCATTGAGAATGTGGAAGACATCATTGCCGATCTGGATGAGGCGCTGGGGGCGATATAGGGTATTCAGGCGCTGGGGATTAAACTCGGGTCCGCGGCTTGGCGCGGGGGCCAAGATAGATAGTGCAATCGCCCGGCTTCGTCAATAAGACTTGAACTTCCTGATAAGGTGACCTTCCAGGATACTGCGGCTAATCGTCGCTCGAACGCTACTTGTGCGCCGTCCGCAGACGTCGGAGCATTGTCCTTGCCTCATCACGGCCAAGCTCGCTCACATCGCGAGGATTCCCCAGGAACACCGCTTTGAGATGCTTGATCGCCTTTGCCTTGTTCTCGCGGTCATAAAGCCAAATCTTCGCAAGTGCGAGGTGGGCTTCATTGTCTCCAGACTCTACAGCAAGCTCGAACCACCGGTACGCCTCGACCACATCACCTTGCTTTCGATAGTGCATCGCCAAATTCGAAGCACCGGTACTGCTCCCCAGCTTGTAAGCCCGTTTGTACCAGTAGACAGCACGCTTCCGATCAATCGGAATGCCCTTTCGGCCATCGGAAAGATAGTTCCCGAGAAGAATCTGGCAGCTCGTATCGTCAGCCTTTGCCCCTTTCAGCAGCAAGGGTAGGGCTTTGGCATATTGCCCGCGATCATCGAGTAAGTCTGCCTCCATGTACAGGAGATCGCCAGAGGACAAAGCCTTCTGCTCTTTGAGCAGACGCTCCGCCTCCAGACGTGCCGGTTCTGTGAGCTTATCCTTCGCAGCAAGTGCCAGCTTCAAATAGCGGAGGCCCTTAGCCCGCTCACCCGCATAGCGGAGGTGGATCTTAGCGATCTCGATGAGCCCATCTTCATCGCCAGCTTGTATGGCGCGCTCGAACCACTTCAAAGCCAGTGCCCACTTTTTCGCATCGCGAAAGAACATCCCAAGATTGAATGCAGCAGCCCAGGAGCCCTGTCTGTAGGCGCGATTCCACCAGCGAAGTGCCTCATCCACGTTTACCTTACCGGTAATGCCGTAAGCGTAGTCATAACCAACTGTCACTTGAGCCTCTTCGTCACCCAACTTGGCGGCATCCAGAAACGATAGGAACGCCTTGGAGTTAGGTCCCCCAACTGACTGCTTCTGTCCCCGTCGGCGGAGGTCTGCAGATTCTCTAATTGGAGCAGTAGAATTCTTCACAATGCCTCTCTTGACTTCGTCATATTCCTGTCGTCATAAAACACGCATCCGTGATCCAAGCATCGTGATAGCCGGCTCCTGTAAAACGGTTATCGTCAAGCATACCGATTGCGACAGCCAAATTGAAAAAATATCCCCGTTACGCCAGCAATATTCATCCGATGAGTGATCCGTTCCAGTTTCCTTGCTATCCTTCCCCCCATGACCTCCGCTTCGCGCGAGTGGGACTCTTCCGCCTACCATCGTCTTTCCGGACCGCAGCTTAGTTGGGGCAAGAAGGTGTTGGCCCGCGTGCATTTGCGCGGCGATGAGACGCTGCTCGATGCCGGCTGTGGCTCGGGACGGCTGACCGGCGAACTGCTCGAAGCTCTACCCCATGGCCGGGTCGTTGGAGTAGATCTTTCCCAGAACATGCTGCGTACGGCGCGGGAGCATCTGGCAACGCGATTTGGCGATCGGGCGTTGTGGGTCGCAGCCGACCTGCAGGACCTTCCTTTCGTTCGCGCGTTTGACGGCATCTTCAGCACCGCAGCATTTCACTGGGTCCTGGACCATGACAAGCTGTTCCGCAGTTTGTATGGAGCGTTGCGCCCTAGAGGATGGTTGCGGGCGCAGTGCGGCGGGGGGCCTAACCTGGAACGATTGCGCAAACGCACAGCGGTGCTCGCAGCTAGCCCGAAATACGCGCCATTCCTCGGTGGATATGCCGAGCCGTGGACTTATTCAGATGCGGGGACCGCGGCGGAAAGGCTACGCCGCGCCGGATTCGTGGCAGTGGACACCGGGCTCGAGCCGGCACTGACCGTGCTTGAGGATGCGGGAAAATACTCCGAGTTCGTGCGAACGGTGATTCTGCACCGGCACCTGGAGCGCATCCCTGATGCCAGGCTGCGTGGCGAGTTTCTCGCGGAACTGACCCGGCAGGCGGCCGCCGATGATCCTCCTTATTCCTTGGACTACTGGCGGCTGAATCTGAGCGGGGATGTGCCTTAGGGGGACAGGACGAGTTCAGCCGGACTCCACAGAATCTTCCAGCCACTTCAGATAGGCCGAGGAACCGCCGTCAATGGCGAGACAGATGCACTCCGGCAGTTCGTAGGAGTGCAACTCCCGAATTGCGTCGCGAACCTTTTCGAAGGCGCCGCTGGTGGTCTTGATTACGAGCACGTATTCCTGGGCCTCTTCGATCTTGCCCTGCCAGCGATACACGGACTCAATCTGCGGGACTATGTTTACGCAGGCGGCCAAGCGGCGATCGACGAGGCCGCGGGCGATCTTGTGGGCTTCTTCTTTAGAAGGGGCAGTGGTCAGGACGAGTCTGTGTTTGGTCATATAGAATCGGTCGTTGGTCGTCGGCAACACTACGACGACAGCAAACTTTATCAGGGAATTAGGCTGCGCGAGTGCCCTGCGGGCGGCAAGAAAACCTATGGCAACCCAGATCAAGTTTGGCACCTCGGGATGGCGAGCCGTTATGGCGGAGGAGTTTACCTTCGCCAATGTGCGGCGGGCGGTGAGCGGGATTGCGCGCTATGTGGCGTCCCAGAAGTCTTCCGGGGCGCGAGTGATTGTCGGCCGCGATCCGCGCTTCCTGGGGGAGACGTTCTGCGCCATGGCAGCGGACATTCTTGCCACCCACGGGATCACGCCGCTGGTGATTGCCGAAGCTGCTCCCACTCCTGCCATCGCTTACGCGGTGATCCGCGAGCACGCTGATGGCGCCATCAATTTCACGGCGTCCCACAATCCACCGGAATACAACGGAATCAAGTTTTCTACGCCGGACGGCGCTCCAGCGCTACCCGAGGTGACCAAACGGATCGAGGCGGAGATCGCGGCCCTGGATGGCAACGAAGATCGCTCGAAAGCTGCGACCGGGCGAGCTGCTGTGCAAGCGCTCGATCCCCGCGAGATGTACCTGGCGCGGCTGCGCGAGATTGTTGATTTCCAGGCGATTCAGAAAGCCGGTTTGCGCGTGGTCTTCGATCCCTTGTGGGGAGCCGCGCGAGGCTATCCCGACTCGCTCTTGCGCGACGCTGGCGTAGACGTGGCGGCAGTCCACGACTATCGCGATGTGCTGTTCGGCGGACATGCTCCCGAGCCGGACGATCACCTGCTGGAGGACATGCGCAAGAAAATGCGGGCGATGACAGCGCACATCGGCATTGCCACTGACGGTGATGCCGACCGCTTTGGCATCGTGGACGAGGACGGAACCTTCTTCCAGCCCAACTACATCATTGCGCTGCTCTTCGATTACCTGGTGGAGAGCCGTGGCTGGAAGAACGGAGTGGCCAAGTCAGTGGCTACCACCAACCTCATTAATGCGCTGGCCAAACACCACGGAATCGAGCTGCATGAGACCCCGGTGGGCTTCAAGTACATCGGCGAGCTGATCAAGCAGGACAAGATCGCGATTGGCGGGGAAGAGAGTGCCGGATTGTCCATCCGGCACCACGTTCCGGAGAAGGACGGCATCCTGGCGGGCCTGCTTTGCTGCGAGATGGTAGCGCGGCGGGGCAAGCCGCTGGGCCGGCAATTGCAGGAGCTATTTGTCAAAGTTGGTTCCTTCTATCCCCAGCGCGAGAACTTTCGCTTGACGCCGCAAGTGCAGGAGAAGTTCACTGAGAAGTTACGCCTCGAGCCGCGCGACTTCTTTGGCCGCAGGGTCAGCGAAGTGGTGCGCACCGACGGGCTCAAGCTGCTGTTCAACGATGGGTCCTGGGTGTGCTACCGGCTGTCGGGCACAGAGCCGGTGGTTCGGGTTTATTGCGAGGCAGGCAGCAAGGCAAGCCTGGAGCAACTGGGCGCAGCGGCCAAACAATGGATCTTCGAGTAGAGCGGCTCTCCGGAATTCGCGTGCTGCGACGACCCGAGGAGGGGCTGCAAGCCCTGGTGCAGCGGGCACCGCAGGCCGAGGCCTGGGCCGAGCGCACCACGGAGAAGCTGCGCCCGACGTTCACGGTGCTCTATGGCAACCGGCGACGTCTGGCAACGACTGGAGTCGGTGTACTGGCATTGTGGCTGTTCTTCCACGTGGTACTGGGTGCCAACGGCATGGTGGTTTACCGTCAGAAACGCGCCGAGTACCAGAGCCTGCACAGGGAAATTGACAGCCTGCAAAAAGAGAACGACCAATACACCGAACACGTGAAAGCCCTGCGAGGCGATCCCAAGACAATTGAAAAGGAAGCGCGCGAGCAGTTGCACTACACACGGCCGGGAGAGGTGGTGTATGTGGCGCCTGCTCCGCCTCCGCCGCAGCCGGCGGCGACGAACGCGGCCAGGAAGTAGGCTGGGTATTCCTCGGAATTCAGGCCCATATCACATCGTATTGTGATACAGTTACCGCACTCTCATCTGGCTAAGGGGTGTAATCTCCGCCCGCTTTCGACCTTCATGCCTTGCAGCGGAGGCGCCGGGGGCAACGCGGGTTTGTTCCCAAATCTGCGGCTCAGGCCGCAAAAACTCAAGGAGAAGATTCGGCAATGAAGAAACTGCTCGTAATTGCTCTTGCCCTGTGCATGATGTTTTTCCTGGTTGCGATGGCCTCGGCCAGCGGTGACAAAGCCAAGACCGAAACCGTGAACGGTTGGGTCGCCGACTCGCAGTGTGGCGTAAAGGGAGCTATGGCAGGCCAGGAAGAGTGCACCAAGAAGTGTATTGAGAAGGGTGCGAAGATGGTGGTTGTTACCGACAGCGACAAGAAGGTGCTGACCGTGGAGAACCCGGACGCACTCAAAGGACATGAGGGACATCATGTCGCCGTGACCGGACATGTGGAAGGCGATTCCATCCACGTGGAAAGCGCGAAGATGTTGTGAAGTAGGCAACCGGCAAGTTCGGGGCGGCCTAAGGCCGCCCTTTCTTTTTTGCGGTCGCAGAGACGCGGGCAGGAGTGCCCGCGCCACACTAGCTTTCCGTTAGCGCACGACTCCCTCTACCGGAGAACTGGCCGTAGCGTAGAGTTTCCTTGACATGCGACCAGCCAGGTATGCCTGGCGTCCCGCGACAACCGCATGCTGCATTGCCTGTGCCATCAAGACCGGGTCCTGGGCGCCGGCGATGCCTGTGTTCATCAATACAGCGTCAGCGCCTAGTTCCATGGCAATGGTGGCATCGGAAGCGGTGCCCACACCGGCGTCCAAAATCAAGGGCACCCCGGTAATCATCTCGCGGAGGATGCGGAAATTGGCAGCGTTCTGCACCCCCAGGCCGCTGCCGATGGGCGCGCCCAGAGGCATGATGGCGCTGGCCCCGGCCTCGAGCAGGCGCTTGGCGAAGACCACATCGTCGGAGGTGTAGGGAAGTACGGTGAAGCCCTCCTTCACCAGGACGCGGGTGGCTTCGAGCGTGGCCTGGATATCGGGATAAAGCGTCGCCGGGTCGCCAATGACTTCCAGCTTGACCCAGTCGGAGAGGCCGACCTCGCGCCCCAGGCGCGCAGCGCGGATGGCCTCGTCCGCAGTGTAGCAACCGGCGGTGTTGGGCAGCAGGAAGTACTTGCTGGGATCAATGTAGTCGAGCAGCGATTCCTTGCTGCGGTCAAGGTTGACGCGGCGCACCGCGACCGTGACCATCTCCGCGCCGCTGGCCTCGAGGGCGCGAGCAGTCTCCTGAAATGATTTGTATTTCCCCGTGCCAACAATCAGGCGCGAGCGGAACTGGCGACCGGCAATAATTAATGGGTCCATGACGTTTCTATTGTAATGAAAGTGGGGTAGTTGTGCTGGTCAGAGAACCGAGAACTGAGACGCCCGGCGCTACGAAGAAGAAACACTGGAAGCTTCCGCCTGAGAGTACATGGCGTCGATTTGCTGGCGATAGCGCTCCTCGACCACCCGACGCCGCAGTTTGAAACTGGCAGTCAGGGTGCCGTCATGGGGGGTGAACTCGTCCGCCACCAGTACTACCTTTTTCAGCTTCTGGAAGCGGGCGAGGCCCTGGTTAAGGTCAGCCACGATGCCCTCGTATAGAGTCTGAACCTTGGGGTGTGCAGTGAGTTCCTGGCGGGAGGAGAAGGGGATGTTGTTGGTTCGGGCCCAGTCTTCCAGCAGCGGGAAATAGGGCGCGATGAGTACGGCAGGGAACTTGCGCTTCTCGCCCAGAACTACGGCCTCCGCGATCAGGACACTGTGTTTGAGGGAGTTCTCGATGGGTTGGGGAGCGATGAACTTCCCCCCCGAAGTCTTGATCAGGTCCTTCTTGCGGTCGGTGATGGAGAGAAACCCCTCGGCATCGAGATTGCCTATATCGCCGGTCTTGAACCAACCGTCCACGAAGGCGTCCCGCGTTTCCTCGGGGCGGTTCCAGTAGCCCTTGAACACAGAGGGGCCGCGGACCAGGACCTCGCCGTCCTCGGCGATGCGGACTTCGACGTTGGAAAGAGGTTTCCCGACCGTACCAAGTTTGTGCGCCGCCGGGGTGTTCACGGCGATTACGGGAGAGGTTTCGGTGAGGCCGTAGCCTTCGTGGATGCGGATGCCGATGGTCGCATACCAGTCGGCCAGTTCGCGGCCCAGAGGAGCACCCCCGGAAATGAAGAACTCAGCACGTCCGCCCATGCCGATCCTCACCTTGGAGTAGACCAGGCGGTTGGCGAGTCTCCAGACAATAGAAGCAGGAGTTTGTCCGGCAAGAATTTCGGACCGGTGTGCCCGTCCCACCGCCAGAGCCCAGCGGTAAATCCACTCCTTGGGAAAGCCCTTGGCTTTGCGATCAGCTTGGGTATGGACTTTTTCGTATACGCGAGGGACCGAGATGATGATCGCAGGCTTAACTTCCAGAAGCGCCTGGGGCAGTTGTTCCACGAACGGAACATAGGCGAGGGTGACGCCATGGTACAGCAAGGTGAAATCCACGTGGCGGGCGGTGACGTGCGACAGGGGCAAAAAAGAAACACTGATCTCGTCCGGCCGGACGGGAAAGCCCTGCATCGAGCAGGCGATGTTCGAGGTCATGTTGCCATGGGTAAGCATGGCCCCTTTGGGAGTACCAGTTGTGCCAGATGTATAGATGATCGTAGCCAGATCATCAGGGCCGACGGCTTGGGCACTGGCGTCCAGTTGGGGATCACGCTGCTGCGGACCTGCGTGCATGAGATGCTGCATGTGCTGCGCGTGAGCGGTTTCGACCGCGTCCATAACCACCACTTTCTCCACGGCGGTTTGGTCCTGGATGAGCAGAACCTTCTGCAGCTGTTTTTCGGTGGAGACGAAGATGACGCGCGTGCCCGAGTCGCGCAACAGGTACGCGGTCTGCTCACCGGTTAGAGTGGTGTAAATGGGAACGACTACCGCGCCCAGCAAGAGCGAGGCAAAATCGGCAATTGCCCACTCCGGGCGGTTCTCACTCAAAATTGCAACCCGGTCACCCCGCGACACGCCCCATTCGCGGAGGGCGCGTGCGACCCCGGCGACATCGCGGTAGAACTCCTGCGCCGAGATGGGAATCCAATCAATGGCCTGGCGGTCCATCACGACCCGGCTCTGATTGCGCTCGATGATGGCGAAGAAAATGTCGTTAAGAGTCTGCACGGCTTATCCGAGAGCGCGTCCCCCGAACGCGATCGTACGAGCGCTGGCCGGCGCGCAGGCGGCCTGCGGTCCGGGTGAAGTTCGGGTGAAGGATTTGAGGGAGATCATCAAGGCGGAGAGCCACGGGAGCCAAGTATAGGTTTGGATTCCGAGCAGGCCTGATAGATAGAACAACTCTGTATTCTCTCCGAAAGAGAAATGTACTGGTTTCTTCGGCCAGAAGCAACGCCCTACGGTTTTCCTTTGACCCCGATTTCACCCAGAGAGTAGGCTGTGAGGAACGCTTCGTCACTGGGGTGGATCTCATGAGAAAAGCCATTTGGAATGCGCTGGCGGTGGGGTTGCTGGTAGCAGCCACGCTGTCGCCGCGCCTCCCGCGCCAGTTGTTGGCAGAGGGAAGCAAGGCGGCAGCAACACCGTCCATGCCGAAAGTGGGCGATGTCGCGCCTGACTTCAAGCTGCAGTACTTCGACGGAAGTGACCTGAAAGAAGTGTCGCTCAGCCAGTATCGCGGCCAGAAGAATGTCGTTCTGGCCTTCTATATTTTTGCCTTCACCGGGGGTTGAACCCAGCAGATGAAAAACTTCCAGCAGAATCTGCAAAAGCTGGAAGCAGCCGACACCCAGGTCCTGGGTGTGAGCATGGACAGCCCCTTTGCCAACAAAGCCTTTGCCGACCAGATTGGCGTAACCTTCCCGCTGTTGAGTGACTGGGGTGGTGAAACCACCCGCCAGTACGGCATTTACCTGGAGAAGTACAAGGCGGCGCGCCGGGTAAATTTCCTGATCGGAAAGGACGGGAAAATCCTGGAAGAGCAAATCGACAGCGAGGCGATTGATCCCACCAAGATCGTTGCTGCCTGCGAGCGGCACAAGCTGAAGAACTGAAGCAGCACAGTGCAGTGTGATCTGCAGGTTTGACGCTACGTAGCGCGGTTGTTATGATGCTTGCGCGGGGTGGAGCAGTCTGGTAGCTCGTTGGGCTCATAACCCAAAGGTCGGTGGTTCAAATCCACCCCCCGCAACAGGTCCCAAGTGGTTCTCATTCAGCCACTTGGGACGTGTTGTTTCAGGGGGCCTTACTCTGAATCTGCTCCCATTCGCTCCCCCTTGCTCCGACAATCGCTGGCTGTGCCCTTTCCCGGTACCGGATCCGGGTTTGCCGAGCGCGAGAGCACCATCTCGACCATCTTGCTGTTAGCCGCACGCTTCTGATCCGAGACCGCCAAGTGTAGACATTCATCGTGGTCTGGATGTTGGCGTGGCGCAACAGCTCCTGCTGCACCTTCATATCGGTCCCCGCACTGCGCAGCATCGTCGAGTAGGTGTGGAGCACCGTAGGCCAGCCCACTTTCCCGATTCCCACGCCTCCTGCTGCCGGGTTGGGCTGGCGCGCAAGAATGGTCTCCTGCCACTGTGGACGGCCGGCGTCATTGGCAACACCCAATCTCCCAACCCGGGGTGCTTGCTGTTGCTGTGCAGATACGGCGGACCGTGACTTTGGTCACAGCGGGTTATGGCTTCTTTGCATAAGGTTAGCTGTTGGCGTATCTGAGGCAAGAGCAGTGGGCGAATCACGCTACAAAGTCCGGGTAGCGGACCACGAGTACTGGCGGGAGCAGATTAAGTGCCAAGATGCCTGCCCGGTTCATACCGACGCGCGCGGCTATGTGCGGGCCATCGCCGATGGTGACTATGAGCGCGCCTACCTGATCGCCCGTGGGCCCAATCCTTTGGCGTCTCTCTGCGGCCGTATTTGTGGCGCGCCATGCGAAGCGGCCTGCCGTAGGGGAACTATCGATCAGCCGATTTCCATTCGCGCCCTCAAGCGCTTCGTCTGCCAGAAATTCGGGAGTGATGCCCGCAGTGATGCAGCCCGCGAACTGTTTCCCTATCTAAGGAGCAGGAACGAAACGCGCCGGTGTGACGATCTCGACGAACTCAGCCACTTGCTCGAGTTTCTCGCGAATGCCGAGTTTCCCAAGCCCACAGGAGAGCGCATCGCGATCATTGGCTCTGGGCCAGCGGGGCTGGCCGCCGGACACGATCTGGCCCTGATGGGTTTCCGGCCTACGGTTTTTGAGATGGAGCCGCAGCCTGCCGGCATGCTCTACACCGGAGTGCCCGGCTATCGGTTACCCCGGGAATTGATCCGCGCCGAGGTCGCAGTGATTCAGTCTCTGGGCGTAGAGATCCGTTGCAATACCCAAGTCGGGAAGGACGTCAGCTTTGCCGACCTACGCCGCGAGTTTGCCGCAGTCGTCATCGCCTGTGGCGCCAAGCGGTCGCGAGCGCTGCCGATTCCCCATGCCGACGCGATCGGTGTGATGGGCGGCGTGGATTTTCTGCGGGACGTTTCGCTGGGCAAAGAAGTTTCTTTGGGACAGCGGGTGATCGTGATCGGCGGCGGCAATGTTGCTTATGACGTGGCCCGGACGGTACTGCGCCAGGAAGAATACGACGTGTCGCGCACCGCAGCCCGCATGGCAGGGGTGCGGCAGGTGAACCTGGTTTGCCTGGAGTCACTCGAAGAGATGCCCGCGGATACGGTGGAAATCCTTGAAGGCCAGGAAGAGGGCATTACTCGCCACAACAGTTGGGGTCCCAAAGAAGTTCTCGTGGACGAGAGGAACGGCCAGAAATTCGTGCGCGGAGTCAGATTCGTGCGTTGTACCCAGGTGTATGACGAGAATAAGCGTTTTGCCCCGAAATTCGACGAGTTCGTCACGACCGAAATCGAGGGTGACACCGTCCTGCTTTCCGTCGGGCAGTCCGCCGATCTGAGTTTCATTGATGCCCAGCGCGATGGGATCGAGATGCGCTCGCCCCAGCAGATCATCAATGACCCCGCGGCCTGCACGACGTCGGCGCCCGGAGTATTCATCGCCGGTGATATCGCCTACGGGCCGCGGCTCATGATCCATGCCATTGCCAGCGGCAAGCAGGCGGCTCGTTCGGTCTATCGTTTCTTGCGTGGTAAGGAGATCGCGCCCGAAGAAGTCCAGTTCCACTACCCCATCGAGCATTATCAGCGCGAAAAACACTACGAGCGCCGCTCGCGTTTGCACATCCCCACGCTCTCCGCGGAAGAGCGCCTGAAGAGCCCAAGCGCACTGGTTGAGATCGGCTACAACGAAGAGCAGGCACGGGCGGAATCCGGCCGCTGCCTCGACTGTGGCATCAACACCATTTTCGACGGCGAGCGTTGCATTCTGTGCGGCGGCTGCGTGGATGTTTGTCCCACCGTGTGTCTGAAACTGGTCACCTTCGACCGCCTGGCGCTTACGCCTGAGCTTGAGACCGCAGCCCGTGAGCTACATCTCGATCCTGCCGATCTCTCGGCCATCATTAAAGATGAAGAACGCTGCATCCGTTGTGGACTGTGCGCCCAGCGCTGTCCCACGACTGCCATCACGATGGAAAGGTTCAGTTTTGCCAAGGAGTGGAAGCCATGTCCCGTCTAGATCCACCCCGCCTAAGCCGGCGAAGTTTTCTCAGCCTCGCGTCGCTGGGCAGTTTCTTTGCCGCTCTCGGCACCGCCGCTGCTGGAATCTTCCGACTCCCTAACCCGGCGGTCCTGCCCGGTCCGGTGCGGCGCTTCAAACTTGGCCCTCCGGAACAGTTTTCCGCTGGAAGTGAAACCGCCTTCGCCGAGCAGAACCTGGTGCTCTTCCGCGATGACGAAGGCTTTTACGCGATTTCGAGCACATGCACCCACCTAGGCTGCACTGTGGCGCGGTCAAAGGATGGGTTCGCCTGTCCCTGCCACGGCTCGCGTTTCGATAGCAAAGGCAGCGTAATCGGTGGACCCGCGCCACGTCCGCTGCCCTGGCTGGAGGTCAGCCGCGCCGCCAATGGCGACCTGATCGTAAGTGCCGACAACGAGGTCCCGGAGGACACGCGTTACCGCGTGTAGGAGGCACACCGTGGCAGAGGCCGCAACTCGAGAATTTCTGCACAACCTGTACGAGCTCCCCCACACCGTGAAGGACGCCTGCTTCCGTCTGGGCAAGACGCCTGAATCGGAGCGCGAGGAGTCGCAGGCCACGTTCCACAATTTGTTCCTGCACATCCACAGCGTGCGGGTCCACGTGCGCACCCTCAAACCCACGCTCACCTTCGGGCTCGGCTTGATGGCCACGGCCAGCTTCGTGATCACCATCATTACTGGCGTGCTCCTGATGGTTTACTACAAACCCTCGACCGATCTGGCTTATCAGTCCATCAAAGATATTCACTTCACAGTTTCCACGGGGCGCTTTATTCGCAATATTCATCGCTGGTCCGCGCAGCTGATGGTGCTGGTGGTTTTGTTGCACATGGCGCGAGTGTTCTTCACCGCCAGCTACAAGAAGCCTCGCGAATTTAACTGGCTCGTGGGGCTCGGACTGTTGGTGATCACTCTGGCTCTGAGCTTCACCGGCTATCTGCTGCCCTGGGACCAACTGGCTTATTGGGCGATCACCATCGGCTCGAACATTGCCAACTCGCCCCGCGAGTTTACCGACGCCATCGGCATCACGAAATTCTTCGATCCTGGTGGCTTCCAGAAGCGCCTGCTGCTGGGCGCGAACTACGTCGGACAGGACGCTCTGATTCGCTTTTACGTCCTGCATGTCTTCGTTCTTCCGCTGGCACTGGTCACACTGCTCGGGGTGCACTTCTGGCGCATTCGAAAGGATGGCGGCCTCGCCAAGCCGGAAGACCCGCCCGGCGGCCTTGCGGAATGGGGCGGAGAACGCCGCCCAGTATTCCAACCGCTTGCCACCAAGACCTATGGCCTGATGGCGCTGGTAAAAGGCAAGCGTCCGCCGGTGAACCGCGGGCCTGAGAACACAGTGATGAGCTGGCCCCATCTGTTCTGGGCCGAACTCTCGGTCTTCATGGTGACGGTGGCGGTTACGTTGATCTTGTCTTTCTACTACGACGCTCCGCTGAAGGAACTCGCCAACGCCGCGATTCCAGAGAATCCGGCCAAAGCGCCCTGGTACTTCCTCGGAATTCAGGAATTGGTTTCGTACTCGGCCTTTACCGGCGGCCTGCTGATCCCGGTAATCGTAGTCGTCGGACTGGCCCTCATCCCGTTCCTCGACCGTCGTCCGGGAGGCGAGGGCACCTGGTTTGGCACCAACAACGAGCGTTCTGTGTTCTGGCAATCCTTGTTCTTTGCCTGCGCCGTGACCGTCGGCATGCTTGCCTTCACTGTCAACTACGGTTGGCTGCGTAACTGGTTCCCCAACATTCACCAGCTCTGGATCATCGCGATCAATCCCGGTTCGCTGCTCGTGGCGATCTTTGCCGCCTGGTCGCTGTTCATCCTGAAACGTAAAGACGCAGTACGCCTCTCCGCGGTCTCGCTGTTCACCTGTTTCCTGGTCGGTTTCACTCTGCTGACCTACTTCGCGACTGTCCATCGCGGGCCGAACTGGCATTTTTACTGGTGGCCCTCGCAGTGGCCGGTGCACTAGAGGAGAATGCGATGAAAGACCCATCCCGGATTTATCGCTGGCTCCTGCTGGTGGCTAGCGTCGTCACCATCGTCTATCTGGTCGGCGCAGCGGTGCGCGAGAACTACCTGGCACAGTGGAAGACGGTGCAACACGAGTACCGCAACATTCTTCGCGAGAAAGCTACCGATGATCGCGGCCGCGAACTACTCGCCAAGTTCCGAGTCGAGATGAAGCAGGCCAGCATACCGTCGCTTGGCACGGTGGATCGCTGCGTCACCTGTCACAACGGCATTGACGATCCCCGCATGACCGATGTACCGCAGCCGCATCGTACTCATCCCGGGCATATCCTCGATAAGCATCCCGTGGATCGCTTCGGCTGCACGGTATGTCACCACGGGCAGGGCGCGGCCCTGACGTTCAACGAAGCCAAGGCCGAAGACGTGTTCTGGGACTATCCGCTGCTGCCGCCGGAGATGACTGAGGCCACTTGCGTCACCTGTCACGACGCAGAAAAACTGCCGCCCGATCAGATCCCCCTGCTGGTCACCGGCATGAAGCTGTATCAGGAAAAGAGTTGCGGCTCGTGCCACAAACTCGGGGGACGTGGCGGTACGCTCGGTCCAGCACTCGACAACGAAGGCGCGAAAACCAAGCACCAGCTCATCATGACGAACCTGAAGCCCCCGCACACCACGTGGAATTGGCAGAATGCGCACTTTCGCGATCCCGGGGGCGTGGTTCCCGACAGCCAGATGCGGAACCCGACGGTCACGCCGCGAGAGGCGCTAGCCCTGACCGTCTATATGCTCTCGCAATGGAAACGAGATGTTCCGGAAAGCTACCTTGCACCCGACAAGATTGAGCAGAAATATCGTGCGTTGCATTCCACGCCGCTGACCGGCGAGCAGGTATACCAGCAGTATTGTGCTGCCTGCCACGGCAACGGCACCTACAGCCGATGGGACAAGAAGTTCAACCGTTTCGTTCCCGCCATTCGTGGAGTCTCCCTGACTTCGACGGCGAGCCGCGAGTATCTGCAGGCCAACATCGAGCAGGGGCGGCCGGGCACACAGATGCCGGCGTGGGGCCCACATGCGGGCGGACTGCTTCCCGAAGAAATCACGGGAGTGATCGAATATCTTCGCGCTGGCGCTCCGACTGCTCCCGCAACCACGGCGCTGACTCTGCCGGGAGATGCCAGCAAGGGTCTCTCTCTTTTCCTGAGAAACTGCGCCGGCTGCCACGGCATGAATGGCCGCGGTGGATTGGCCCCCGAGATCGGCAATCCGGTGTTCCAACGGGCCGCCACCGACGAATTCATCATCCGCACCATCCGCAATGGCCGCATCGGAACCGCGATGCCAGCCTTCCAGCGTCCCGAGGCGCCGGCGCTCGGCGACCAGGACATTGCTGACGTGCTCGCCTACTTGCGGACGTTGGGAGAACAGAAGGGTCAGAAAGCGATGGCGCAGAACGCGACTTCATCCGCTCCTTCTGGAGGGAGACCATGAGTGACAAGAACAAGCCCCAGAAGCCATTCTCACGGCGCGGCTTTATCCAGACCGCAGCTATGACGGCGGCTACGTTGGCTCTGCCCGGCTGCTCCCGCAAGGAAAAGCCGGTATTGAGCACGCTGATTGGAGACTTCGATCCGCTACGTACTTATCCCTACCGCGGATGGGAGGATTTCTACCGCAAGATCTGGACCTGGGACAAAGTGGTCCGCTCCACGCATTCGGCCAACTGCACCGGCTCCTGCTCGTGGAAGGTGTACGTACGCAACGGGGTGATGGTACGGGAAGAGCAGGCTGCTGACTATCCGCGCATCAATACTGACCTCCCCGATTACAACCCGCGTGGCTGCCAAAAAGGCGGATGCTTCACCGAGTACGTGTACAGCCCGCAGCGCCTGCGCTACCCGCTGATCCGCACCGGCGAACGCGGCGAAGGCAAATGGCGCCGGGCCTCCTGGGACGAGGCGCTCACCCTCGTTGCCGAAAAGCTGCTCGATAACATCTACAACTACGGCCCTGATACGAATTCGTTCTTCAGTGTCATTCCAGCGATGAGCCCGGTGAGTTTTTGCGCCGGTTCGCGGCTGGCCCACTACATTGGCGGCGTCTTCCTTTCTTTCTACGACTGGTACTGCGACCTGCCACCAGGCGAACCGCTCACCTGGGGCGTGCAAACAGAAGCCTGCGAGTGCGCCGACTGGTTCAACTCCAAGTACATTGTGCTCTGGGGATCCAACATTTCGCAGACCCGCATTCCCGACGCCCACTTCGCCTACGAAGCTCGCTACAACGGTGCCAAGATCGTCTGCATCTCGCCCGACTACAACGCCAGCGCCACGCATGCTGACCTGTATTTCCGCATCAATCCCGGCACCGATGGCATCCTCGCGCTGGGTGTGGCCAAGCTGCTCATCGACCAGGATCTGATCGATGCCCCGTATGTTAAGGAACAGACCGATCTGCCCTTGCTGGTGCTCTCGGGCACAAAACGCTTCCTGCGGGAATCCGATCTCAAGCTAGGTGGCAAGGAAGACATCTTCTATTTCTTGGATACGAAGCAGCAGCGCGCCGTCCCGACGCCCGGTTCGATGGGATCGGATCAGAAGACTATCCAACTCAACGGCGCGGATCCTGCTCTGACTGGAGTTTTTCATGTGCAACTCGCCGATGGTAAGACCGCCGAAGTCACCACGGTATTCGAGCTCCTGAAGAAGGAAATCGCTGGATACACGCTGGATAAAGTCGCTGCGCGCACCGGCCTGCCCGCCAACGAGATCGAACTCTTTGCCAAGGAACTCGGCACGCGCAAGCCGGCGATGATCATCCATGGAGCCGGCACCAATCACTGGTTCCATAACGATCTGATCAACCGCTCTTTCATTCTGCTGGTGGCGTTGACCGGGAACATCGGCAAGAACGGCGGCGGATTCAATCACTACGTGGGCCAGGAGCGCATCTGGCCGGAGCAGGGCTTCTTCAAGCTCGCCTTCCCGGAAACCCGCAAGAAGCAGCGTTTCCAGAACACCACGCTGTGGAGCTACGTTCACTCCACGAATAAGGACCCGCATCTCTATAACGGCAAGCCCATCGAGTGGTATATCCAGGAATCGGTGAAGAACGGATGGATGCCACTGTGGCCCAAGAACGGCAAGAAGCCGCGCGCTTTCATCGTATGGCGGGCCAACTATCTTAATCAGGCCAAGGGCAACGAGATTCTGGAGTCGTCACTGTGGAAAGACCTCGACCTCATCGTCGATATCAACTACCGTATGGACACTACCGCGCTCTACTCCGACGTGGTGCTGCCCGCGGCCAGCTACTACGAGAAAGTGGACATCAACTCCACCGACTGTCACAGCTACATTCATCCCTTTGGCAAGGCCTGCGAGCCACTGTTTGAGAGCAAGACCGATTGGGACATCTTCCGTGCGCTTGCCGAAAAGATGGCGGAGGTCGCGACCAAGAAAGGGCTGAAGCCTTTCCACGATGACGCTTTCGACTGGACTCGCGACTTCACCCAGCTGGGACACGACTGGACGGGCAAGGGCGCGATCCAAAGCGATGAACAGGCTGTGAACTTCATCCTCGGGAACGCAGAAGAAACCAAGGGCATGACGTATCAGCAACTGCAGGAGAAGCCGAGGCGCTTTATCGCTACCGATCCCGAATCGTGGAACAGTGATATTGAAGAAGGCGTTGCCTACACCCCCTTCAAGCATCAGCTCGAAAAGAAGCGCCCGTGGCGCACGCTGACGGGCCGCCAGCAGTTCTACATCGATCATCCCTGGTACATCGAACTGGGCGAAGCCCTCCCTACATTCAAGGAGCCGGTCGAAGAAAAGTACCCGCTCTACTGGAACACGCCGCACGGGCGCTGGTCCATTCACTCCACGTGGCGTGACCACCGCGCCATGCTGCGCTTGCAGCGCGGCGGGCCGATCGTCTACATGCATCCCGACGACGCCCGCAAGCGCGGCTTGCAAGACAACGACTGGGTTCGCATCCACAACGAGGTCGGCCACTGCGTCTGCCGCTTGCAGATCCTGCCCGGCGAAAAACCCGGCCGCGTCACCATGTATCACGGCTGGGAGAAATATCTCGGGTTCAAAGAGGGCGGCTGGCAGTCGCTCACCTACATCAAGATCAAGCCGACCCAGCTCATCGGTAAGTATGGCCACGTTAACTTCCGCCTGAACTACTGGGGGCCCACGGGTAACAACCGCGACATCAAGGTGGAAGTCGAGAAGGCGAAGGTCTAAGGAGAGAGGCAGCCATGTCAAAGCACCAATACGCGATGGTGATGGACCTGAACAAATGTCTGGGCTGCCAGACCTGCACCATCGCGTGCAAGAAACTCTGGACCGACCGCGACGGCACCGGCTACATGTACTGGAACAACGTCGAGACCCGTCCCGGCCTTGGCTACCCGCGCCAATGGGACCGCATCGGCGGCGGCTGGAGAGACGGAGCGTTGCAGCCCAGTCCGCTGCCCACGATGGACGATTATGGCCATGCCTGGGAGTACAACTACGAGCAGCGCCTCTATGAAGGCAAGAAGCAGCCGGTCATGCCCTCGCCCGATCCGAAGTCCGGGGTGAACTGGGACGAAGATGTGGGCGGCATGAATGAGGACGAGAATTACTTTTTCTATTTGCCGCGCATCTGCAATCACTGCACCTATCCCGCGTGCCTGGAGGCTTGTCCGCGCAAGGCGATCTACAAGCGCGACGAAGACGGCATCGTGGTGATTGACCAGGACCGCTGCCAGGGCTACCGCTACTGCATCAAGGCGTGCCCGTACAAGAAAATCTACTTCAACGAGGTTACCGGGAAGTCCGAGAAGTGCATCTTCTGTTATCCACGGCTGGAAAAGGGCGAAGTCAACGCCTGCGCCGCGCAGTGTCCCGGCCGCTTGCGCTTTGTTGGCCTGCTCGACGATCCGGAATCGCCCGTCCATAAGCTTGTTCTTGTCCACAAAATTGCGCTGCCGCTCTTCCCGGAGAAGGGGACGCAACCCAACGTCTTCTACGTACCGCCGTTCAATCCGCCGAAAAGAGAAAACTACGGCAAGAGCATCCAGGAAGATCCGCGGGTGCCGCTCGATTACCTCATTTACCTCTTCGGGCCGGAAGTAAAAGACGTGATTATGCGTCTGGAGACAGAGCTCAAGAAGACGCAGGAAGGCGGGCGCAGTGAGGCCCTGCAACTGCTCATCGGCCGCGACGCCGAGACACGCTTCCACGTCCGGCCCCCGCTGGTGCAGATCCAAGTTTAGGAGAAGCTCATGCGAATTCGTCTCCTGGTCATCATCGTTTTAGTCTCTTTGCAGCTCTCCGCCGGAAGCTGGGCCCAGACGGGAGTAAAACTAGCCGCCGGCCAGAGTTTGTCCGTCGCTGCCTCCTCAGCCGGCATCGACACCCTGCTCAGCGGCGGCCCCGCCGCCTGGAACCAGATTGCGGCAAAGCATGTTGCCCTCAACCGCACGCCTCCGCTCTATGACACGGACGAACCCGCCACGCTGGAGATTCCGAGCGTTGACGTTCGTGTCGCACGCACCGGGGGAAAGTTGCTGGTACAGCTTACCTGGCGCGACGCGACGCACGACGCGGTCACACTTGCGGAAGTTCCGAACACGCCTCCGGAAACCCGGTTCCGCAAAGTCCAGACAGAAGCCGACGATCGCTTCTTCGACGCTGCTGCCATCATGTTTCCTGAAAAGGCGGGTACAGGTGCGATTGCGCCCTCGCTGCAAATGGGCGATGCCGAGCATCCGGTTGCAATCTACTACTGGAATGCCACCCGCGGTCCGATGTTGATGCAGGCCCAGGGACGCAGCACCACGCGGCGCACCGGCAAGACTTTTCCGGCAAGTGGCAGTTATCAGAATGGCCAGTGGAGCGTCATTTTCCAATTGCCCGACCTGCCTGCCGGAACGACCGTAGCCTTTGCCGTCTGGAACGGTGGCCAAAAAGACCGCGACGGCCGGAAGTATTTTTCAGTATGGCAAGTGCTGGAGTAGAAAGCTGACCCTAGGAACAGGAGCTTCATGGCTACCGTCACCGCGGAGCACGAGACGACAGGCTCGATCGATTGGCAACAGACCGACCTCTACCGTTTCTTTGCCCTCGTTTTCGCGCCCCCCACGCACGAGTGCTTTAATTTTCTGGCGCAGCCGGCGGTTACGATGGCGCTCTGTGATCTGTGGAAGCGCTTGGAATGTGAAGGTGAGTTCCCAGGTTTTGAATGGTTCGCCAGTTACGAACTCTACGAGTCCGCATATATCGCTCTGTTCGACGTCGGTGTGCCCGAGCCGCCGGTACCTCTCTTCGAATCAGCCCACGACAAGTCTCATCCCGCGCAAGAGATCGCGTTGGAGAATACTTACTTTTACGAGGTTCTCGGGCTCAAGTCGGACCCTGGTCAGGCCGTCCCTGACTACCTTGTCACTCAGTTGGAGTTCCTCGCCGCCCTCCGCTACACGGGTGAGCACACCAGAGAAGAAGCGACTGCGGTCTCAATGCTTCGAGCGGAGTCCGATTTTCTCGATCGTCACTTGTTGAACTGGATTCCGGTTGCGAAGTCGAAACTGTGCAATACCGGTGCGCCGGGGTTTCCGGTGCTGATGACGTTGTTGGCGGAGTTTCTCAGCCATAGGCACGACGGTTGAGGAGGTTGGAGTCCGCACGGTGGGAAAATCCTCACCGATTCTCCAGCCGATGGATCAAATAAGGGTCACAGATGTTGTGAATCTCCTGACCTGTCCCACTCAAGATCACGCTCCGAGACCATTGCTTGGATTCTATAGGGGCAGTCCGCCCCAGGTGTAAATTCCGTTCGATGAGCCCACTTGCGTGCCAAGCCTCAGCATTGGTCCGCTACGCTACATGCCCAAGTGACCACTTCCTCGTTCCCCTTCCGCGTACACCGTGGCGTGACCCTTATCACTGACACTCCACCGCCCCGGGCACAGGATTGTCTAAGAGGAACGGCTCGGTGACCCCGGGTTAGGCCCCTGAGCCGGATCTCGTTTAGGTCCGTGTAGAGGGTTAGGCCTGGGTAAGACAGGCAAGAAAAAGCGTTTCATCAAGGTTGGGTGTTCGGCACATCAGCCTCGCAACCATGCCAATTGCGAAGCAAACTGGCGCCATGGTCAGCCTGGAATCTTGAGCAGTCACATTGGCTGAAAGCAGAACTAAGGGGCGCCAAGATCGGACATACCGATGGGCAACCCGCCTTCCTACGAGGAACTTTTCGCGAACTTCGACTGGTCCGTCGCTGAGCGCGAGTTGGGCTATCGCCATGGCGGCCCGATCAACATTGGTTGGATGTGCAGCGACCGCCTCTGCCACCTGGGCCTGGCCAACAAGCTGGCGCTGCATTGGGAAGACTACCAGGGCAACCAGAAGCAGTTCACCTTCGATGACCTACGCATTCTGTCTAACACTATAGCCCACTTCCTCGGCGGGCTCGGTATCCTGCCCGGCGAACGGGTGTGTCTGTTCATGGACCGAGTGCCCGAGTTGTATATCGGGTTCCTGGGCGTCCTGAAGACAGGCGCGGTGGCCCAGCCGCTGTTTTCGGCTTTTGGGGACGAGTCGCTGTTCGTGCGCCTGCAGAACGCCAACACCTCGGCGATCATCACGCAGAAGAAACATCTCCCCAAAGTTCGCAAGATTCGCGAACAACTGCCGAACCTGCGACACATCATTGTGGTGGATGCGGGCGAATCTGCGCTGCAACCACGCGAAGTGTCTTTCCAGATGGACCAGGCTCGCCGCATTGAGGATTTTGCCGTCTATCCGACCACTGCCGAGTCGCCGTCGGTTTTGCATTACACGTCCGGTACCACCGGCCAGCCCAAGGGGGCGCAGCACGTTCACTATTCGATCATCGCGCAGTACCTCACCGCCAAATGGGTGCTGGATCTGCGGCCCTATGACATTTACTGGTGCAACGCTGACCCCGGCTGGGTGACAGGCACGTCGTACGGCATCATCGGCCCCTGGTCGAACGGCATTACGCAGGTAGTGCTCGATTCCGGCTTCAACGCGGAGCACTGGTATCAGTTCATGGAAAAACACCGCGTGACCGTCTGGTATTCGGCGCCCACAGCCATCCGTCTGCTCATGAAGGAGGGAACCGAGATCGTGCAGCGGCACGACTTGTCCAGCCTGCGGTACTTGGCCAGCGTGGGCGAGCCGCTCAACGCCGAGGCGGTTCTGTGGTCGCAGAAAGTGTTCGGCAAGCCGTTCCACGACACGTTCTGGCAGACGGAAACCGGCTGCATCGTGATCACCAATTTTCCCGGCATGCCGGTCAAACCCGGCTCCATGGGAAAAGCGTTCCCCGGGATTACCGCGACGGTGCTGAACCCGAAAACGCATGAGCCGGTGAATCAGCCGGGGATCGCCGGGCTGATCGCGCTGCGTCCGGGGTGGCCGTCGCAGATTCGCGGCTACTGGAACAACGAGGCGGGCTACAAAGCGAAATTCAAGAATGGCTGGTACCTGTGCGGCGACCGAGCCTCGATCGACGCCGATGGCTACTTCTGGTTCATGGGGCGGGACGACGACGTCATCAATACCGGCGGGCACCTGGCTGAAATTACGGAGCGCCTCGTCCAGATAATACCTTTTCCCGGTAAGCTCCCAGGAGTATGAGAGGCCGTCCAGATGCGTGTAGAAATTGGTCTGCCCCTTCTGGTCCGGCGCGGTC
>JAIQET010000010.1 GCA_020073645.1 Terriglobia bacterium | reverse complement strand
AGCACGTTTTGTGTGGGGAAATGACGGCGCCGGTTTATTTTGACAAAGCGGCCAGCGCTCCGCGGAACATGGTTTCGAATGATCCGTTGCGGGAGACATTGTTCAGAGCCCGCTCCGCCGCCGCGCGCTGGTAACCGAGGTTGGTCAGTGCCGACAGCACGTCTTCCTCCGTCGCACTCATCGTGGGCGCCACTGCTACTTCTCCCTTGCCCTCGGCCGGCAACTTGTCGCGCAGCTCCAGCACCATGCGTTCCGCAGTTTTTTTCCCGATCCCGGGAATGCGCGTGAGCCGCGCCACATCATTGCCGCGAATCGCTCCCACCATTTCGTCGGCCGGCATGCCGCTCAGGATGGTGATGGCCAACTTGGGCCCGATCCCGCTCACCGTGATCAGTTTTTCAAACAATTGCTTTTCCGCCGGGCGCAGAAAGCCGTACAGCGCGATCAAATCCTCGCGCACATGCGTGTGAATGTGCAGTGCCACTTCGCTGCCCACACCCGGCAGGTCGGAAAACGTCGGCACGCTGATGGTCACGTCGTAGCCCACGCCGCCAGTCTCAACCACGGCCTGGTTGGGGTGCTTGGCCAGCAATCGTCCACGCAGATGGGCAATCATGCTAGGCCAATTGTAGCCGGGTTGCACCGGCAGCTAGTAGTTGATAGCTGGGAGCGGGTCAAAACCTGAACAAATACGATACCTTCACGAAGAACTGCCGGCTGTCGTTGATGTACCCATTGCGAGTGCGCAGGATGTTCCCCATCGGATCCAAGGCTAGCGACGGGTCGTAGTTCTGCAGGTCGCTGTTGTAACCCACGTAAATCGCGGTTCCCGGATGCAGCAGGTAGGTGACCAGGAAATCCGCGTTGAACTGCTTGGTGGTCTGTAGCGATGTGAACTCTGGATTGGCGAGCGTCGCGGTGTATTGCAGGATGACGCGGAACGAAAGCTCGCGGTTGTACTGCCAGTTCCACTTGCTGCGCAGGATGTGATTGTTGAAAATGGCTGCCCCGCTCGCCCGGTCGCGCAGCCGGTTGAATAGGTATGTGTTGTCGATTTTTAGTGCCGTAACCGGCAGGAAGGAAACCAGCAAATTGGCTGTATCTGCGCTCGCGAGAAACGGCGATTGCTTCGTTGGTGGCACAAAGTTCACCCCGTCTCCCCACTGGTAGTAGCCCTGCACAGTTAGCTTTGGCAGGTAACTGGTCCCGAAGTTCACCGTGCTGTTGTGCTCGTGGAAATCTTGGTTCTGCAGAAGCGCGGGGAAGTCGGAAGGGCGCAGCCGCTCGCGAAATTCGGCATAGGGCGTGAACGAGAGGTAGGACTGGCCCTTGAATCCAACAGCCAAGCCGGGACTGTAGTAGGTATCCAGCCGGGTGCCGTCGTGCGCCCACACGTTGTCGGTAAACACTCCTGGTCCCCATGAGGTTACCGGTCCGCTCTTGGGCCGGAAGAGGTAGTTGAGACTGTTACTCAGGTCACGGATGTCCACCCGGTTTACGAACCCCGGCGTGCTCGTGAAGCCCGGGCTGATGTCGTTGTAGGTCGCCGTGTAATCCAGATGGGTGTTGGTATAGGAGGTCTCGGCCTTGTAGGCCGGGCCAGCCTGATAGCTGCCATCCTCATTCTGAGTGGAACTCGCCACCGCCTGGAACGAGCCAGTCCAGTTGGGATTGAATTTCAGGCGGCTGTCCAGGCCACCGATGCGGTTGAAGGCGCTGGCTCCGGGAAGTTCCCAATCCGTATAGATCAGGCCCACGCTCGATTGCCGGAAGAGGTCACGGCTCACCCGAGCAATCGTAAAAGTGGCCCGGTCGCCCGCCAGCGGGCTATCGTTCGGAACGCTGTTTCCCGGCCCGCGGTCATCGGAGGCCAGAATGCCCAGCGAATACGGGCCCACCTTGCCGGTCAGCCGCGCACCGAACTGGGGATCGCCAATGCGCCGAGTGAAGAACAGATCAATGGGGGTCTTGAAGTAATCCAGGTTCTCCAGGAAGAACGGACGCTTCTCCGGGAAGAAGACCTCGAAACGCTGGTTGACCGTGATCTGCGGTTCGTCGGATTCCACCTGGCTGAAGTCCGGGTTGGCGGTCAAATCAAGCACCAGGCTGTCCTTCAGGATGAACTTCGAGTCCAGACCTCCGCGAAACTCGGCCGTGCGGTTGTCGAAAAAGGGCGTCGCCGGATCTTGAGTGGTGTCGAGCGCGTGGAACGAACGCAGCACACCATAGGGGATGAATTGCATGTTCCGCCCCGGCGAAATGCCTTCCAACCCGTTCGCCGTCGCCGCGTGAGCCAGCCGCCCTTCCACCCGCCGCGAAATCTGCGGCCAGAAGTCGTCTTCATTCTCCCGCAGAATGCCCCGGTACAAAATGATTCCCCAGGCCTGCTGCTGCTCGGGAGAGAAGCGCAGGCTCTTGAACGGGATCGCCATCCATACCACGTAACCCTGGGAGGTCAGCTTTCCCTTCGAATCCCACACCGTATCGAACGACGAGTCGAAATTGGTCAGGTTGCCGCTGCTGTCTTCGTGGGCCTGTTCGGTCCAGATGGCGTCCCACTGCACCCCCAGTGGGTTGGTCTGGAACGCGTAGGCGCGCCGCTGGTCATGAAACGTGTCCAGCATGATCTCGACGCTGTCGTCACTGAAGATGTCCTCCCGCCGCGACATGCGCGCCCGCACCTTCGACGGATCGTCGAAGCACACGAACACCGCGTAAAGGTTTTTCGCGTCATACCCGAGGTACGCTTCCGTACGCTGCGAGGCGGGCTGACCGTCGTGCGGGTTGCGCTGCAAGAACCCGGTGACCTTCATCATGCGCGGAGCGATGTCTCCCGTCGGCTGCATGCTGAGGAATTCTTCCAAGGCAGGAGCGCGTTCCAGACGGGGAATGACGAGGGTTGACACGGCCGCACCCGGCGGCTTGTGCGTATTCTGCGGGGCGGACCCGGACCAGGCTCGGCCGACCAGGAAGCAGAACATGCTGGCGAGGAACAGTATCTCTAGACGCCTATACACAAGACCGAAAGCCGCTCCCTTCTGTGGTGTACCCCGCGCCCGACAAGCTCCGGCAAAAGCCTACACCATAACCCAACACTGTAATGGGTCTGTCAGATCTTGTTCTGTTTTTGGAAAATCCTCAGGAAAAGGCAATGGCGCTAGAACGACCAACCTGGATCGAGCATCCTCCTTGGCTGGAGCCTAGGTTTCAAAGAGCGAGCGCGACAACCCACACTGGCGGATGATGGAAAGGAGTGTCCCTATCCTCAGTTCAGGATGGTCAGGTACTGGCACCGTGACGGTCGAATCAGGAGTGCGCTTCTGCATGATCACGTGGCTTCCTTTGCGGCGCACCTCAGCAAATCCGTGGCGTGCGAGAATGGCGCAGACCGCCTGCCCCGACAAAACCCGGAGCTTACCCAACCTCAACCTCTAGACGCGTCACAAAGACTTCAGAATGGCGGCGCCGTTCAATTTCAGAGGGGGCGGCCGTCTCGAAGAACAGCTCGACGGCTTCCTGGAGATTCTGTCGCGCGCCTTCAATCGTTTCACCCTGACTGGCAATGTCCAGTTCGGGGCAGAGGGAGACGTAACCATCGCCCTCCCGCTCAATGATCGCGGTGAGTTGTTGAACTTGCTTCATCGGTTGCCTCACCTCCACATCATTCTAGAACAGCGAGCTTTGTCGGCGGTTGGGAGTAATCCCAAAATGCTCGTAGGCCAGTTGGGTAGCGACCCGTCCCCGCTGGGTCCGGTTCAAGAACCCAATCTGGATCAGGAACGGCTCGTAGATTTCTTCAATCGCGTCTGGTTCCTCTGCGAGCACGGCCGCCAGCGTATTCAAGCCCACCGGCCCGCCCTGATACTTCTCGATGATGGTCAGCAGCAGCTTGCGATCGATCTCGTCGAAGCCGTGGCGGTCAACCTCCAGCATCTGGAGGGCTTTTTGCGCCGTCGGCTCATCGATTTTGCCTGCGCCTCGCACCTGGGCATAATCCCGCACCCGCCGCAGCAAGCGGTTCGCTATGCGCGGTGTGCCGCGCGAGCGGCTGGCGATCTCCAGCGCGCCGGGTCTATCAATCTCCACACCCAGAATGTCCGCCGAGCGTTCTACAATGACGCGCAGTTCCTCGTGCCCGTAAAACTCCAGCCGCAACACAATCCCGAAACGTGACCGCAGCGGCGACGACAGCAGTCCCGCGCGCGTGGTGGCGCCGATAAACGTGAACGGCTTCACATCCATCGTGTGGGTGCGAGCCGCCGGACCTTGCCCGATGATGATGTCCAGCTTGTAATCCTCCAGCGCCGAATAAAGAATCTCTTCCAGCGCCGGCTGCAGGCGGTGGACTTCATCGATGAACAAAACTTGCTTGTCGCGGACGTTGGTCAGGATAGCGGTCAGGTCGCCCTTGATCTGGAGCGTCGGACCGGAAGTCTGCTGGAAGGGCACGCCCAACTCATTGGCGATGATGGTGGCCAGCGTCGTCTTCCCTAGCCCCGGAGGCCCGTAGAGCAGCACGTGGTCGAGTGCTTCCCCGCGCGAGCGCGCCGCCTCGATCGCCACCGCCAGGTTTTCTTTGACTTTGGGCTGCCCGATGAACTCCGCCAGCCGCTGCGGCCGCAGCTTCAATTCAAATGAGGAATCATCCTCGACCGGCGCCGCTGACACCAGCCGCTCTTTCAGGTTGGGAACATTCTTGAGCGTGGCCACGTTATGGCGATGGTAAAGCGAAAGCGGTTGCGATGCAATGACGCTTTCAGCCCCGGCTGCCAATTACAGAACCTTCGCCAGTTCGGCCAGGACGATATCGCCGTAAGCCGGGTCTTTGATGGAAAGTTCGGCCTTGTGAGAGACGGGGTCCACATTCAGCAAGACTTCGCCCTTGCCTTTCGCAAAGGAAATCTCCATGGCGGTCCAGTTGCCTTTTGGTTTATCGCTGTAGCCGCCGTTGGGGGACCGAGTCTGGTTTTCGCCAAGAATGGCGTAGTCAAACGGCAGGGCATCGACCGCCTGGACGTTCTTCGGCAGACGTTTCGCCTGCAGAGCCTTTTTCAAGCTGTCCAGGAGAGGTATGGGGTCTGACCCCACTTCCGCGACGAACCTGCCTTGTCCCGCAGATGCCGGGAGGCTTTTGTTGTCCGAAGCGGTAACAGCGCCTAGCTCGATGCGAAACTTGGTGGTCCTCCCTTCGTCGGTATAAGTGGCAAGCCAGGTGTGCGAACCTTCAGAACCTGCAAGCGGGAGGATATCGAATCCCACTGCGCCTTCCGTGGGAGCGTAAGGCTCGACAACAGGGGTCTCCGGGGCCACAGCGGGTCGCTGACAAGCGACGAGTGGCGCCACGACAAGCAGAATGCACAACAAACGCACGCGGAGAGGGTGGAGAGTCACGGCGCGATCACCGCCAGTTTCACGGTCTTCAACTTGCCGCTATCGAACCAACCCACGTTTCTGCCAAACCACCGGGTCTGCGCCGTGAGGCCATAGCGTTTGCTTGCAGCGCCGGGGTCGGTTGTGCCCAGCAAGTATGCCACGGGACTTTCGCCGAAATCCTGCAAGCGCCGGGTCAGCCAGGACCCTTGATCAAGCGGCGCTGCCAGCATCACCGGAGTTCCGGAGAAGTGCGCCATCTTCGCGCCGAATTCCTTGTGTTCCTCGATTGACGGCGCTGACCATCCGTAGGCTTTGCGGAACAGCGCAATTGCCGCGTCCATATCCTTCACGCCCAGCACCACGACCTCAATTCCGGTTAGACCGCTGCCTTTAACACTGGCCGACGGCCGCACGCGGAGATCTCGCGGCGTGTGGTCCTGGATGATGAACGGCAGCGTGGCTCCCGGCGTGCCCGGCCCGATCCGAGCGGTTTCCCACTCGACCACTTTTCCATCCGGACGCTTGCGGCTTCCGGGATTCGGTCCCTCGATTTCGATCCCCAAGTTCTTGAGCCGGGCGGCTTCAGCTTTGATATCCGCTGCTCCCACCGCCCATGCGCACGCCCCAGCATCCCTCGCCATCAGCTTGGCCCAGCCCGACCCTTCGAACTCGCCCGGCTTCTGCGGTGCAATCAGCTCGAGATACGATCCATCCTCGAATCCCAGCAGTGCCATGTGGGTGACGCTGGCGTGAGGGCCGCCGTAGTCGGTGGCCAGCCCAACCGAAGCAAGAGCCTGCCGCATGGGCTCCAATTCGGAAGCGCACACCGTGGCATGGTCTACTCTGAGCTGCATGGAAGGCTTAGATGAGGGCGGCTGCGCCACCGCTGCAGAGAACAGTCCAGCCATCATCATTACCAAGAAGATTGTCAAACTCGTTCGTTGCATGCGCGTCTGTTTGGCCGGTAGACTGAGCATATAGTCCATGGCCATTAGCATCAAGAACGAAGCCACCGAACGCCTTGCTCGCCAAGTTGCCCGTGCGACAGGCGAGTCTTTGACCGAGGCGATCCGCAGGGCTCTGGAAGAGCGCTGGAAACGGCTCAAAACCAAGCGGCGGAGTCGCGTCCTCACCAGCCGGATTCAGGAGCTGTTGCACCGGGTTGACGCTCTGCCTGAGCTGGACTCGCGCTCCGCAGATGAGATTCTGGGGTTGTAACAGCGGCACCCTGGGCGGTTGTCTCGGGACTGTGCCGCCGGTCTGTGGGTGGAAATACGGAACCACCAGCGACAACGCTTTTCATGGGAAGTCCAGCGCGCACAGCATTAGAATCCACAATCATGAGCTATTTCATAGTTCGCTTCAATCACGTTACGTCTTGTCCAGAAGCAGGGGCATGTTCCGTCGGACAGCCGCACGCACTCGGAGGAATTTTCATCGTCAAGGCTAGTGATCGGAGAGAACCCAGATCATTCTGCAGAGAACATCTTTGGGAGAGGGCGAAAACCGACCTTTCCTTGATGCGGGCTTTGGTTCATTTTTCACTAGCCCAGTTGCTGCCGCAATGACTGCTCACTAGCTGCGATTTGAACGCTGTTAGGGTCACCGTGAGCGGGATTACTGCACCGATTTGGCAACGGCCCGCAGCCTGTCAGGGATAACGCCCCCCAGCCAAAGCTTTCCGAAAGAAACGACGGAGCCCTGTAGATCAGAGCCCATGGAAACAAGCTCTTTGATCTCTGCCCGCGACAGGGTGGCCCTAAAGGCTCCGGTTGTACACTTCGACCTCTTACCCTCGCGCCAGCACGGGGAGTCGTTCCATTCTAGCGGCTGCCCGATCGTCAAAGGAACCGACGAACCACTTTTGAAGGAAAGAGAACTGAGTTGTCCGTCCTTTAGCCCGCTGAACGAATCTGTCGAACCAACATCAATCTCCAGTTTGAATTCCTGAGCTTGGCATTTGACCGTTCGGCCGGGGCAGGTGTAGTCAACTCCTAGGTGCAAGTCCGTGACCTTCTCATATGGTCGCTCGAGTTGGAACTTTTCAACCGCTATGAGATCCGTGCTGATCCAGTCCGATCAGCGCTCTCGGAGTAAGCTGCAGACAGGCCGTCCGGGGTCACCCAATATCGGTGATCGTTTTGTCCGCCGGCCAAAGACATCAACAGGGTAACGCAGAGAGTCGCCAGAAGTAGTCTTGTCAAGCCAACCTCCGCAGTTGACGACGTTTCCTCTCGAGGCTAGGAGTTTTGAAACTCGCACTACTCTTCCTCCTCCACCACCTCGCCCCGCGCCGCTTTCGCCTTCTCGATGATCTTCTCCTGCAACTGTGCCGGCACCACGTCGTAGTGATGCATTTCCATGTTGAAGCTGCCACGGCCTTGCGTCATCGCCGTGAGATCGACGCCATAGGTCAGCATTTCGGCCATGGGCACCTCGGCTTTGACCACGGTGTTGCCGCCCTTGTTGTCCATGCCCTGGATACGCCCGCGCCGGCTATTCAGGTCGCCCATGATGGAGCCGGCGAATTCGTCCGGCACCGTGATTTCCACCACCATGACGGGCTCAAGCAGCGTAGGCTTGGCCTGCTCCATGGCTTTTCGGAACGCGATGCGACCGGCCATTTGAAACGACATGTCGTTCGAATCCACATCGTGATACGACCCGTCGTAGAGGATTACTCTAAAATCCACCACGGGAAATCCTGCCAGATACCCGCGCGACGCCGCATCCTTGATTCCCTTTTCGATAGCGGGAATGTAGTTTTTCGGGATCGCGCCGCCAAAAATGTCGTTCACGAACTCGAACTCCCCGCCGCGTGGCATCGGCTCCATCTTGATCTTGCAATCGCCGTACTGGCCGTGGCCTCCGGTCTGCTTCTTGTGACGTCCCTGCACATCGGCCTTGCCGCGTATGGTCTCGCGATACGGAACCTTGGGCGCCTTCAAAACCACTTCCGTGTGGTAGCGCTTCTTCATTTTCGAGACCACCACTTCGATGTGCTGCTGTCCCGTGCCCGCGATGAGAAATTCCTTGGTTTGCGCGTCGCGGAAGAAGCGCAGCATGGCGTCTTCTTCCATCATCTTGTGGATGCCCACGCCCAACTTGTCTTCGTCGGCGCGGCTCTTGGGTTCGATGGCGAAGGTGATCGCCGGCTCCGGCAGCTTGACCTTGGGATACTGGATGGGCGCCGACTTGTCGCCCAGCGTATCTCCGGTCACCGTGTCCTTCAGCTTTGCCACTGCGCCGATATCGCCCGCATGCAGCTCGGTTACGGGTACCGCGGTCTTGCCCTGCATGATTGAGATGTGCGCCAGTTTCTCCTGCGAGCCGCGGGTGAAGTTCTGCACCGTGGCGTCGTTCTTCACCAAGCCGGAGAAAACTTTGAAATAGGAGATGCGACCGGAAAAAGGATCGGAAACGGTCTTGAACACAAACAGCGAAACCGGTTCCGAGTCCGCGACTTTGCGGGTTGGCGGTTCGCCATTGCCGGAGGTGACCTCACCGCGGACCGCGCCTTTCTCGGTGGGAGCCGGGGTGTAGTCCACGATGAAGTCCATGACGTGGTCCGCGGCGACGTTGCCCAGACCGGAAGCGAACAGCACCGGGAAGATGCGGTCTTCGCGGATGGCATCATGCAGTGCGGGAATCAAGTGCTCTTCCGGAATTGTGCCCTTTTCGAAGAATTCTTCCATCAGGGCATCGTTGCCTTCGGCAATCATCTCGACCAGCTTCTCGTGGGCGGCCTGGGCCTCCTCTTTCAGGTTGGCAGGAATCTCAGTTTCTTTGCCCTTGCCGTTGCCCCCGAGTTCGTAGGTGTAGGCCTTCATGCTGACCAGGTCCACTACGCCGGTGAAATTCTTCTCGCTGCCGATGGGCAATTCCAGGGGAATCACGGTTCGCCCAAACGCGTTTTGCAGCGACTCCAGCACGCGCCCGGCATCGGCGCGCTCGCGGTCCATGCGGCTCGCCACGATCAGGCGCGGTGTCTGATACTCCTCGCAATAACTCCACACGCGCTGGGTCACCACTTCCACACCCGCCACGCCGTCCACCACCACGATCGCTGCCTCCACCGCCGGCAGCACCATCTTGGCCTCGTGGACGAACATGTTGAACCCGGGCGTGTCGATCAGATTGATCTTGGTCTTTCCCCACTCGACGTAGGCCAGGCTGCTGGCAATCGACATCTGGCGCGCGATCTCTTCGTCGTCGTAGTCGGTGGCGGCGGTGCCGTCATCCACGCGGCCCAGCCGCTGGGTTGCGCCGGCGGTGTACAACATGGCGGAGACGAGCGAGGTCTTGCCGGCATGCCCGTGCCCCACCAACGCTACATTCCGTACGTTCGCGCCTTCATAAACTTTCACGGGTTTGCTCCTTTAAGGTTTGCGCGGCTGCTCCACTCCAGTGGGACCAGCGATGCGAATCCCGGTGGGCCAGGAAGAAGAGGAGATATAGGCCAACGTCGAACAGCCTGCCAAAACCTAAGATGCTAACACAGCGGATTTTAGCGGCTCAACACCTGAGGCAACGCGGTCTGCGGCCCGGCAGGGAACGCTCTTGCACTCCCAGCCTGGGTCGCCTATGCTAGACGCCAGTTTCTTGGGCAGGTGTGGGGCTCCTGCCGCAAAGCCACTTATGCATCACCTGACCGCCAGATTTCTGCTGATCCTGCTGCTTGTGGGCACATTTGCCCCCGTAGCCCTGGCGATCTCCGCTCCACCCCCGCACGCCTGCTGCATGCGGAAGATGCACTCGCACTCTTCCCCGGAAACGGAATTCTGTGCTCTCGATGTCGGCGGCCATGACTGCTGCCGTCCCCTCACGGTATCGCATGCAGCCCAGCTCCGGCCGCAGCGGGGCACCCACGCGGTGCCTGCCTCAGCAGCTCAGCTGCCGCAGTTGCGGCCCGTTGGCGCCACCGCTGACGTCAACGCTGCCCATTCCGTTCGCGCTCCTCCGTCGTTCTCCATTGCATAGACCAATCAGAAGCTTGCTGTGAGCCGTCCTGCTTGCGTCGGGATGGGTCTTTGACCCTGTCCCGTCCGAGCTCTGGTGCGGCAGCTTCTACCATTCCACAGGTTGGGGTTTTGGAGAACATCATGCGCCTGATTCACATCCTGCTGCTCGGCGGGTTGCTCGTGCTCGCCGTCACGGTGAGTGCCACCATTTTTGGCTCAGTCCAGGGACTCATTCATGACCCCGGGCATCGCCCCGTCCCAGGTGCGCAGGTCACCCTGCGCGCGGCGAATTCCGACTGGACGAAAACCGTCACTTCCGACGACTCGGGTGAGTTCCGCTTCGATGCGGTCCCACTCGGCGAATACCGTGTTACGGTTGCGGTCCCCGGATTTGCTCCGCAGGAGCAGAGTCTCGTCCTCACCTCCGGGCGCGACGCCCGCCTGCACTTCTCCCTCACCGTCGCCAAGGCCGCCGAAACAGTGAGAGTCACGGACACGCCCGCCACCGTCAACTCCGAGTCGTCCACCACCTCCAGCGTGGTCAGCCGTGAGCAGATCTCCCAAACCCCGGGCGCTGACCAGACCAACAGCCTGGCTATGATCACCAACTACACGCCGGGCGCATACGTGGTGCACGACCAGCTCCACATCCGCGGCGGACACCAGGTTTCATGGCTCTTGGACGGCGTGCCCGTGCCCAACACTAATATCGCTTCCAACGTCGGCCCACAGTTCGATCCCAAGGACATCGATTACCTCGAGGTCCAGCGTGGCGGCTACAACGCCGAGTACGGTGACCGCACTTATGGCGTTTTCAATGTCGTCACCCGTTCCGGCTTTGAGCGAAACCGCCAGGCTGAGGTCGTCGCCAGCTACGGCAGCTTCAACAACACCAACGACCAGATCAGCTTCGGCGATCACACCGAGCGCTTCGCCTACTACGGCAGCCTCTCCGGTTATCGCACCGACTTGGGCCTGGAAACTCCCAGCACCCAGGTCCTGCACGATCAGGCTGCGGGTCTCAGCGGCTTCGGTTCGGTCATCTTTAATAAGACACCGAACGACCAGCTACGCCTGATCACCTCGCTACGCGGCGACCACTACCAGGTTCCCAACGATCCCGGCCAGCAGTCTGAAGGCATACGGGACATCGAGGATGAGCGCGACGACCTGGTGAACTTCTCCTGGCTGCACACGGTGAACAGCGGAGTCCTCCTCACCGTCTCGCCCTTCTATCACTTCAACCGCGCCCATTACGTCGGAGGTTTCGTCGGGGATCCCGCCGCGGACGCCGTGATTCCCACCGACGACCGCGGTTCCAACTACGTTGGCGGCGTGGTCTCGCTCGCCGTCACCCGCGGCCGCCACAATGCCCACGTCGGCTTCCAGGTCTTTGGAGCGCGCGACAACCAACGGATCGGTCTTGTCACCAGCGACGGCAGCAACCCGCCGCTCAGCCAGCGGGAATTAGCTTGGGGCAACGTCGAATCGATCTTCGTGGAAGATCAATACAAGGTCACCAGTTGGCTCACGTTGAACGGCGGAGTGCGCCTCACCCACTTCGGGTCCACCATCAGTGAGAACGCCGCCGACCCCCGCATCGGCGCGGCGGTTCGCATCCCAAAACTGGGCTGGGTGGCGCGGGCCTTCTACGGGCGCTACTACCAGCCGCCGCCGCTACTCACGGTTTCCGGTCCGCTGCTCGAACTGGCCGCGCAACAGGGCTTCGGATTCTTGCCTCTCCGCGGGGAGCGCGACGAGCAGCACGAATTCGGACTCACCATCCCTCTGGCGGGATGGACCTTCGACGTGGCCAACTTCCGCACCGGAGCCCGGAACTTCTTCGATCACGATGTGCTGGGCAACTCCAACATCTTTTTCCCGCTGACCATCGCGAGCGCCCGCATACGCGGCTGGGAAGCGACTGCTAGTTCTCCCCGCATCGCCGGACGCGCCCAGTTCCATCTGGCCTACTCGCACCAGTACGCCCAGGGCTTGGGCGGGGTCACCGGGGGCCTCACCGATTTCTCGCCGCCGGAAAACTCCTATTTCTTCCTTGATCACGACCAGCGCAGCACGGTTTCCACCGGCTTCAATGTCGCGCTGCCCTTGCGTGCGTGGAGCGACTTCAACGTCAACTATGGCTCGGGCTTCCTCAATGGCGACGGCCCGGCACACCTGCCCGCGCACACGACCTATGACTTGTCGCTGGGAAAGTCGTTCGGCGAGAGCTGGACGGTGCGGCTGACCGGGCTCAACCTGGCCAACAATCGATACCTGCTGGACAACAGCAACACCTTCGGGGGCACGCATTACGTGAACCCGCTCGAGCTGGCAATCCAGGTGAAATACCGGTTCCGCTATTGAAGATGCTGTCTGGGTTGGCTGTGCAGTTGAACAGCGTGGGTGCCCGCACCCACCGAGGCCCAAGCCTACCTTCCATGATCTTGATTTGGCGCAGGCGCCCGACGGGGCGTTCCCACCTGAGCTGAGTCCCAATTCGGGAACCAGCCCTCGCTCGCCCGCAGCCTATCACTGCGTCCACCCGCTGCCGGGCGCTACGCTACATACAAAAGCGGGTGGTGCTGGGACGGTTACACCAGGCGCGCACCGCGATCCGTCAGGCGTTGCAGTAGCCTCCCTCACGTTGTCTCCCGGTTGCCGTGCCCATGCTCACCCACCAAGCTCCCGGAAAGGCTCGGTGCGGAAACATGAGCGGACGGGGCCAAAACTGGAGAGAGGCTTGCCAATCTGCCCGTGTGGAGTTGGATCCCGCCACGCAGTTGCGATCGTGCCAGAAGGCTCGCAGGTTGATACAGCGGAGAATGGTCGAGCTCGCCTCCGGCGACGGCAATGTTGAGCAGCGCAGCGAGTTGGAAGAAGCTCTGCGCGACCTGTGGGTAATCGAACAGCGAATCCAGAAACCCGATATTCAGTAGCGCTTGAAGTCGGCGCGCAATTGACTCCGCCCCGCATTGCGACCCAGATTGACCGCATGACGCCGGTACAGCGAGGGCATGGAACTTTCGAAGAGTACAGGGACCAACGTTACCTCCCGAAGGTCGCTGGATCACAGCCAGAGCCGCACCCCCCGTTGAAAGATGACGCTGGAGGTGCTTTCTTTCGTGTTGCGACTCGATTACTTGTCTTGTGTGCTGACGGTCCTGTCCACGATTCTGGTGGGGAGAAGGTGCTGGGAGGGGTGGGTTCTGGCGGCGGCCAATAGCGTTATTATCTGTGTCATCGGGGTCAAGACCGCGCAGTTAGGCTTCATACCCGCGAATCTTTTTTGTATCGTCCTGTACGGCGTGAACCTCCGCACCTGGCGCAAGGCGGACGCACCGTAGGGACAGGCTACCGGCTCCGGACCTTGCAACAGCCATTGCCCAGTTCGGCTACCGGTTGCAGTGAGCCCTTCGTTTCAGAGATTTCGATTTCTCCGCTCGCCGCGGTGAGGAGGAGGAACAGAACCCCCGGTGAGGCAAGCGCGCTAGCCAGCAAGGTCTTCCGCCCCGCGCGGTGCCTGGCGAATCGGTTAGGAGTGGGTAGCTCCTAAGGCAAAAGCCCAAACACCGCCACACCATTGGTGGTTCCCACGTACACTCTCCCATTCGCAATCGTGGGCGTGATGAACTTGTTTCCCGCACCGAACTGGTCTCGCGATCCGGACTGGTTGCTGTTGTAGAGTTCGTGCGACAGGTCGGTGGCATCGTAGGCGTGCAACACCGCGGTGCTTCCGTTCTCGGCAGCCCACAGGATCGCATTGGCGGTACCGTTGGCGGAGACGCCGGGCGTAGAACCGGGATACGGAAAGGTGTTGCCGGTCTGGCTGGTGGGCGCGCTGGACAGACGCGCGTTAGTAACGGCAAAGGCTTTGATGCGATCTCCCACCGCGCCGTAGTACAGCGTGTTGTTGAAGTAGGCGGGCGCGGAAAAGACGCTGCCCGACAACACTCCCGAAAGTTGCTGGTAGATGTTGTTGCTCGAGGAATTGAATTTCCCCATCGCGTCGCGGTTCACCACGTAGATGTTGCCGTCTTTACCCGCGCCCACCGCGAGGTGCTGCACCTGCCCCGAACCATCGGTCAGATCGGGGAGTACCATGGCCCCGCCGGAGCCGAGATCATTGTCGATGTTGGACTGGGACACTGTGTCAAAGGTGGCGAAATAGTCGGCCACCGCGAGCCCGCCCGCGGTTGAGAGCTTGAGAAAAGCGTTGCCGAAGTCGCCCTGGCTGGGGAAACCCTTGCTGTCGAGCGTGGTTTCGAAGGTGCCGTTGGCATCGAGGAAATAGATGTTGCCCGAGGAATCCGCCGCTAGCCCCGCGCCGCTCATCCAGATCGAACCTTCGTTGCCGTTGGGAATGACATTCAGCACGCTCGTCTGCGCCAGGGTGGACGCGTCGTAACCCATGATCCAGCCGGTGTAGGGCCGGATGTCGCAGTGCGACGACCAGCCGGTGTACACCACGCCGTTGAGCAGCAGCATCCCGGGGCGTTCCTTGTACTGCTTGGGATCGAAAATCACATTCCCGCCTGAGCTGCCATCGCCCGTGCCCGGGAAGGTCGCCTGGATGTTCTTGGGGCCGCCGAACAACTCCGCGCCGGTCGTGACGTCGAGCGCATGCAGGCGCTGGAAGTAACTTCCCCCGTTCTTCGACATGGCGATGACGTAGACAGCGCCCCGCGTGCGGTCGATGACGGGTGTGGCGGTAACCCCGATCTCGGGTGAGACCTGACCACAGCCGCGGTCGTCGCTCGTGGTTTCACCCGCACCGAGCAGGGAAACATGCCAGAGTATGGCTCCGCTGGCAGCATCGAAGGCGTAAACGCTATCGTGCTCAGTAACCGCGTACAGAACGTTGTGCGCTCCCTGGCCGGGGATGGTCACATTCGAAAGATAAAGCGGCTGAGCGTCCACCTTGCCATCCACTGAAAAAACCTCGACTTTCCCGAAAGTCGCTGCGGCCACATTCCCAGGGTTGAGCAGGGTCTCCGCCAGGTTCTGGCCGGTGCGGGCATTGTCATTGTGATAGGTCGAGACGTCGGCTGCCGACATGGTGGTGCTCACCGTCAGGGTCGCGGGATTGCTGGTCACGCTTCCCGCGGAATTGCTGACCGCCACCTGGAATTGCGATCCACTATCTGCCGCCATGGTCGCTGGCGTCGTGTAGCTCGCCGAGGTCGCGCCGTTGATCGCCACACCATTCTTCTGCCACTGATAGCTAAGCGGGGTGGTGCCGGTGGCGGTTACACCAAAGGTCGCCGTTTGACCCGCCAAGACGGTCAAGCTCGCGGGCTGCGTGGTAATCGAGGGCGCCGCAGGCCTCTCGGGAGTCGAGGAACTGGTGCTGCAAGCGGTCCAACTCAACAGACACAGCGTGGAGAAGAGCAGACCTGCACGTGCTCTGAAGGACATGTGTTTACCTCTGGATGGGCGACAGGCGATTACGAGAATCATGCCAAGATTTCGGCAGTTTTGCTAGTGGGAAACAGAGTTACTTGAGTTCTACGCGTTACGCTGTCCATATTCCTGCACCTTGCCGTCAATGGCCACGGCCACGTATTTATTGGTTTGAATATCGCGGAACTGGACGACCTGATGTCCTTCGCGGGCGAGTTGTCCCCAGCGGCTGGGCTTGAGGCGGTTCTGCTCGATGGCTTGGTATTCCCGCCCCTTCATCGAGAACCTCGCTGTCTTGAGCCGTTGACTGCTGGTGCGAGTTACCGGCCAGCTCTGGCCCTGCAACGTGATCTGCTTGCCTGTCATCAGTTGAGACGCAACCGACTCCAGCATGGCGGTGTCGAGCATGGCTTTCTGTGGTCCCAGGTGAGGATTTTCCCACTAGGCGATGTGAATCTCGCCCTCGGTGGGCTTCTTCCTGTACCAAGAATAACTGGAGAACCGGGTGGGCGTCCCACGGTTTACTGGCGAGGCTCTTATCGTCGGAGATACCGGTATGGAGGGGCGGACAGGAGTGTCCGCCCCACATGGATCCTGACTCCTGACTACTTTCCGCTAACCACGGCCTCCTGCGCCATCATCGAAGCAATGGTCTCCAGCAGAACTTCCATCCGCTGTCCGGTGTCGATGTTGGCGTCCACCTGCGGGTGCCGTGAGCCGTCGGAGTGCATGACCAGCACACGCGTGCCGGCATGGGCCTTCTTCACCATGTAGGGCAGGTGATGGCGGTCATCCCGGGTGAGGGTGGGACCCAATAAGATCAGGTCGAAGCTTTCGCGGCGCAGGATCTCCTCCACGCCCTTCCGCCCAATGGCGGTCTGCACCTGGTGGCCAGCCTTTTGAATCAGAGCGGCTTGCGAGGCCAGCACTTCCTCATCGCCCTCGCCGTAGAGAATCTTGAGCTTGAACGCGGTCTTCGCCATGACAGGCCTTTCTGGGGATCTGACCATTCACGGTAGCAACCGCGCCTTCCGCTGAGAACGTCACGGAAGACCACGTACGAAGGGCATGGGCGGGAAGTTGCTTGTTTTCGGTGTTTCCGCCGAGGATCTGGGCGCTGTGCCGCCCGCCGGAAAGCACATCCCTCCGTGATGCCAGTCACGGCACATTCCCGGGGGTGTGCCAATATGGAGGCGACGGCGAGGTGTACCTATGAATGACAGCGTATTCTTCGCAACGTTTGATCCCCTCTACATCAACGCTCCGGACGCCTGCAGTCTCTGCGTCGCACAGCCCCCTATCTTTACCTACGAGTACTGCATTGAGGAGGAGAACGGGCAAAGGCAATACATCAAAGGTTTCTGCTGTGCCAAGTGCGCACAGAACCTGCTGAAGAAACTGGCTACGACTGAAGCCAAGGAATGGGAAGAAGAAGAAGCTGCACTGGAAGCCGATGACCTCGACGTCACCGACCTGCAGAAGCGTCGGCTGGCCACCTTTGGCGGCAGCGCTCGCTAGTAGCCTGGGAAGCACAGACCTTCAAATAGTGCACGGGATGGGTTCTCCATCCTGCCCGGGTTTAGTGTTGCTCGGCTCCGAATCGAAACCTCGAGTTCCAGACATCTTTCGGTCCGCCCGGCGCGAAATCGCTATTTTGCTCTTCCGCTGCTGATCCGGGCTGTCACCGCCTCGACTAGTTCCTGAGTGACTGGCACTGCCAGACCTCGTTCTTGCGCCCCGCGAAGAATCGGCCCGGCGATGGCGTCCAGCTCCGGGGGCTTGCCGGCTGCCACGTCTTTCTGCATGGAGCTGCGTGCCTCCGGCGTCAAACTTTCAATGAACTTAAGGATGTTCGCCGGATCGACTCTGGCTCCGCTGGCAGTGGCGACCCCACAGGCTTCAGCGACGCAAGACTCCAACCGCCGGCGCCAGGCGGGATCGCTGACCAACTCGCCCTTGTTGCGGGCCGCGGCGGTGGAGGCAAGCGCGATGGGAGCCAGGAACGCCAGCTTGCTCCACAGCAGCGTGGGCTCATCGTCGAGGAACTGGCAGGTGAATCCGAACTGCCGCAATTTCTCGATGGCAGGCGCCAGCCGGTCTCGCCCGATGGACGACACGTTGAGGCGAGCAAAACTCGACCGATGCACGATTTTCCCTGGGGCAACTCGCTCGGACTCGACCGCAATGGTCGCCGGAACGACCCGTTCGTGGCCGAAACGAGAGCGCAGCAGGGCAACGTGATCAATCCCATTCAGCAGCGGAACGATGGCGCCGGGCCGGTTGCCGGCTGCTATGGAACGCAAGGCGGAATCGAGTTGGGTTGCCTTGACCGCGATCCAGAGCACATCGAAGGGTTCAGACACCACCGCAGTGCGATCGACCGGGACGGCAAACTTGCCAAAGGGACTGTCGAGCGAGAGGCTCGGCGGATAGCTGGCGATAGACTCGGGGCGAAGCACTACGGTTACGGGATCACCCGCATGGGCCAGTGCAGCTCCGACCAGACCTCCCACGCCACCTGCGCCCAGAATTGCGTGTCGCATAGCTCTTCTTTAGACGCTGGCCCGGCGATCAGGATTCGCGAGAAATCGCCGCTGAGCCCGCTTGGTCCTGGATTCTCGCCGCGATCTCCCACTTCTGCAAGTGAAACTACAGTTTCTGGCCCCGCAGAGTGCCGCACGGAGCGAAGTCTCTCCCACTGTTTACCAACCTGAGTCGTAACCCCTGAGGTCCGAGGTCCGAGGTCTGGTCTCCGCTACTCATAGCGCAAGGCCACCATGGGATCGACCTTGGTAGCGCGCCGGGCGGGAATGTAGCCCGCGATGGCCGCCACCAGAAGAAGCATGGCAACCGCCACGCTCATGGAAAGCGGGTCTAACCCGCTTAACGCGTACAGCATGTTCCGCAGCAGGCGGCTGGTTCCGAATGCAGCGGGGATGCCGACCACCACGCCTACGCCGACGAGCAACAGTGCTTCCCGCAATACCATCCAGAGCACGTCCCGCCGTTGCGCGCCCAGTGCCATACGGACACCGATTTCGCGGGTCCGTCCGGAGACCGTGTACGACATCACCCCATACAGTCCCACGCAGGCCAGCAGCAGCGCCAGGCCGGCGAAGAGGCTGGAGAGTTGAGCCACCAGCCTTTCCTGGGCCACATGGTCATCCACCATGTGGTTCAGGGTGTCGGCCTCGCGAACCACTACATTGGGGTCAAAATCCTTAAGGTGCTGTCTCACCGCGGACATAACAGAAGTGGGGTCACCTGCAACACGCAGGACAAAATGAACCTCGAGATCAGGAAGGATGCTCTGGTAGTAGGAAAGAAAAAACCTCCGTGGAATGGCTTCACGCAAGCTGTGATCGCGGACGTCTTTGGAGACACCGACGATCTCAATGGGACGTAGCCGCTGCGCACCATCGTCAATGACGAACTTGCGCCCGATCGGGTCCACTCCCGGAAAATAAAACTTGGCCATGGCTTCGTTGATGACCGCGACCTTGGTCGAAGATTCCACGTCCTGAGGACCGATGCCGCGCCCCAGCAGGATGGGAATTCCCACGATCTTAAAGTAGTCGGGCCCGACCCAGTCGTCATAGGCCACATTATCCTGGTCCTGCCGGGAGGCGTAGCCCTCGACCTTGATGTCATCGGCGGATTCCGTGCCGCTGAACAAGCCATTCTCCGAGGCCGTGGCGCCCACAACTCCAGGGATAGCGTTCAGGGGCTCCAGCAACTGGCGCACTATGGCGGGAAGCTGCTCGTGCTTGTATCCCGCGGAGATGAAGTCGGGACGGACAATGACGAGATGCTGGCGCTCGTATCCGAAATCCACATCCTGCAGGTTGCGCAGCGTGCGGACGAGCAGGCCGGCGGCGAACAGCACCAGCAAAGAGAGCGCGACTTGGGTGGCTACCAGAATTTTGCCCGTAGACCACTTGGCGGCGCTGGACGCGGTGCCGCCGCGCGCCCCTTCTTTCAGGGTGGACGAAACCGGAATGCCCAACGCGCGCAGCGCCGGAGCCAGGCCGAACAGGACTCCCGCCAGCAGGCAGACGCTGGCGGTGAACGCCAGAATGTGGGCATCGGGATGGATGTCGAGCGCGCGCACCGTGCCGCTGCCAAAACTGGTCCGTACCAGGAATGTCGCCCCCCACTGCGCAAGCAACACCCCGAGCGTGCCCCCAAACAGCGCCAGCAGAACACTCTCGGTAAGAAGCTGCCGCACCAGGCGCAGCGGGCGGGCTCCAATCGCCATGCGCACCGCGATCTCCTTGCTGCGCCCGCTGGCACGCGCGAGCAGCAGGTTGGCAACGTTGACGCAGGCAATCAGCAGTACCAAGCCCACCACTCCCATCAGCAGAAGCAGCGGCCGTTTAAATTCGTGGCGCAGGTAGGAGAGGCCACCGCCTCCCAAGGAGACCTCGATCGATTGCGTAGATTTCTCCAGCGACCGGCGGTCGTCAACCGAAAGCTTGGCGCCATAAGCCCCGGCCAGGGCCTGCCGGTAGACCGCATTCACGTTGCTGCGGGCCTGGGCCAGAGACACCCCCGGCTTCAAACGGCCGATGACTTGAAGCCACGAGGTGTTGGGCGCTTCCAGATATTCGCGCCCACGCATAACCTGGGCTTGCATGGTCAGGGGAATCCAGAGATCTGTCGCCTGCTCGACAATTTCGCCGTCGAAGCCCGCCGGGGTCACGCCAATGATCGTGAACGGGTACTTGTTCAGCCGCACCGTTCGGCCGACCACAGTGGGATCAAGATTGAAGCGGCGTTTCCAGTAGCCGTAACTGATCACAACCAGAGGGCTGGCTCCCGGAGTCAGGTCATCCGATGCGGTGAAAGTTCGTCCGATGAGCGGGTTCACTCCCAGGACTGAGAAATAATTGCCCGTCACCACGCGCCCGTTGGCGAGCTCGGGGCCCTCCCCACTAGGCGAGTCAAACTGAACGTCCAAGCGGCGGGGATCGCCGGAGGCAAGAACTCCCGAGAAGGCTTGTGTGCCGTCGCGCAATTCGCGATAGAGGGGATACGAAAAGTGATCCAAGGTGGGCGTGCCATTAGAAGTGGAATGGATGCGAGAAGGATCCCCAAGAACCACCAACTGTTCCGGGTGGGAGACGGGCAGCATCCTCAGGAGCACCGCATCGAGCACGCTGAATACGGCCGTGTTGGCGCCAATCCCCAGCGCCAGGGTGAGGATGGCCACTGCGGCAAAACCCGGCGACTTCAACAGCATGCGCAATCCGTAACGCAGATCCTGGAGAAGGACTTCCATAGGCTTAGCCCTCAAGCGAGGTTTTCCCACACAACCGAGACAGATCTATGGCAAGTTCCGTGCCTTCCCGAGCGCTGCTAAGCCACTGATTACGCGGGGATAGTTAGACAGCACCGGAGCAAGTTTCTGATGAGAATGTGCGCTTGTGGGATGACGGCGTTCGAAAGCGGACATAGCTCTCGTGCCATTCGGCAGGCGGTCTAACTCGGTACTCAGTACTCGCTACTGATTCTTCCCCTTCAGCATCTCGACTACCCGGTCGAAGTCCTCCAGCGTGGCGTACTCGATGACGATCTTCCCTTTTCCCTTGCGGTCGCGGATGCGGACGCGTACGCCGAGAATCCGCTCCAGTTCGGTCTGGGCGGCGCGCACGTTGGGATCAACCCAGCGGGCGGGCTTGGGCTGGTCTGACTTCTGCAACGGGACGTTGGTTTCGAAGACTAGGTCTTCGAGCTGCTGCACCGAGAGATGTTTGCGAATGGCTTCTTCGGCGATCTTGGGGATCAGGTTCGGGTCAAGCAGCGTGAGCAGCACGCGGGCCTCGCTGAAACCGAGCCGGCCTTCGCTCAGGTATTGCTGCACACTGGGCGGCAGCTTCAGCAGGCGCATGTAGTTGGAGACGGATTCGCGCGACACTCCGGTGCGCTGCCCGATCTGCTCCTGCGTCATGCCGAAGTCTTTGCTCAGCTTGGCGAAGGCGTTGGCTTGCTCCAGGCAGTTCAGATCCTGGCGTTGCAGGTTCTCGACCACCGTCATCTCCGCCGCCTGCTGCTCGGAGACGCGGCGGACGATAGCCGGGACCTTCTCCCGGCCGGCGAGCTTCGAGGCGCGGCAACGGCGCTCGCCGAGGATCAGAAGATAGCGGCCGTCCTGGCCCGGACGCACCACGATAGGTTGCAGAACTCCGTTGGCGCGGATGGAGTCCGCCAACTCCTGCAACGGCTCGTCGCGGAAGCGAAAGCGGGTCTGGTGGGGGTTGGCCTCGATAAGGCCAAGGGCGAGTTCGACCACGGTGTCGCCAGGCGCGAGGTGAGGGGCAAGTGCGGCCACCGAAGTTGCGGCGGCCGGGAGACTCGTCGCCGCCGGAGGAGTGGTCACGACCCGCGGCCCGCTGGGCAGCAGCGATTCCAGGCCTCGGCCGAGGGCCCGGCGTTTGTCCGTGTGGCCTTCCGCGATCGGCGTCTTTTCTGCGGTTGTCGTCATTCGTCCTCCCCGTGGCTTCGCCTTACATCGATGTTCGTCAATCTAGTATATCGATGATCATCGATATACTACGCTGTCTTGTCCATCGCCTCGACCGCTGCGGCCGGCTCCTGGACCTCGCTCGCTTCCGCCGGGATCTCCTGGACCAGCGCGGGCTCCGGTGGCGCCTCGGGAGCAGTGACCGATATCTCCTCGACCGGAGCAGCATGCTCCCCTGGTTCGGTCATCTCCGCGTCCGGTTGCTGAGCCGGCAAATTGTGCGAGATGATCTCCTTGGCCAAACGGATGTAGCTTTCCGCTCCCCTGGAGCGTACGTCGTAGACCAGCGCGGGCTTGCCGTGGCTGGGCGCCTCGGCCAGGCGGATGTTGCGCGGGATCGACGTAGCGCACAGCTTCTCCCCGAAGAAGCGCTTTAGCTCGGCCGTGACCTGCTGGGCCAGGTTAGTACGCTCGTCAAACATGGTGAGGACCACGCCCTCGATCGCGAGGCTGGGATTGAGGTTGGCGCGAATGCGCTCCACCGTGTCCAGCAGCTCCGAGATACCTTCCAGGGCAAAGTACTCCGCCTGCATCGGGATCAAAACCGCATCGGCCGCGACCAACGCGTTCAGGGTCAGCAGATCCAGCGCCGGCGGACAATCCAGCACAATGAACTGGAAGAGATCGCGCAGAGGCGCGAGCGTGTCGCGCAGCCGGAATTCCCTCCGCTCGGCGGCGACCAGTTCGAGATTGGCGCCGATCAGGTTCTTGTGCGAGGGGATGATCCAGAGCTGCTCCAGTTCTGTGGTCTGAACCGCATCCCGGGCCATGGCCGCGCCCATAAGCAGATGGTAGGTGCTGATGCGCTCGGGATCCTTGACCAAGCCTAGTCCGCTGGTGGCATTGGACTGGGGATCACAGTCAACCAGCAGCGTGTTGACTTCCGCTGCGGCAAAAGACGAGGCCAGATTAATGGCAGTCGTGGTTTTCCCCACGCCGCCCTTCTGGTTGGCAACCGCGATGACGCGTCCCATTCAGTTTTCGGAGAATCGAGAGATGGGCGCAGAATAATGCGAATTGCGCTGCATTGCAATGACGGATTTCAGTGCAGCCAGAAAATTTGAATAGTTTGTTGATGTGCAAGTGATTGCTGGATCGCAATTGCGTTCTTTTCCACAAGAATGTTCCACGTGGAACAGATGAGTGAGTGTTCCACGTGGAACATTTCGCATTGCTGGCAGTCACGAACTCTTGAATGAGGTAGCGTCGGCGTCCCGTCGGCTATCGTGGGGGCGTTCCGCCCTACACTCCAAGCGTCACATTTCTTCCCACCTTGTGTCATCCACTGGCTCCGGTCATGGCACCAGCCCCCTTGGGAACTGCCAAGGGCATGCACGCGGCTCCACTATTACCAGGCTGATTCCCCTCGGCTCGGCGATGTATCAAGAGAGTCAACTCCAACAAGCGATCCCATGCTGTTCGACCGGTTTCCCACTTGAAGTCGACAAGTCAGCCATCGGCCGACGTCCTGACCAGCAATTGGCGGCAGTCTCTTCGCATCCGTACCACCTATTAGCAAGCTAGGTGCGTATCGACTGTGATTCCTCGCCTGTGCGCTTACCGATCAGGAGTACTCGGTTCGAGGACTGGGGCACGGAGATGGGTTCGTCCCAGGCAAAGCCGGGCACGAACTCAATCGCACGGGCGACTTGACCCTCGCCGATGAGGAGGGCGACGCGACCGGCAGCGCGAACCAAGTCGGCGGCGGTGCGGAGGGCGGCCTCAAAGCGTTCGACGGCCCGCAGGGTCACGACCTCGGCAGAGGCGCGCGGAAAGTCTTCGGCGCGGCCGGCGAATACATCGACATTCGTCAATGTAAGGCGGCGGATGATTTCGTGCAGAAAGGTCGCCTTCTTCTGGTTGGACTCGATCAGGATGAGATGAACCTGTGGCGCCCAGATCTTGATGGGCAGGCCGGGAAAGCCGGCGCCGGAGCCAACATCGACGACTTGCGTCCCAGGGTGGGCGAGGACACTCGCGCCTCCGTCGCCCGCGGGGAAAAGGCGGCTTGCGGTGAACAGCGATTCGCCGAAGTGTCGGGTCACGATTTGTTCCGGTTCGCGCACCGCGGTCAGGTTGATGCGCGCGTTCCAGCGGAGAAGTACATCGATGTATATCGATATAAATTGCAGTTGCGCGTCGCTCAGCAGCGGGGCAAAGGGCTGCAGCAATTGCGCAATGCGGTTGGCATCCATGGGAAGGCCCGATTGTAGATGGAGCGGAGCAGATTGACGAATGGCGGTTACCATCGCACGAGGGGTAACCCGCAGATGTACTTGGACTTCTGGTACGTGAGCAGAACTGACGATAACTGCTAGACTCGGCCTACCATGGTAACCCCCACCGAGACCACAACGGGAACTGATAAAGCGCACGCCCTGGTGCAGTTGCTGCGCAACCGCTCCTATGAGGAGATCCGGCAGCGCATGTATGACAGTGCCCCGGGGACCCCGTGGTGGTCGGCTTGCAAGACCGAGCTCGACATTCGCAACGGCGAACAGATGGCGACCGCACTCGTCACCACCTCCCGCGTGCTGGAAAAAGTGCGAGCTTCGACCGAGCACTTCGAGCAACTCGCCGACACGTTGTCCCAGGTCACCCAGGAAGTCAGCGATCTTCTCCGCGACACCAAGGAAGCCGGCCGCCGTCTGGAAATCGCGGTCTACGTGCTGATTGGCGTCACCATTGCGCAGTTCTTCAATGTTGTCTTCCAGGTCTTCGGAAAGAAGTAGACAGGCTCGTTCCAGCATCCAGCCAGTTTGCTCAAGCGCACCCTCCACTCGCGATCCACACATACCCCCGCGCGAGCGCACAGAGTCTGTGTGCGTGAGAACCAGGTTCCATGCGCAACGGTGAAGACTGGCTGGTTCCAGCGGCACAGCCGCGGCAGATGTTAGCCCCGGACGTAAGTCCGGGGGGAAGGGTGGGAAATGAGATGAGTCCCTTCAGGGACGGCACTAGTTCTCACGCACCCACGAAAGGGGCGTAGGAGCCGTTGGCACAAAAAGGACTAGCCTAATTCGAGAGCGTCTTCTCTATGGCCGCACGCAGATCCTCGTATAGCATGACGCCGGGATGGTAGAGGGCGACGCGCCCGGCGCGATTAACCAACACGATTGTCGGTGTCGTGCTCGCCCCGTAGGTGTTGAAGTTGGCATTACTGACCGGCACCGGAACGTCTTGCAAAGCCGGATAGAAGTGCTGCCAAACCTGTTCGATGTAGGCCAGTTCGGTCTTGGGCGATGCATCCTCGCCGCGGGCAGCGTAACCGTACAGTTGGGTGGGAGCCACGACCGTCAAACCTTTGGGCGCGAGTTCGGAGCGCAGGCGGCTGATGATCGGCCCTTCCGATTTGCAGTCCACACACCAGTGGGCCCAGAAGAACAGCAGCACGGGCGAGCCTTTTACCTGGCTGAGGGCGGAGGGCTTCGGACCTAAGTACTGGGCGACGCTGAGCGGTGGCGCCGGCTGTCCCACCAGGCCGAGCAGATTGAGATTTTTCTGCAAGCGGGCGCGAATCGAAGTACTGCGGTAAGTGGTCACGCTCCGCCGCAGGAGGGTAACTGCCTGTGAATTCTTGCCGCGAGCGCTGAGCACCTGGGCTTCGACTTCCAGCGCCGCCCCGAGGGCGAGGGGGAGATGCGGCTCGGCATCGAGCGCGCGCTTCCGCAACTGCTGCGAAGCCAGCGACTCCGTCTGCTTGGCAAAGTTTTCGGCCTGATCGAGCTGATCGGTGGCCAGCGAGGCGCGAGCCATCCAGGAAAGCGCCTCCAGGTACTCCGGGGTTACCCCCTGCTGAGTGCGATAGCTCTGAAGCTCGGCGTCGGCGGCAGTGAAATTGTTCTGAGCGAGCGCTGTACGAACATCCTCCACAATACCGGCAAACGAAAGCGAGGACAGGAGCAAGAGCGTTGCAAACAGGCGGAGAGGCATTCCCTTAATGATGACCGGAAGCCGGGAAAGTTGCCAGTAATGTGCTCGAGCCCCTGCACCACACGGGCACCGAGAACAACTAGAACTGACCACGTCAGGGCAGGCGCCTTCGTTGCACCGGATCAGCATGAGAACAGGCCGTTTACACGTGGTACGCGGGGAATAATACGCATTCTTATTGCAAATCAGGTACAATAATGGTGCGTTTGATCTTGCGGTTTTTTTGCAGTTCCCAGCATCTCCGCTCACCGGCATGATCTGCCTGCGAAAGCCCTGCGAGTAATTCAGCGCAACATCTAAAGAAAAAGGAACATTGCAACATCATGGAAACAGGAACAGTAAAGTGGTTTAACGACGCTAAAGGCTATGGATTCATCAGCCGCCAGAACGGCGAGGACGTGTTTGTGCACTTCTCAGCTATCCAGGCAAGCGGATTCCGCAGCCTGCAGGAAGGCCAGCAGGTCCAGTTCGATGTGGTCAAAGGCCCCAAGGGCTGGCAGGCTGAGAACGTGAAGCCTGCGTAAACCACGTTACAATTTAGCTTATGAAAAACAAGGGCGGCCGAACCTGGCCGCCCTTCATATTTTAGTAGTGAAGGCGCTCCCTTTCAAAAGCGGAAGACCAAACCAGCCGATGGCTCCGCAGTGTGAGTCCAGCTATCCGTGGAAATTGCGGACAGCCCGAAGTCAGGTGCCTTGTATACCAAACCACGGTATTGCAATCGCAGCCCCAGAGACTAAACTGGCGACTCCAAGAATGACAGAAGGGCAACCTATGACACTTAAGGTGGGCGACGCAGCCCCGGAGTTTGAGCTGCCGGCGGTCGAGGGGGAACGGCCGGTAAAGATAAAGCTCAGCGACTTTCGTGGAAAGAAGCACGTGGTGGTGACCTTCCATCCCCTAGACTGGACGCCAACTTGAGCGGCCCAGGTGCCGGCGTTCGACTCCGACCGGGAGAAGTTCGCCGCGCTCGATGCCCAGGTCCTGGACATTAGCGTTGATTCCATCCCCAGCCACATTGCCTGGCAGAAGAAAGACATCGGCATGATGCACCTGCCGTTGTGTGCGGATTTCTATCCCCATGGCCAAGTGACGCAAGCCTTCGGCATCCTGCGGGACGGGCCGCCGGTCCCGGGGATCAGTGAGCGCGCCGCGTTCATCGTGGACAAGAGTGGCAAGATTGCGTTTGCCAAGGTGTATCCACTGGACCAGACGCCGGACAATGCCGAACTGCTGCGGGTGCTGCAGCAGATGAAATAGCCAGGACAGGTGCGCGTTGGTCGTGCTTCACCAGGCTGACACGTCCCGGCAGACTCGCGCATCGCGGAATGCTTGGCTTGGCCCCACCAGCGTGCCAGCCACCCCCCCGAACGGGCCATTCCACGCGGCTTTCGCCACAATTTAGTCTGGCACCGTTGTGGGTGTGGGGGCGCACCGCGACAACAGAAGCGATTCGGCGACATGGGCTTTGCCCCTCAGCATTACCTTTCAAGGGGAATCCGATGGCCACAAGTGATCCGCGCGATGATTCGGCTCTGCAGTATGCGCTCGAAGAACTGGAGAACATGGTCCAAACCAACGGTCTTGCCCGCAGCGAGATCATGGCCTTGCTGGAAGTGATGAACATCTACGAAGTGCTCGACTATCTCGATGCCAAGATCGCGAACCGGCTGCAGTAGGCGGCCGCCGCGGCTCACCTGAGAAGTTGCCATTTCACATAGCCTCGAAGTGCTTCGCCACAAGCCTGCTCTTTTTTCCGCCCGTTTCGCAGCAGTGGTGCAGTTTGCCCGAGCCGCCCGTGATGTCGTCATCCCGACACCCGGCGCAGTTCAGCCGGGTGAGGGATCTGGCGAGCGACGGCAAGGCGCTGGCACACCCCGGTTCGCCCAAGGTTGCGCGCACAAGTGGGACGCGCAGTAGAATATTCGGCTGATCTCACTCTGCGAGAAATCATTCCCTATGAACCAGCAAACCGGAAACGGGGCCGGAGAGAAAAAGATCTACGTCACGCTGGCCGGGCTGCCTCTCTCCTTTCATCTGGAGTGGCCGTTTCACAAGTCCACTTCGGGAGCAGATTTCTGGGTGTTGCACGGAGACATTCGCCTGGAAAACTCCGAGGGGCTGCGCGCCCTGGTGGCTGTGAACCTCTCGGCCACGGTGCGTGAGGTGATGCCCTCGCTCGAGCCCGAGGACGCCGAGGCGCCGGTCATCAATGCGCTGCGTAAAGAAGTAGACCGACGGCAACTGGAGTTCGTGAAGTCGGGCAAGCTGGTGCCGGTGCAATTCTCCAGCCGGCATTACGATTTCAAGCGCAATAAATGGGTCTTCGGCAAAGCCGGCGACGAGGAGATCACGCAGCTGCTGGCCCGCAAGGTGTACTGGCAAACCCGCCTGGTGGGCGGCGATGTCTGGCTGGGAGACGAAACCGAGGCGCTCTACGTCGAAAGCACCAGCGACCATCTCGCTGAACTGGCGAAGAAGCTCGCCGACCAGGGTCTGTTCCGCATGGAGAGAAGGTACGCGACCGCGAATCCTTCTTTAATGGCGCAGGCGGAAAAATTTGAGTCCGAGATGCGGGTGGCGCGGCTGGAATTAGAAAAGAAGCATGCGTTCGAGCGAGGGTGAATAGCCGGTCACCCACCGCATGATTCGGCGGATTGCCATTCCGAGCGAAGCGAGGAATCCCTGCCTCAGCAGGAATGCCGGGATAGGGATGCTTCGCTTAGCCTGACGGCACCTTTTGCGAGATGCCCTGTAGCCACCAGCTACCGAGTTTTCGTTCTAGGCCGCTCGCCCCATCTTGGACTGCTCCGCCGACGCTTTGGTGGTGAAGCCCGCTGCCAAACCAGCGAGGCCAACGACCAGATGCACGATGTTCACTTGCGTGGTTAGGCCCAGCATGATCGGGCCGAGATCGCGGATTCCGAGAAAGCCGCCGATTCCCAACAGCGCATACACCGCCCCGAATATCTTGGCAAAGGGTGCGGCGTATTTCCCGCCTCCACTCATACCGGCCCACAGCGCGACGATTCCGCTGAGCACGTGTACCGCGTTGTGGTGCATCGGCAAGGGCACTGCGCTGGTGACAAATCCTGCGATTCCGCCTAACAGCAAGACCACCCCGACCACATAGCAATAAAACTTCGCCATGGCGTTCCTCCTGTTTGATCTATCCGGGCTGATTCACACACCTGGGGAAACCACAATGCGAGGCCTGAATTCTGGCGGGGGAAGCGTACCTACCTCCTGGCATTAAGTCAACAGGAACTGCTGGATCGGAAGTTGCCGCAATCTACCGCTTCAGGATGGATTCTAAAGCCTGCCTCAGATTGGAATACTGAAAGGCATACCCGCTAGCAATGAGCTTGGCCGGCTCGACCCGCTGGCTGGCGAGCAGGAGTTCGTCGGCCATTTGCCCGAACACGAGACGGGCGGCGAAGGCGGGCATGGGGAAAATGGCCGGGCGCGACAGCACGCCGGCCAGAGTCTTAGTGAATTCTGCGTTGGTCACCGGATTGGGCGCGACCACGTTGACCGGGCCTTGCAGGCGGTCATTCTGCAGGATGTGGTGAATCGCGCCGACCAGGTCCTGGACATCAATCCAGCTCCACCACTGGCGTCCGTTGCCCATGTTTCCGCCGACGCCAATATTGAAGGGCGTGAGCATCTTTTGCAGCGCGCCTCCAACCGGGCTCAGGACCAGGCCGATGCGCAGGTGGGCGGTGCGAATGCCGGCGGCGGCTGCGGGTTGCGTGGCGGCTTCCCACTCACGGCAGACTTCGGAGAGAAATCCTGTTCCCGGCGGGCTATTCTCGCGCACGATTTCTTCGCCGCGATCGCCGTAGTAGCCGACCGCGGACGCAGTAATCAGCACGCGCGGCCGCTGCGGCGATTGGGCCAGCGCTTGCGACAGGTTGCGCGTCCCAAGAACCCGGCTGTCGCGAATGCGCACTTTCTTGGTGGCGGTCCATCGGCCAACTACGGTCTCCCCGGCGAGATGGATGACGGCGTCGAATCCGGAGACGGAGTTGGGGGCGAGGGGCTGAGCGGGGTCCCAGGGGATTTGCCCCTCCCTCGAAGCTGCGCCACGTACCAGCCGCACGACCTTGTATCCGCGCGCGGTGAGCGAAGGCAGCAGGGCGGCGCCGATGGGGCCGGAGACTCCACTGACCAGGATGCGGGAGGAGTTCATAGGGCGGAATCAATGTAGCAGAACAGCCAGTCCGCGGTCGGACCGGTAGTGGTGCAGTTTGAGTTCGTCCGATGGCCTTCCTTGCGCCCTTTGCGAATCCTTGGCGTACTTTGCGGTTTAAGACCGTTTACCGCAAAGCTCGCAAAGAAAGCCCGCAAAGTCCGCAAAGCAGAGGTGGTCGAGATTCTCAGATTGCACCACTGACGTCGGACCCGCGCCGCAGGCTCTACCACCGCGTGAACGCTATAATCATAGAAAGGCAATAGCCTTTGCCGAGATGCACTCGGCTTGGACGGGTCAAGGCCCGTCCCTACACGGGCCCCTCCCTCCCCTGCAGGCTATAATCCGTCATGGCGACACTGCGCCAACAGATCGCGACCACCGCGCTCTCGGTGACCAAGTTCCGGGAGCTGATGAAGCGCATGCGGGCCAACCGGCCCAGCGACGATCTGGCCCTGGTGCGCAAAGCCTACGATTTTTCCCAGAAACACCATGCCGGGCAGACCCGCGCCTCCGGCGAACCCTACCTGGTGCATCCCCTGCAAGTCGCCATGGTCCTGGCCGAGATGAAAATGGACGCGGTGGCGGTCGCGGCCGGGCTGCTGCACGACTCGGTGGAAGACACCTCGGTCACCATCGTTGATATCCGCAAGGAATTCGGGGAGCAGGTGGCGCACATCGTGGAGGGCGTCACCAAGATCAGCGCCATTGACTTTGCCACGCGCGAGGAACAGCAAGCCGAGAACCTGCGCAAGATGATGCTGGCCATGGTGGACGACATCCGCGTGGTGCTGATCAAGCTGGCCGACCGCCTGCACAACATGCGCACCCTCGAGCACCTGGCGCCCGAACGCCAGCAGAAAATCGCCCGCGAGACGCTCGAAATCTACGCGCCTATCGCTCACCGGCTGGGCATGGGCAAAATCCGCGGCGAACTGGAGGATTTGGGATTCCGCTACGTCGATCCCATCGCCTACCAGCAGATCCATGAGGCGGTGGAAGCTCGGCGCAAGGCAGGCGAGACCTTCCTGGCGCGGGTGGAGCAGGTGCTGCGCGACAAACTGAAGGAGGCGGGCATCACCGCCAAGGTGGAGAGCCGCATCAAGCGCCTGCACAGCATTCACAAGAAACTGGTGCGCCAGCGCATCGCCGTGGACCAGGTGTACGACCTGTACGCCATGCGGGTGATCACGCAATCGGTGCAGGACTGCTACGCCGTGCTGGGCATCATTCACAACCTGTGGCGGCCGGTGCCGGGGCGGATCAAGGATTTTATTGCCATGCCGCGGCCGAATTTCTACCAGTCGCTGCACACTTCAGTAATTACAGAGGACGGCACGCCGTTCGAACTGCAAATCCGCACCGAAGAGATGCACAAGATGGCGGAGGAAGGCATCGCGGCGCACTGGAAATATAAGGACGGGCCGGTGTCGGCGCAGGACGAGCAGCGGCTGGCATGGCTGCGTCAGGTGGTGGAGTGGCAGCGCGATGTTTCCGATCCCAACGAGTTTCTTTCCACCCTCAAGATCGATCTTTATCCCGAAGAGGTTTACACCTTTACGCCCAAGGGCAAGGTAGTGGTCTTGCCGCGGGATTCCACCCCCATTGATTTCGCTTATTCCATCCACACCGAAGTGGGCCACAGTTGCGTAGGCGCCAAGGTCAACGGACGCATGGTGCCGCTGCGGCACAAGCTGCACAGCGGCGACATTGTGGAGATCCTGACTCAGCCCGGGCACAAGCCGAGCCGCGATTGGCTGGGGGTCGTCAAGTCGTCGCGCTCGCGCAACAAGATCAAGCACTGGCTCAATTTGCACCAGCGCGAGCGGGCCATTGAAATCGGCCGCAAGCTGATTGAGAAGGAAGCGCGCAAGTACCGGGTCGCGCTCAAAGAGATCAAGGACGAAGAGTTACAGAAGATCGCTTCCGACTACGGCCTGGGGCGTCCTGAAGACCTGATGGCCGGGATCGGGTACGGCAAGTACTCGGCGCGGCAAGTGCTGGCACGGCTGGCGCCGGCGGGCAGCGAGCCCGCCCCCGAGGGTGAGGGCGAGAAAGCCGGAACCATCGCCAGCGTGGTACGCCGTGTGTTCGGCGGCGACAGCAGCGCCAACGCCATCCGGGTGAAAGGACATGGCGACCTGCTGGTCTATCGCGCACGCTGTTGCAATCCCATCCGCGGCGAAGCGGTGGTGGGCTATGTGACGCGGGGTAAGGGAGTGGCGGTGCACGCCCTGAACTGTCCCAACGTGGTGAACCTGATGTACGAGCCGGAGCGGCGCATTGACGTGGAATGGGCGACCGACGATGGGACGCCGAGCGCGTATCCGGTGAAACTCACCGTGTTCTGTGACGACCGTTTCGGCATGCTCAAGCAGATTACCGCGGTGATCAGCGACACCAAGACGAATATCCGCAACATTGAAGCGCGCACTGCGAACGGGCAGGCGAACATTGATATCATCCTCGACATCGCCGACCTCAAGCATCTGGAGAATATTGTCGGTGGCGTGCGCAAGATTCCGGGCGTGCACGACGTGCAGCGGCTGCAGAAAATCTAGCCGCCAGTCGTCGGCCAACGCCAAGGGTTGAGAATCTGCTTTCCAATTCTGCAATCTAAAATCTACAATCTGAAATCTACAATCTGAAATTCACCGACCATCAGCCACTGGAGGTTTCATGCGCGAGGTGATTGCGACCAAGGACGGTCCACACGCGATTGGGCCATATTCCCAGGCGATTAAGGCCAACGGGTTTGTGTTTGTCTCAGGCCAGATTGCGCTCGATCCAGTCACCAACACGCTGGTGTCCGGGGACGTAGGGTTTCAGACCGACCGCGTGCTGAAAAATGTGTCGGGGATTCTGCAGGCGGCGGGCAGTGGGCTGGAGAAAGTCGTGCGCTCGACCGTGTTTCTGAAGAACATGGGTGATTTTTCGGCAATGAACGAAGTCTACGGACGGTTTTTCAGCTCGGCGCCGCCGGCGCGGTCCACCGTGGAGGTGGCAAGGCTGCCCAAAGATGTGCTGGTGGAAATTGACGTGATCGCGCTGGCATGAGACATGGAAACCACAGAGGACGTTAACGACGCGGAGGAATTTCCGATTTTCAATTGCCAATTGCCAATTTAGAATCCAGGGTTCCGGCTTCAATTGGCAATTGGAAATTGGCAATCGAAAATGGAGAGAATGCATGCAGAAGAAGGTAGTGGTTCTTTCAATCCTGGCGCTGGCCACTCTGGCCGTGTTTGCGCAAAACAAGAAACCTTCCGCGCCCAGCACCAGCGGCCCGACCAAGGTTACTGGGAAAGCGACCAAGACGGCGGATGGCCTGGAATACTGGGACATTAAGGTCGGCAGCGGCAAAACAGCCCAGAAGGGTGACACCGTGACGGTCAACTATACGGGTTGGCTGACGGACGGGAAAATGTTTGATACTTCCATCGGCAAGGCGCCTTTCAAAGTTGAGTCCTTGGGCAATGCACCGGTGATCAAGGGTTGGAACGAAGGCCTTGTCGGCATGAAGGTGGGTGGCAAGCGGCAGTTACGCATCCCCGGGGATCTGGCCTACGGCGCCCGGGGCTATCCCGGCGTGATTCCGCCAAACGCAACTCTGATCTTTGATGTGGAACTGCTGGGCGTGCAGTAAGGCGTTCACCACAAAGGGCACGAAGCGTCCGACCTAGCGTCCTTCGTGAACCTTTGTGTCCTTTGTGGTTTAGGCTTTTACGACCTTCCCGCTGCTCAGGCAGGAGGTGCAGACGCGCAGGCGCTTGGTGGCGCCGTTGACCTTGGCCCGCACCGGGCGCAGGTTGACGTTCCAGCGCCGCTTGCTGACATTGTGCGCGTGGCTGATGTGGTTGCCGAATTGCGGCCCTTTGCCGCAGATATCACAAGTTTGTGCCATGACTGCTCCAGATCCCCTCGGAACTTGATGTGCAAAATTGTTATTTTACCGGATTCGCGGCTGTTTGGCCAAGGACGTCACGTGCCGTGGTTTAACCGGCTGAAGCCGGTGCCATGTTTCCTTCGCGCTCTTTGCGGCGACTCTTTGCGAACTTTGCGGTTAACGAACTGAGCCGTAAAGCCCCACAAATTCGGGAGTGCACGTCCAGTCGGGCAGGGTCAACCGTCTTGGGGGCCGATGTGACTGTGCGATACTAAAAATGTGATATCCGCCGATCCCAAATCAGTCAAAGTGAACCTGACCACGGGCACGGGAATGGATATCGAGTGGAAGGACGGGCACCGATCGCACTATGCCTTCCCGTTCCTGCGCGATGCCTGCCCGTGCGCCCTGTGTGACGAGGAGCGGGCCGGGGCCAAGCGTGAGCCGGGAGACCCGCCCAAGCCGGCACCGGGGGCGTTGCCCATGTTCAAGCCCGCCGCCAGGCCGACGAAAGCAGAGGCGGTGGGGAAGTACGCCATCCGGTTTCACTGGAATGACGGGCACGAGCTGGGCATTTACTCGTGGCAGTTCTTGCGGGAGGTGTGCCCGTGCGAGGAGTGCAAGGCGGCGCGGGCGGCGGAAAGGGCAGGGTAAGAATTTTCAATTGCCAATTTCCAATTGCCGATTGAAAGGCTGGCGCCCGTTGGCTTTTCAATCGAAAATTGGCAATCGGCAATCGAAAATCAGGTTGCCAGGGGCTGTAGATCCATTGTCTTTCCTCGATCAACTCAACCCGCAACAGCGTGAGGCTGTCGAGACCACCGACGGCCCGGTGCTCATCCTGGCCGGCGCAGGCAGCGGCAAGACCCGCGCCATCACCTACCGCATTGCCCATCTAATCGAGAACCTGGGGGTGATGCCGGAGTCCGTCCTGGCGATGACTTTCACCAACAAGGCCGCCGCGGAGATGGCCGAGCGCGTGGAGAAGTTGGTTGGCGGGCTCTCGGTCGCCAAGCCGGTGATCTCGACGTTTCATTCCTTCTGCGTGCGGGTGCTACGGCGCGACATTGAGGCGTTGCGGATTCCCTCGGCGACACCGGGTGCGCCCCCCATCGGTCACACCAAGCAGTTCGTCATCTATGACGAAGCCGACCAGCAACTGGTGGTCAAGGCCGTGATGCGGCGGCTGGGCATTGATGACAAGCAGGTCACGCCGCGGTCGGTGCTGGCGCATATTTCCTGGGCGAAGAACCACATGCTCGATCCCCAGGAGGTCTACCTGAATTCGGCCGATCCCAAGACCGAGCGTGTGGCCCACATTTACGAGGAGTACCGCAAGGAGCTGCGCAAGGCAAACGCGCTCGACTTCGACGACCTGCTGCTCGAAGCGGTGCGCCTGCTGAAGGCCGTGCCCACGGTGTGCGACTATTACAACCGTCGCTTTCACTACCTCCTGGTGGACGAGTACCAGGACACCAACCGCCCGCAATACGAGCTGATGCGGTTGCTTGCCGGGACGCGGCATAACGTGTGCGCGGTTGGCGATGAAGATCAGTCGATCTACTCTTGGCGCGGCGCGGACATCCGCAACATTCTGGAGTTTGAGAAAGACTTTCCCGAGGCAAAGATTATTCGCCTGGAGCAGAACTACCGCTCGACGCAGAACATCCTGCAGGCGGCGTCGGCGGTGGTCGCCAACAACATCAAGCGCAAGGGCAAGAATCTGTGGACCTCGCGGCAGGGCGGAGCCAAGATCGGCTATTACGAAGCGCCCGACGGGGAGAATGAGGCGCTGTTTGCCGCGGACTACATCTCCAGATACATCCGCGAAGCCGCCGACCAGGGCGAGACTGCGCGCGCGGCCGTGCTCTACCGCACCAACTCGCAGTCGCGTTTGTTTGAAGAGGCCATGCGGCGCTACCAGTTGAAGTACCACGTGGTGGGCGGGTTCTCGTTCTACGAGCGGGCCGAGGTCAAGGACATGGTCTCGTACCTGAAGGTCATCCATAACCCGGATGACTCCATCTCGCTGCTGCGGGTGATCAACACGCCCACACGCGGGATTGGCAAGACGACCATCGAGACGGTCGAGCGGGTGGCGCTGGAGACAGGGGTTTCTCTCTGGGGCTCGATCGGCGAGGTGATCCAGCGGCAGCTTCTGCCGCAGCGGGCGCTGGCGGCGCTGAAAGGGTTCCGGGACCTCATCGAAGATGCCCGAGCGATGCTGGCTGGGAACTACGTGGAGCGGCTGGAGCAGACGGCTTCCTCAGAAAAAATGGAGCGACGGGCGTCCTCGCCCGTCAGGGGCGAAGCCCCGCATCCGTCGGCGCAGGAACCACTGCAGGAAGACATCACAGCTTTCAATCCGACGGCGTTTGATTTTGGGCCCTCCGACGATGGGGAGGCGGGACGCCTCCCCGACAGCCGGCGGGACGCCGGCGCTACGGAAGACGGCGACTTCCGCACGCCAGGTGGACCCGCCAACACCGCCGAACTCCTCAAGTTCCTGATCGATCGCACGGGGTACATCAAGCAACTCGAGGAAGAAGATACGCCCGAGGCCTACTCGCGCATTGAAAACCTGCGCGAGCTGGTGAATGCGGCCATGGATTCCCGCGACCGCGGTGAGACGCTTGACCAGTTTCTGGATCACGCGGCGCTGGTCAGCGACGCCGACGCCTACGACGAGCGCGCGCAAATTACTTTGATGACGCTGCACGCGGCCAAGGGCCTGGAGTTTCCCCTGGTGTTCCTGTGCGGGCTGGAAGAGGGATTGTTCCCGCATTCGCGCACCTTCCTGCAGCCCGACGATATCGAAGAAGAGCGCCGCCTGTGTTACGTCGGCATGACTCGCGCCATGGACACGCTCCTGCTAACGCGCGCGGTATACCGGAGACGGTACGGGACCGATCTCCCGGAGGCCAGCGTTCCCTCGCGCTTCCTGGAGGAAGTACCCGCGGAACTCATGGAGGACATGGGATCGCCGCGCCGCGCTCGCGTGGGCACGGCTCGTGTAGGGACGGGCGCCCTCGCCCGTCCAGCGGGGCGAAGCCCCGAAGGGTTTTCTGAAGCTACCCACTACGCCTACGAAGACGAAGACCAGAGTGCCAGCTGGACGGATCGCAACCGGCAGCGAGCCGCAGGCACCAAGTACTCCGGCAAGACGTATAACTCCATCGACAACATCGCGGAGTTCTTCGCGTCGCGGGGAAAGAAGTTCAGCATCCCCAAGCTGCCGGTCGAGGAGCCAAAAGGCAGGAAAGGCTTCCGTCCGGGTCAGAAGGTGCGCCACCCCAAGTACGGTGAGGGCATGGTCTATCAGCGCGAAGGAGAAGGTGAAGACGCCAAGATTACGGTAAAATTCGATGGTTTTGGATTGAAGAAGCTGGTAGAAAAGTACGCGCAGCTGGAGAAGGCGTAAGGGCAGCACTCAGCACTCAGTCCTTTAACATCCAAACAGGGGAAAGAAAAGCATTCATGGCGAATACCAAGGCTTTGAGCAAGGAAGAGCGGAAGAAAGCGAAGCGGACGTCGCGCAAGAAGCGCAAGGCGGAGAAGCCGCTGCAGAAGCGGACAGCGGCCCGGGGCTCCTTGAAGCGCAAAGTGAAGAAGATGGCACGCGGCCAGGCGAAGCGCTAGTCGTCGGAGATTGTGTGGGGCGGGTCTTTGGCCCGCCCTGCTAAAGTCCAGGCCCACACGAGGGGACCCTTTGGCACAAATACCGTCCACCAATCAACAGACGACCACGCCGGTCGAACCCGCCAACTCGGGCAACCAGCTGCTGCGCTGCAAGTCCATCGACAAATTGATCGCTGAGGCCGACGAGCCCGAGCACCGGCTCAAGAAGACCCTCGGTCCCTGGTCGCTGACCGCTCTCGGCATCGGCGCCATCATTGGGTCCGGAATCTTCGTGCTCACCGGCACCGCGGCGGCGGGCGAGCACTTCGAAGCGCCCTCCATCCTGCACGCCCAGGTGCTTGACCTGATTAGCAACTTCCTGCGCACCGGGAGCACCGCCGGCGCGCTGATGCATGGGCGTCCGGCAGCGGGGCCGTCCATTGCGATCTCCTTCATCCTGGTTGCCTTCGCCTGCAGCTTTGCCGGCTTGTGCTACGCCGAACTGGCTTCGATGATTCCCATCGCCGGCAGCGCGTACACCTACTCCTACGCCACGCTGGGCGAGATTTTTGCCTGGATCATCGGCTGGGACCTGATCTTGGAGTACGTGGTCAGCAACGTCGCAGTGGCCGTGGGCTTCAGCGGCTACACCAAGGCACAATTGGCGGCATTTGGCATCAACTTGCCGGATCAGTGGGCCAGCCCGGTCTGGGCCTCGGGACATTGGACCGGCGCCTACTTCAATGTGCCCGGGTTTCTCATCGTCTTCATCTTGACTCTGCTTCTGGTGCGCGGCGTACGCGAGTCCGCCGAGGCCAACAACGTGATGGTCGCAATCAAGATCGGCGCCATTCTCACGTTCCTGGTGGTGGGCGGCATGTTGATCAATCCCGCCAACTGGAAGCCGTTCGCGCCCTCCGGATTTGCCGGGATCGTTACCGGCGGCGCCATCGTCTTCTTCACCTACATCGGGTTCGATTCGGTTTCCACCGCGGCTGAGGAGTGCCGTACCCCGCAGCGCGACTTGCCCATCGGCATCATTGCTTCGCTGATTATCTGCACCATCCTCTACGTGGGAGTGGCAGTCGTCCTGCTGGGCATGATGAAGTACACGACTTTTGTCTCAGGCAAAGCCGCCGAGGCTCCGGTGGCCTACGCGCTCCAGCAGTTGGGCGCACACCCGTTGTACCGGTCCATCATCGTGGTGGGTGCGCTTACGGGAATGATTTCATCGTTGCTCGTGTTCCAGTATGGCCAGGCCCGAATCTGGTACGCCATGTCGCGCGACGGCCTGCTGCCCAAGCTGTTCTCCGCCGTACACCCCAAGTTCAAGACGCCGCACTGGTCCACCTGGATTGCCTGCTTCGCGGTGGGAATTCCGGCGGGAATGGTGGATATCGGTGACGCCGCCGATCTCTCCAACATCGGGACCCTGTTCGCGTTTGTTCTGGTTTCTCTCGGGGTGATTCTTCTGCGACGCCGGCAACCAGATCGGAAACGCGCCTTCCGCGTTCCCTTCGTGCCCTGGTTCCCATTGATTTCGATTGTGCTGTGTGGCGGGTTGATGACCGGCTTAACCGTGATCACGTGGATCCGCTTCGTGGTGTGGCTGACGATCGGGTTGATCATCTACATTTTCTACAGCCGGCACCACAGCGAGTTTGCAGCGAAACGCTAACCGAAGGGCAGGTCGTGATCAGCTCCGAGACATCGGCTGTCCTCCCCACCCCATTCACTCTCTCCCTGCCCAAGGCCGAACTGCACCTGCACCTCGAAGGCTCGGTTGATCCTGCCACCGTGCTTGAACTGAAGCAGCGTCACGGCCGGGATGGCACACTCGCCCAGGTCGAACAGCTTTACCAATACAAGGACTTCAACGGCTTCCTCATGGCCTTCAAGGCGGTCACGGAGGATTTGCGCACTCCCGAGGACTACGAACTCATCACCCACCGCCTGATGAAGAAGCTAAAAACCGAGAGCGTGCTGCATGCCGAGGTGTACGTTTCGGTGGGCGTCTGCCTCTGGCGCAAGCAGAATTTTGACACCATCTTTGAGGGTCTGGAGCGCGGGCGGCAGCGGGGGGAACGGGACTTCGGCATCTCGCTGCTTTGGATCTTCGATGCCGTGCGCCACTTCGGCCCGGTCGAGGCGCAGCATGTGGCTGAGCTTGCGGTGCGCTACAAAGAACGGAACGTCGTCGGTTTCGGGATTGGTGGCGACGAGCGGAGGGCGGCGCCGGAATTGTTCCGCGATGTCTATGCCTATGCTGCCGACCACGGGCTTCGGCTGACGGCGCATGCCGGCGAGACCGCCGGTCCGGAATCTATTTGGGGCGCGCTGAATCTGCGCGCCGAGCGCATCGGGCACGGGCTGACCGCTTGGCAGGATTCCGAGTTGGTCGAAGAATTGGCCACCCGGCAAATCCCGGTGGAGATTTGCCTCACCAGCAATCTGCGAACCGGCTGCTGCCGCAAGCTGGCCGAGCATCCGGTGCGAAATTACTTCGACCAGGGCGTCATGATCACTCTCAACACTGACGACCCCGCGATGTTTCGTACCTCGCTTGCGCAGGAATACCAACTGGCGCGGGAATCGTTCAGTTTCACCGACGAGCACCTGCGCGAGCTGGCGCGCAATTCATTCGAAGCATCGTTTCTACCCGCGGAGAAGAAGCTCGGATTTCTGAATCTGTTTGACGCCACGGCTGCCCGATGATTCAGGCTGGTCTACCGCTCCGTGGAAAAATCTGCAATCATCAATCTGAAACCCGCAATCAGTTCTAACCATGCCCCAGCACATTGGAATCGTCGCCTGCAGCGCGGAGGGAGCAGCGCTGTGCTATTGCACCGTCTGCCTGGAAGGCGCGGAACTGATGGGCAGGCACAACCATCCCGAAGTCTCCATGCACACCCACCCCCTGGCCGAGTACATGCGCTGCGTAGATGCCAACGATTGGGCCGGCGTGGCGGAGCTGATGCTCTCTTCGGCGGAAAAGCTGGCCAAAGCGGGGGCCGACTTCCTGATTTGTCCGGACAACACCATCCACCAGGCCTTTGATCTGGTGGAGCATCGCTCGCCGCGGCCGTGGCTGCACATCGCGCGAGAAGTGGCCAACGAGGCCAGGCATTGCCACTACAAGCGGCTGGGCGTGCTGGGCACGCGTTACCTGATGGAAGGGCCGGTGTATCCGGAGAAGCTGAAGGCCGCTGGGCTCGAGCACCGCATTCCCGGGCCCAAACAGCGGGAGAAGATCAACCAGATTATCTTCGACGAACTGGTGAACGCGCAGTTCACGCCGCGGTCGCTGGCGTACTTTACCGAAGTGATTCGCGGGCTGGCGCAGGAGGGCTGCGACGCAGTGGTCCTGGGGTGCACCGAAATCCCGCTGCTGGTGACGCCGGACTCGTCGCCGCTGCCCACGCTGGATTCAACCCGGCTGCTGGCACGGGCGGCGCTGAAGAAAGCAATTAGCAGCTAGCAATTAGCCAATGCGCAGGTGCCTTTGGGTGGCGCAGCGCTTTAGCGCTGCGGTAGCCGGACCCACCTCAACGGCTTCAGCCGCCGAGGTGCTTGTTTGTTCTTTCCGTTAACTCCAGGAGAACCGTGTCGCCAAAGCACAAGCTCAAGTTCCGATGGATTACCGGGAGTTTCGCGGTCTGCCGGCTGCCACCGGAGGCCCCGCTGCCGGACTGGGCGCTGAACGGTGTGGTTACATCGGTCACGCGCACGGCGGACGAGCTTTCTATCGTGTGTCCTGCGGAGAATGTTCCAGAAGCAGTGAAGGCCGACAAGCGCTGGATTTGCTTCAAGCTCGAAGGTCCTTTTCCCTTCTCGCAAACCGGAGTCCTGTCGTCGTTCATTGGTCCTCTGGCAGAGAGCGGGGTCCCCAATCTTTGCCATCTCGACCTTCGATACCGATTACGTGCTGGTGAAAGACGAGTTTGCTGGCGTGGCCCTGGAAGCCCTTCAAGAAGCGGGACACGAGCTGTGGCCCCGGGACGAATCCTGGCGCAAGCTGATCGAATGACCGTTCTGTGCCTCCCCGTTCATCTTCCGCTCCTGCCATTCGCCCGGCGAAATACGCAGAACGCTGTTTGAAATGATGCAGTTAGCGTCTGAATGTGTTCTAATCGAGCATTAACTTCATGCCTTCCAGCCGTACCAGCGTACGCTGCCGTTTGAAAGCTCTCCACCGGAATCTCCGCGGGGCGCGCATGGTAACGCGTGCGTTCCTGTCCACTGAGCATCCGCTGCTGGCGCACATCATTCCGGTGCGGCGTTGCAATCTTGCCTGCAAGTACTGCAACGAGTACGACGATTTCTCCAAGCCAGTGCCGACTGAAACCATGTTCCAGCGCGTGGACAAACTGGCTGAGCTGGGCACGTCGGTGATCACCATCAGCGGTGGTGAACCGCTGCTGCATCCTGAACTGGATGAAATTATCCGCCGCATTCGCAAGCGCGGCATGGTCGCCGGTCTGATCACCAACGGCTACCTGCTGACCGCGGAGCGCATTCAGAAGCTGAACCGGGCGGGCCTGGAGTGGCTGCAGATTTCGATTGATAACGTCACGCCGGATGCCGTGTCGAAGAAGAGCCTGAAGGTGCTGGACAAGAAGTTGCAGCTCCTCGCCGAGCACGCCGATTTCCACGTGAACATCAATTCCGTGGTCGGCGGTGGCGTCAGCAATCCGCAGGACGCGCTGGTGATCGGCAAACGCGCGCTGGAACTGGGTTTCAGCTCGACGGTCGGGATTATTCACGACGGCGACGGACAGCTGCAGCCGCTGGGCGAGGAAGAGCGGCGCGTCTACCACGAGATGAAGGCGATGGAGAAGCGCAGCTTTACGCGCATCAACTCCTTCCAGGACAACATCGCCCAGGGCCGCCCCAATCAGTGGCGCTGCCGCGCCGGCGCGCGCTATCTCTATATTTGCGAAGATGGCCTCGTGCACTACTGCTCGCAGCAGCGCGGCTATCCCGGTGTTCCCCTGGAGAAGTACACGGTGGCGGACATCCGGCGGGAGTATTTGACCGAGAAATCGTGCGCCCCCCATTGCACGGTTTCCTGCGTGCACCAGGTGTCAGTCTTCGATTCCTGGCGTGCCCCGCAACATCCCAGCCCCGAACCTGTCGGTGGGCTGGTCCAGATCGAATAACAAAATTGCCGATTGTCAATTGCCGATTGCCAATTGAAATTCGGGCACCTTCGCCTTTCAATTGGCAATTGAAAATCGGCAATTGAAAATTGTTCAGGCCTATTTCTTCGCCGTCGGCGGCAATAGCCCATTCAGCCGCAGATACATGGCCGCAATGCTGTAGTGGTCGGTCCAGTCGTTGGTGAGGGCGATCACGGCGAAAGCACGCGGCGCTTTGCGGCCACCCCAGACCTCGATCGTATCCCCTAGCTTGGTGTCGGTGATCTTTGGGATCGCACTATCGCAGAAGTCGAATGAAGCCTTGAGCGCCGCGACCAGCTTGTCTTTGCTGTCGGTCTCTTTCAGTTCCTGGGCCTTGGGCTCAGGAACGTCGGCCGCCTTGGCGCAGAGATAGTAGTTAGCCTCCGTCATGTGCATCACCAGGTGGGCGAAGGTCTGCTGCTGCGGCGTGGGTTTGAAGCTGAACTTGTCTGCCGGCATCTCCTCGACCGCGGCAATCATGTTTTTCTCCTGCCGGGGGAGCATTTCCTTCACCACCGACGAGACCGGTTCCTTGTTCTGCTGCGCGAACAGAATCGCGCTTGAAGCAAAAAGCGTAAAGACGGCGACGGCGCGTTTCATAGCAAGCCTCCAGAGGTGCGGAGCAAGGATACAACCTCGAACAGTCGATTTGCTACCGAAGCCAGAGCAATTTTCAATTTTCAATTGCCGATTGCCCATTGAAGACACTCAGCCTTTCAATTGGCAATTGAAAATCGGCAATTGGAAATCTCGTTCACTGTCCCGTCGGCTTCTCCCGCGCCCCCATGGTCTTGACCGGAGGCCGCATTCCGGGCCCTCCGTGGTTGCGCCGCATGTCGGCAGCCAGTTCCTTGATTTCGGTCAGGTCGCGTTGCATTTCGCTCCAGCCGTACCACAGTGCGTAATCGGGGCTGGCGTGGAAGGTGCCCTGGAAAGTGCGCATGCGATGTTCCAGGTACATGACGAAAAGTTTCTGCTCGATCACCGTCGGGGCGTCGTGGAAGGTGAGCAGGTTGGGAAAGGCGTAGGCGTAGTTCTTGGGCTTCGGCAGCACCCCATCTTTGTACAGGCCGGCCACGATCTGAATCGCTTCCGCCATCAAGTGGTCGGCGTTGCGGATCATGTCGTCCCCGAGATGAAGCTGCTGCTTGGCAAAATTGAGCGAGTGGCACTGGTTGCAGGTCTTAAGCATCTTGTCACGCTCGCGTTGCCAGTCTTCCTGGGTGAGGCGGGCGACATCGGCGGCTTTGACGGTCTCCAGCAAAGCGGTTGGCTTGCCCTCGGGATCGAGCACGCCCAGGGCTTGCAGGATGGTGGCGCGATCGGCGGCCCACTGCTTGTCCTCGGGCATAGGGAGGCGTACGGCTAGGAAGCCCCACGCGGTGCGCACTTCATGGTTGCCGTCCTGCATGTGGCAGGTCTGGCAGGTTGGGGCGGCGGCGTCGGCGGGCAGAATCTTGCGCTGCTTCAGGTCCTCACGCACGCCGTGTTTGGACGAGGAGTACATCTCCCACTGGGGATGATCGAAGCCCATGTGGCAGCTCTCGCAGGCCTGCGGTTGCTTGGCTTCTTCCACGGAAAAGGTGTGGCGGGTGTGGCAAGAGTCGCAAGAGGCCGTCCCGAATTCGTTTTCCACGCGGTTGAGCGCCGCCATGTCCTGGGGAGACTTCAGGCCGATCTTGTGGCAGCCGCCGCAACCCTTCTCCCCTTCGATCATGGCCATGGGTTGCCAGTGGATGGTGGGCATGGCCAGCATCGCTGCCCACGCCATGGAATGCTTTCCCTTCTTGTACTGTTCGACCTGGGTCTGGTGGCAGGTGGCGCAGGTATCGGGCGTGGGAATCTTCACCTTGGCAACATCATCGGCCGAAGTGTGCTGATCGCCGTGGCAGGTGACGCAGGTGACATCGAGCTGGCTGTGCTTGCTCAGCTTCCAGTCAGAGACGATGTTGGGCGTGACCTTGCCGTGGCAGTCAAGGCACTGGGAAGCTGTGGCAGGCTGCTGAGCGGGGAGAACAGTTGTAGTCAGGGCAAAGGAACCAAGCAAAAGGACGTATCGCAGACTCATGGCGCCTCCGAGGCGGGATTATGAAGGCCGCTTGAAACAGTCACTGTGATTTAAGTCACGCGTGTGACACAGGTCACGCACCCCCGTGTTGCTATGAGAACAATGCGCCGAAGCCAGCGCCCGCCAGTGTGAAGACCAGCCACCAGCCGAAAACAATGGCCAGCGCCGTACCCCGCTTTACCTTGCTCACGCAAGTAAAGCCGATGGCCGTGAGCACCAGCGTCCAAATCAGGAAGATGTCGAGCGACGAGGCCAAACTGTAAAGGAACGGCGAATCCGCCGGATTCAGGAAATAGCCAGGATTGGTAGCCACCGGATTCTGAAAGGTAAACGAGTCCGCACTCGCGCCCGCCAGCAAAGACACGACAGCAAGGACAGCCCGCAGCAAACCGGGTAAGCTGGCATACATCACAATGGCAAGCGCCACCTTGAAGGAGACATTCGCTCCGGCCGCAAACTTGAAAGTACCAAACAGGGCGGCGGCGATGATCACCAGGATCACGAACTGAATCGCCGGAAACGCGTAGGCGATGTCTTTCGTGATCTTGGCTCCCTGCTGCAACTGCTTTTCGCGCTGGTCAGGGGGTAACTGTTCTAGGCGCTCCTGGGTTTTGGGTTGTGCCTGCATCTGGTTTTCCATGGCCTTGCGGAAACCCACTTTCTGGCCGGCGACGTAAACAAATGCCGTCGAGAAAATCACTATCAGCAGAAACGGCGCCCACCAGGCGGCGCTCCGGCGCAGGTCGGTGAAGGTCCTGGAGGGTGCGATGAAGGTGTTTACGATGCGTGCGCCTTCCGAAAGCGGTGGGGCTTCGGGCGTGGGTGTAACAGACGCAGACGTCATGCGATCTCCTTGAAACAGCAGCGAGCGGATTCTAAGCCGAGGCACGGAGTAGAAACAAGTGCGGACTGTTTGGGATTAGGGCAGCGGGTTACGCAATCTCCATCTCGGGTGTCGCGGCGAGCAAAGACTTGGTATAGGGATGCGAAGGTGTAGAGGTGATCTGCTCGGTCGGCCCGACCTCCACGATTTTCCCCCGATACATCACCGCAATGCGCGTTGCCAGGTACCGAATTACCGGCATAGAGTGCGAAATGAAAAGGTAGGTGAGGCCGAACTCACGCTGTAATTGCGCCAGCAGGTTGACGATCTGCGCCCCCACACTGACGTCGAGGGCCGAGACGGGTTCATCGGCCACGATGAACCGGGGCTTCAAAGCGAGCGCCCGGGCAATCCCGATGCGCTGGCGCTGGCCTCCGCTGAACTCGTGCGGGAAGCGGCGCAGGGCTGACTCGTCCAACCCTACGGCGCGGAGAAGCTCCGCCACCCGCACGCGGCGTGCGGTGGCGCTCATTCTCTCGTGAATGATGAGCGGCTCGCTGATGACGTCTTCCACCCGCATGCGGGGATCGAGCGAGCCAAACGGGTCCTGGAAGATGATCTGCATGTCGCGGCGCAGGCGGCGCATCGCGCCGTGGTCGGCGGCGAGCAAGTCGCGCCCGTCAAAACGTATGTTGCCTGAGGTTGGTTCGATCAGCCGCAGCAGCAGTCGGCCCAGGGTGCTTTTGCCCGACCCCGATTCGCCGACCAAGCCGAGGGTCTCGCCCGCTTGAATATCGAGCGAAACGTCATCCACCGCCCGCACTTCGCCCTTGGCACCCCCACCGAAAATGGATTCGCCCAAGGGGAAAACCTTGGTCAGGCTGCGGATTTCAAGCAGGGGCATAGGCCTACTTTCTCATGAGTATCCGCAGAAGCCTGATTGCATTCCATATTCCAGAATATGGAATGCAAACCCCAGCTACTGCAGCGCGATCATCGGCACCGCCAGCAGCGCCGCTAGGATCCCCACGGCCTTCCAGCGCGTGAAGTGTTCTTTCAAGACCCACCGCGCCAGCAGGACCGTGATCGCGGGGTAGAGCGACGTCAGCACCACCGCCGCGTCCAGGCGTCCGGTCTGATCGGCGCGGATGAAGAGCAGGGTGCCGGTGGAATCGAGGCAGCCGGCGATCAGGCCGAGGGTCGCGGCGCGGGACTGCAATTTTGGCGCACCGCGGCGAGCCAGCACAATCGCCGTCACCATCACCAGCGAGGCAAAACGGGAATGGGCAGCTGACCACAGAGCCGAGCTGTCCCCGGTGCGATGGATGCAGATGAAGAAGCCGGCGAAGCCCAGGCCGGCCAGGACTGCCAGCCCCAGACCTTCGGGGTGGCCCACCGCGCCCTCGGGTCGCGAGATCAGCCAGATTCCCAGGCCAGCCAGTAAAAAGCCAGCGAACGGCACAACGCCGGGCGCTCCCTCCACGAACATTCCGAACAAGGTGGGGATGGCCGCTCCCAAAACTGCGGCGACTGGAGCGGTGAGCCCCATCCTGCCGCTGGCCAGCGCGCGATAAAAAAGGGCCAATCCCGTGCCGCCGAGAGCGCCGGCGGCCAAGGCCCAGACTTCGCTGGGGCGGGATGGCAGCGGCGCACGCTTGGACAGGGCTAGCGTCGTCATCAGCCCGAAGCCGCTGGCGTGGGCCAGCATTGTAACCAGAAAGGCGTCGGATCGTTTTGAGGCATATCCGCCGAGGAAGTCGCTGGTTCCCCAACACAGCACTGCCACCAGGCTGAAGCCGGTGGGCACGAACTGGGCGGCGGAAGACATGGGTGCAAGGTGACGAGATTAGCATGCTGAGTATCGTGTACCCAGTAGTTGGCGGGAAGCGTGCTTTTCACTCGCAACTCCGCACCCGGCGCTGCCGTGCTAGAATTTCGACAACTATCCCTTTGCTGGGAGCCCAGGTTGATTGAGCTAGCACCTTCGATTCTATCGGCTGACTTCGCCCATTTGGCGGAACAGGTCCGCAGCGCGGCGGAGGGCGGCGGCACCGTAGTCCATGTAGATGTGATGGATGGGCACTTCGTCCCTAACATCACGATCGGGACGCCGGTGGTGAAGTCCCTGCGCAAGGCGACGGACTTACCCCTGGACTGCCACCTGATGATCGAGAACCCCGACCAATACATTCCGGAGTTTGCGGAGGCAGGCGCGGACTGGATCTCCGTGCACCAGGAAGTTTGCCGGCACCTGAATCGCACCCTGCATCTGATCAAAAGCCACGACTTGCTGGCAGGGGTGGTGATTAATCCCGCTACTCCGGTGGAAACCCTGACGGAAGTGCTCGACTGCGTCGATTACATTCTGGTTATGTCGGTGAACCCGGGCTTTGGCGGACAGAAGTACCTGCCTGCGGCGGCCCACAAAATTCGCCGGCTGGCGGAGATGCGTACCCAGCGCGGGCTCAATTACCGCATCGAAGTGGATGGAGGGATTGCCCTGGACACCCTGGCCGAGGTAGTGCGGGCGGGAGCAGAAATCCTGGTCGCGGGCAGCGCCGTATTCGGTCAGGGGGATCCCAAGACCAACGCACAGAGGATGTTGAAAGCAGCCACCGAGGCGACCCTGTTGAAGGTTTAGCCTGACGGAGGGCGGGCGTCCTCGCCCCTCCAGTCAAGTAAAGTTCGACGAACGAAGTTTTCCCGAGGTTCTATGTCACGTCGTATTTTGGTCATCCCGCTGTTAGCCGTGCTGTTCATCACCGCCGCCTGCACCAACAAGAAAGTCAAGAACCCGCTGGCCGATGTCGGCTCCAAGCAGCCCGACAAGGTCCTGTTTGACCGGGCCATGGACGCGCTCAAGCACAACCGCTACGACGTGGCGCGGCTTACCCTTCAGACCCTGATCAACACCTATCCCGATTCCGAGTTCATTGCCCGCGCCAAACTGGGCGTAGCCGATTCCTGGTATGCGGAAGGCGGCTCCACCGCCCTCACCCAGGCGGAGATCGAATACAAGGACTTCATCACCTTCTTCCCCAATATGCCGGAAGCGGCAGAAGCCCAACTGAAGATTGCAAATATTCATTACCAGCAGATGGAAAAGCCGGACCGCGATTTCACGCACGCCGCGCGCGCGGAAGAGGAGTACCGCAACCTGATCCTGCAGTGGCCCGACAGCAAGCTGGTGCCGGAAGCCAAGCAACGTCTCCTGGAGGTGCAGGAGGTGCTGGCCGAGCGCGAGTTCCGCGTGGGACGTTTCTACTACCTGCGCGAGTCCTATCCCGCTTCCATCGCCCGACTGCGCTCGGTGGTGGACAAGTATCCGCTGTACAGCCAAGCCGATGAAGCGTTGTACCTGCTGGGCCAATCCTACGAGGGGGAAATCGCGAACGTCCGTCGGCGCCAGGTCAATGAAGCCGCCAAGGCGCGCCTCATAGAGATGGCCACGCATGGAGCGGCGGACGCGTATTCGCGCATCCTGACGCGCTACCCGCTCATGAATCGGGCCGACGATGCCAAGGCGCGCCTGATCGCGTTGAAGCAATCCGTGCCCAAGCCGACTTTGGCGGCCGTCGCACAGAACAAAGCGGAAGAAGACAGCCGTCGTGGAACCGGCATGTTCGGACACTTGATGAGTAATTTCAAGAAGCATCCGGACGTCGCCGAAGCCACCAAGGTCGGCGACCCGACGTTGGTCGATCCCAAGATGGTGAGCGCCACGGAAGTGGTGCAGCAAGCCACGCGCGCCATGATGGCAAACGCGGGTGGCCGCGGGAGCAACACCGTTTCCGTGGAAACCGTGAAAACGGGTGTGCCACTGCCAGACCAGGCAGCACCTCGCTCCGACGATGCGGCTCCGGCGGCGGGCGACACCGCCCAACCGGCGGCAGTGCCGGCTCCTGGTGAATTGCAACCCAACGTCTCCGCAAGCGACCCGAACGAACTGAAGCCCAATGTGGCCGACAGTGGCGGCCAGACTCCGCCCCCGCCGCAGGTCAACGAAATTCAGGCCGGAGCCCCCGATCAGGCGGCTAGCAGTTCCGGTCAAGCCAGTGCGACCGGGGCAAAAACGGGCGATCAGGCATCATCCTCGAGCCAGCAGAAGGACGATGTCGACGCGGCCATTGCCTCCAGCAAACATAAGAAAAAGAAGGGACTGAAGAAGATCATCCCGTTCTGATAAGGGTGCCGATCGGATTGGCGAAACGGCCTGACCCGAGCAGGCACCTCTCCACCCACAGGGGAATGTCCGCTGGTAACCTCTTAGTCTCCTATTGTCATTGACTTAGGGCGTGGGACACGATAATTTCGCGCTATCTCCCCCTTCAGCAGAAAAGGACCGTCATTTGGCGCGGAAAATACTGCTCGCCGACGATAGTGTGACAGCCCAGAGCATGGGGCGGAGAATTCTGACCGACGCCGGTTACGAGGTGGTCACGGTCAGCAATGGTTCGGCCGCGCTCAAGAAAATCGCGGAGAACCGGCCCGACCTGATCGTCCTCGATGTGTACATGCCCGGTTATGGCGGGCTCGAAGTCTGCCAGCGGCTGAAGGAAACGCGCGAGACGGCGCGCATTCCGGTGCTGCTAAGCGTGGGTAAGCTTGAGCCCTTCAAGCCCGAAGAGGCGCGCCGGGTGCGGGCTGATGCCTACATCGTCAAGCCGTTTGAAGCCAGCGAACTGCTGACCGCGCTCACCAAGCTCGAAGACAAGATTGTTCCCCAGCCCGAACCCTACAAGCCGGGCCGCTTCGCCAAAGCCATTGCGGCCGTGGAGCAGTCCAGCACTCCCGAACGAGGACAGCACGACGAAGGTTTTGGCGACAGTGAAACCGGTTGGAAAGATCGCCTGATCATTCCGCATCCTGCGCCCAAGGCCCCGGAACCGGAAACCGAAGCACCGCACGGAGCCGACACCGGGTTTCGCAACTTGGCGCGCGGGGAAGACTTCAAGCCAGTCGAACTGAAGCAAGGTTTTGAGCGCCCCATTCCAGCCGGCCTGCCGGCCGATATCAGTGCCGAAGAGATCGCGGCCATTGCCGCCGCCGCCGCTGCCGTCAGTGGGAAAAGCGAAGAATCTGCGCCCCAGGCCCCAGCTTCCATCGCTGAAGCCGTGGCCGAACCTGCCCCGGTGGCAAATGAAGAGACCCAAGCCGAGCCCGCCGCCCCGGTGACGGCGGAAACCCAGCTCGAACCCGCTGCTTCTGTAGCGGAAGAGCTCAAGGTCGAGCCCGCTGCAGATGAGGCTCCGAGCGATGCAGTGGCTGCAACCTTGGCGTCGGCGCCGGAAGCGCAGGCAGAAGCCGTTTCCGAGGCTGCGGTTGAAACTGCGCCTGAAGCCACGCCGGCTCCGCCGGCAATCGAGCCCTCGGTTGCGCCTGAGCCCGTCGTCAGCAGTGAGGTTGTCGCGGCGAACGAGAGTCCCGCTGCGGTGGAAGCTCCACCAGCGCCAGTCGCGACAGAATTCACAGGCACGCCTGAGCCCGCAATCGCGGAAATCGCCAAGCCTGCCGCCACGGACGCCGAGGTTTTGGCTGCACTGGCATCCTTGGCGCCAGTGAATGGCGACGAAACAGCCTATGCTCTCGCGAAAGCTGAACCCGATCCGGCTACCGTGGCGGCCGCAATTCCCAATGCGGGGCTGGCGGCCGTGGGCCGAGAGAGCGGCGGGCCGCGCTGGATTGCGGAAGCGGTTCCGGTGGACGAACAGGAATCCACGTTCCTTTTAGAGCAGGAGATGGAAAAAGCCTATGCGGCCATGGTGGCCGCCGAGGCCGCGCAGGCGATGACTGCGGCTCGCGCGGCGGAAACAGTAGCTGCCAGCACACTCGAATCCACGGCCGCGAGTTGGCAGGCCCCATCGGTTGACACCGCACCGGAATGCTCTTCTATCGCTGAGCCCATGCCGGAAGCAGCCGTGCCGGCTGCTGTAACCGCGTCCGAGCCCCCTGCAGACTTGCCACCAGAGCCGGTCCCTGCCGTGGCCGAGGTCGTGAGCGAATCCCCGGCGTCTCCGGAAGCAATCACGCCAGCAGTGGCGACGGAGTTCAGCGAAACCGCAGCGATACCGCCCAAAGAAGAGAAAGAAGAGGGCGCATTTGCTGCCGCTGCCAGCGCCGGCTCCGGGACGGTGGAAGCGACTCCTGCGACCCAGATTGCATCCCTGCCGGAGATCCCTGCCGAGTCATCGCACAGCCCGATTCAGGAGTTTGAGGAGAGTGAACGGCAGCGCGAATCGCAACTCGCGGCCGCGTGGACCAACTGGACGCAGGTTCACCACCAATCGACTGCGGCATCGGAAGCTGCCGCCCAGATTGCCGACGCCGAAGCCGGTTTCCGGGACACCCCCAAGGAAGAACCTCCAACCGTTGAGCCCAAGCCCGAGGTCGAGCCCGAAGCGGAGCCCGAAGCGGAGCCCGAAGCGGAGCCCGAAGTCGCCACGGCTGCGCCCGAGGAATCAGCCGACATTGCCAACATCGTGGACAACATGCTGGCCGAGTTGAAGCCCAAGCTGATGGCAGAGATCTCCAAGAAGCTCAAGAAGAAGAACTAAGCGCGGTGGCCGGCCCATTTCTCGCGTGGCGAGGTGCCGTCGGGACAGTCGGCAAGATGCCGGTACTGCGAGGAGAGACCTGGGGCACAATCTGTCATTTACAGGGCAGGGCTGGGCCTGCTAATTGTTCTGTCTTATTGAAGTACTGGCTCAGTCGTTCGCGAAGCTGCAGGCGGGCTCGCCAGGATCGTGCTTTAACTGCGGCCAGAGTCAGGTCCAGCGCTTCCGCCGTCTGCTCCAACGAGAACCCTTCCATGTCCCGCAAGACGAATACTGCCCTCAACCCCGGACCCAGCTCTTGTAGTGTTTTGCACAGGATCTCCCGTAACTCGGCTGCCCGGTAGAGCTCCTCGGGATTGGGGGCCCAATCGGCGATCTCGAGCGGGATATGGTCCTCTTCAGATTGAAAGTCATTGTCTATAGACACCTCTCTTGCCGGGCGCAGTTTTCGCAGCTTCATCAGCGACTGGTTCAATGTAATGCGGATCAGCCAAGTCGAGAATTTTGCATTCTCCCGGAATTGGTCCAGGTGCTGAAAGGCTTTCAGAAAGGCCTCCTGTACTATGTCCTCGGCGTCTTCCCGGTTGTGCACGAGGTGCTGAGCGATGCGAAAGAGTTTGCGGTCGTAGCGCTTTACCAGCTCCTCAAAGGCGGCGACATCACCATCCTTGCTGGCATGGACCAAGGCTAGATCATCGCTCACCGTTTCGGTCACCTCGAGTTGTGCTGAACTCTGGCACACGTGCTTTTCTCGCTTCCGCCGGGCAACGATCGCGATGGTTGCTGATAGAACCGGCGCTTGAGTGTTCTTATTCCGCGAAACAAGCCAGCCGGACGCCGGGACTCCCGCTAAGGCACGAATTTGTACCCGACCCGGTAAACCGTTCGGAAATGGACCGGGTGGGCTGGATCCCTTTCAAGTTTCTTGCGTAGTTGTGAGACGTGGTTGTCAACGGTGCGGGTCGAGGGATAGTGTTCGTATCCCCACGCCTCATTCAGCAATTCGTCCCGGGAAAACACCCGGTTCGGATGCCGCAAGAAACATTTGAGAGTTTTGAACTCCTGGTTGGCTAGTGTTATGGTTTCGCCCGACGACCGCGTCACTTCCATGTTAGCGAAGTCAACGCAAAGATCCCCGAAGCGAGCAACTTTACGCTCAGGCGGTGCATTGGAGTCACGAACGAACTCACTGACTTGGGCAACCAGTTCCTTCCAGGTGAAGGCTAACAGCACAGCCGGCGGGGTAGCGGAGAATGGCTCCGCCTGTGATCCCCGGATGTGGGCCGCCGACTCGCTCCGGGAGACAAGGGCCACCTGGTAGTCGTTGGACTCCAGCATCTCCCGGAGAGCCGGCGGGTAGTGGTCGAGCGCCGAGAGAACTGCGGTCTCTCTGGCGGTTTCCGGAAACAGCGCCTCAAGATTCTCATTGAGCTCAATGACCGCTGTTTGGCCTGGTTGTGGCAGTGGATTCTTATATGCCATGGTTGCGGGTCCCTCCCCGGTATTGACAGATGGCCGGATTGATCCCGTGTCGCAGCTATGTGACGTGCCCGAGGGCTTTCGGTCAATTCACGGCAGCTTATCTCTGCATAGACAATACATTTCCAATTAAGCTGCTGATTCTGCAATATTTATCGATCGACCTGTCCCACCGAACTCATGGTTGGGCGAACATGCTACACTTCGTTCCCGCCTGGGTGCCGTGTGGAGCCATTGCGGCATACTTCCGTCGTGCGGTTCGGGACCTACGAAATTGGTCTCCAGTCGGGAGAACTCCGCAAGGCGGGTGTACGGATCAGGGTGCAGCAGCAGCCGCTGAAGCTGCTGGAGATATTGCTGGAGCGCCCGGGAGAGGTCGTCAGCAGGGAAGAGCTACGCAGCCGAATATGGCCGAATGAAAGTTTTGGCGATTTCGATCAGGCGGTCAACGTTGCCATCGCAAAGCTGCGGGGTGCGTTAGGAGACTCCGCCGACAATCCGCGATATATCGAGACTCTTCCCCGACGCGGCTACCGCTTCATCGCGGACGTGGCCGTGGTCAACCTTCCCAGCACCACACCAGAGCTCGCGCCCGCAGATGCATCTTCCGGGACAGAAGATTCTGCTCCGATCGAGGCCGCCGGGCAGGTGGCCCGAACCAAACGCCTGCCTTGGCCGCGTGCCTGGATGACGCTGGGCCTGGCTTCGGTCGTGGCGCTGGTAATTCTGACGGTATGGGTATTTCTCCGGAGAAGCCGCCCGCCGGTGGATATTCTGTCGTCCAGTCCTGTTCGTTCGTTAGCCGTACTTCCGCTTGAAAATCTCTCCAGTGATTCCCAGGATTACTTTGCTGACGGCATGACCGACGAGTTAATCACGGACCTGGCGCAGATCAGCGCATTACGCGTGATTTCCCGCACATCGGTCATGCCATACAAGGATGTGCGCAAGCCCTTGCCGCAGATCGCGCGTGAATTGAATGTGGACGCCGTGGTGGAGGGCACAGTGTTGCGTTCTGGCAAACAGGTTCGAATCACGGCGCAGTTGATCCGGGCTCCGGCCGACGAGCACTTGTGGGCGCAGAGCTATGAGGGCAATGTGCGCGATACGTTGGTGCTGCAGAAGAGGGTGGCGCGCGCTATCGCCGAGCAGATCCGGATCAAGCTGACTCCACAGGAACAGGCGGTGCTGGAGAACACGAAGGTCGTGAATTCAGAGGCGTATGAGAACTACCTCAAGGGACGATACTTTTGGAACAAGCGCACTGCCGATGGCATGAAGAAGGCCATTGACTACTTCAACCAGGCGATCGCAAGCGACCCAAAGTATTCTTTACCCTATGCAGGCCTGGCAGACATCCACCAACTGACCGACCAACCGCAGCTGGCACGGGAAGAAATCCAGAAAGCCCTCGACCTGGACGATCAATCGGCCGAGGCCCACAATTCCCTAGCGAGCCTGCTTTACCTGTTTAATCGGGATTGGGCGGGGGCGGAGCGGGAATTCAAGCGGGCCCTGGAGCTCAATCACAACTATGCTCCTGCCCACCACTGGTATTCGATGTACCTTGCGCTGGACGGGCGCAAAGAAGAGGCACTGGCGGAAGCGGAGAAGGCGTACGAGTTGGATCCACTGTCAGCGGTTGTGGGTGCCAACCTGGCAAAGATCCTGCAGGAGGCGGGTCAAGATGATAAGGCAATCGAGCAAGCCAAGAAGACGTTGGATCTGGAACCTGATTCTGCAGTGACGCATGCCGTGCTCGGCATTGTCTACGAGGATAAACGGATGTACCCCGAAGCGATTGCCGAATACAGGCGGTCATTGCAGCTAGGAGGCTCACCCTCGGAAATGCGTGGGCTTCTCGGATACGCCTATGCGGCTTCGGGGGACCGAACCGACGCGGAAAAGATAATTGCCGAATTGAAAGCACTCTGGCCGGGGCAAACCCGTGCCGCCCTGGACCTGGCAGTTGTGTTCTCCGGCCTGGGGGATAAAGAGAATGCACTGTACTGGCTGGAAAAAGCCCAGGACATGCATGTGAGCGACCTGGTCGGGATCAGGCGGGACTCACATTTTGCTGAATTGCGCAGCGATCGACGCTTTCAAGCGTTGGCGCAGCGAGTGGGCGCGCCCAAGTGAGCATAGTGTCTGATACAGCCGCACGGCGAAATACTGTGCCGAGCGGGAAGCATGTCACCCAGACATGCTCCCGCCGCGAGCACAGGGTAGAACCGACCTCGACTACGGATTGCAGCTGGGTGGGTCGGTATCGGTGTTGGGGTTGGTGCACAGCGGGCCGAGGTTGGTGTCGGCGTCCGGCACGCTGATCATGGCTAGCGGGCCAGCCTTGTGCTCGCCGTTGAACGGTGTGGGATGGGTCACATCGAACACGCAGCCGTTTACGTTGGCGTCGTTGGGGTCGTTGAACCAGAAACCCAAGTGGAAGGTATTAACAGGGTTTGGATTGCTGAGTTCCGGATCAAAGCCGAAAATCTGGTCCAGCAGAACCGTCTTGATGGTTGCATTGATCTTGCCGTCGCGATTGGCCTGGAGGTCCGACTGGTACCAGGCGAATCCGAAGCTTCCGGTGAAGGCCGGGTCCACGGTCGCGTCCGGGAGCAGGTTGGTGCGCTGCACCGTGAACATGTCGAAGGCGAGTCCTGGCCGGATGTTTTTGGCGGAAATCACCAGGGTGTCGTTGAGTTTGCCGCGGTAGACCGTAACCTTGGCTGCGGGTGTGGCCCCTCCCGAAACTCCCAGACAGCTGGCAAACTTGGGATTGGGAAACAGGTTAAAGTGTGCGACATCCGCTTGGGCGGTCGCGCGAGGTACGGTCGTCAGCACAGTCACGCCGAGGACGAGTACCAGTAGGAACTTATTGAGACTGCTCATCACTAATTCTCCTTAAGATTTTCAGTCGAGATGCAGGGCCCGTGACTTGCGGGTATCGGCGCAAACCCTGGTGGCCTCCCCATGGCAGTCCACCCAGAATCTCGCTTCAGTCGCCGCCAGACCGCGAGCCCCCATGCAGAGTTAAAGTACAGGCAGGGGAACGACGAGGTGTCATGCGGTTGTAAGCGGTCTGTAAGATTTCTTGGGTGCCATGCTGAAGGTTTCGATTTGTTCGAAGTAATATGCTCCTCCAGTACCGGCCCCGTGACTTACCTGCATGTGAGGGCCCGGGAAGGAGGCTCACGCCATTCCCCCGCTGCGTTCGGGGACGGCCATGTACAATGCGGGCCATCGGAGGTCAGCATGAAGCCGAAGCCGGGAATCGCAACCACGATCGCCGTGCTCATCAGCCTGTGCTGCCTGGGAGCGGCCAAGAGCGGGGACAAGAGCACAGACCTGCTTCAGCAACAGTACGCCGCGTGGAACGCCCACGACGCCGACAAGGTCGCCTCCTTCTACACCGGCGATGTGGTGTATGAAGACGTGGCATTCGGCTTGAAGGCACATGGCCGCGCGGAACTGCGGAAGGTGGCCGCAGACTTCTTCGTGTCTATTCCTGATCTCAAGCTGGAGATCGTCAGCCACATGGAGACGGGAAACCGCGGGTCGGTCGAGTGGGTGTTCAGCGGCACCGATGTTGGACTCTACAAGACGGGAAAGAAGTTCTCGGTGCGCGGCGCCAGCGTGTACGAGCTGCGTAGCGGGAAATTTTCGTCCAACCGCGACTACTACGACGCGGCGAGTATCATGCGGCAGGTGGGGGTTTTGGGCGCGGCGCAATGAGGCGGGCAAGCGAGACCTGGGGTAGTTACCCCTCAGCTATCGTTGACATCCTATCACTTTCGCTCTATATTCGCCTTTGTGCTTTATAGATTCGCGCCCGTGAGCAAGACGCAGAAGGGGAGTAGCTCTATGAAGGCAGTGCGGATGTTTCTCCTGACACTGGTTTTTTCTCTCACCATAACCGCAGCTTGGGCCGATTGTGTCTCACCAAAGACGGTCAAGGAAGTGCGAGACTGCTGGGTCACCAATTGGAACGATAAGAACCTCAACCGCGTGGTGTCCCTATATGCCGAGGATGCAACCTTCGAGAACTCCGACGGAACGTTCATCGGACGCGAGCAAATCAGGGCGGCTTTACAAAAGCTAATGGAATCAGGCGACGTCCAACTCACTGTATCGAGCCTGAAGGGCGACACCTCCGGTGAACTCAGCTACGACAGTGGCTCCTTCGACGAAACTATCACTACGGGAGGCGTGATGATAAAAGGAGGAGTGGTTATCAAGGGAGGAGTAAAGGTTTCGGGCGGCGACTCGAAAAAAGAACATGGGAGCTACTTGGTTGTGCTTAAGAAGGAGAAGGGAAAACTGCTGATTGTCCAGCACGCGAGCGTCACGCAGCAACCACCCCACGAATGACCCCTGGAGCCCATTTTCATTCGTGTGGCACAAATTCATATCAGCAGGCGGGTGAGCCAACTTTCGGCACGAAGTATAGCTCCTGAAACGAGCAGTCAGTTGCGATTGGGGACCTTGCTCGAAGGCACGAGTACTTTCCCTGCACTACCGAATGGCGCCGCGAGGTTGCGCACTTGTTCGTGACCTTTGGGGCGTAATGAGGCCACCTGCGAGAACCAAAAGAGGAACAGGAAGGCCATTGACGAGCAACCGCGATTTGCTCAAAAGTGCAAGCATATGCGCTCACGCCTGGAAGTCCGTGACCCGATACATGGCTTCATTTACCGAGAGCCCGATGAGCGGGATGTCATGGATACTGCGGTTTTTCAACGGCTCCGAAGGCTGAAGCAACTGGCCTTCGCCAACCTCGTATATCCAGGTGCAACTCATTCCAGATTCAGTCATTCCCTAGGCGCATTTCATCTCGCCGGTCGGATAGCAGCGGCTCTCGATGTACAAGAAAGCGAGCGGCGACTGGTGCGCTTGGCAGCTCTTTTGCACGATATTGGACACGGTCCCTTCTCTCACGTAACCGAGCCGATCCTGAGGAAACACAGCGATCCGGAGAAGCTTGGGCCCGAAGTGAAGGAAGCAAAGATTCATGAGTTAATCAGTTGGCACATCATTCAAAGCAGCACTGAGCTGGCAAAATACATTTCCGACCAACAGCGTGAGCAAGTCACGGGTCTGCTGAAGGGGACTTGGGGACACAGCTACCTTCAAGAGATCGTCTCAGGCCCAATCGACGCGGACAAGCAGGACTACCTGCTTCGAGACAGCCTTTTTTCGGGCGTCAAATATGGCGTCTACGACCAAGAGCGGTTAAGCAATACTCTGCTCGTTTATGAGGATAATGACGATTTGTTTCTGGCAATATCGATTGATGGAATCCACGCTTTGGAGCAGTTCGTTTTGGCAAAGTACTACATGACAACGCAAGTTTACCGTCACAAGATCCGGCTCATCACTGATGCAATGGTCGCACGGGCGATTGATCTTGGAATTGAGGAGGACAAGATTGATTGGCTGAAGTCCCTCTACTCCTATGATGGTTCCGATGGATACATTGAAGAATACTTGAAGTGGTCGGATGACCGCCTCATCAATGAAATTTTGCGGCAGAGTGACGGCAAGGGATACGCAAAGGACTTTTTTGAAAGGCTGTACAATCGGCGGCTGTTCAAATGTATATTGGACGTAGGCCAAAATGATTTCCCTGATGCGACCGTCCGCAACTTCGTCTTTAGCGATTCAAAGGCGTTCTACAAACCACTGGAGATCGCCATCGCTGATCATTTCAAGTGGGACAAAAACCACGTGATTGCGTACACGATCAGCTTTGATTCCGCGGCACGAACCGAGAGTGAAATCCCGGTGGTTCGCCGGACCAAAACAACTCTTTTCCATGATGAGTCGGCGCTATTCAAATCAGTCGATCTGAAGATTCGGGAGCAGCGATTTCACATCTATGCGCCCATGACGTATCAGGACGAAAAGCACAAGAAGAAAAGTGAACGGGAGTTCAAGAACATCATTCTGGCGATGATCGTAGAATTGGCTGATCGGCAAGCAAAGCTGCCCTTGGAAGGGGGTGAACAGAAATGAATGCCTCTCAATTTGTGCTATCCCTGATTCATGCATGTGGCAACAAGGTGAACGGTCGAACATTCCTGCAGAAGACGGGCTATTTCGTGTCGTTACTTACTGGATTGCCTGTTGATCTTCGCTACCACGCTCATTATTACGGTCCGTATTCCGCTACCATGGACGGGACGCTGACACAGCTAAGTAACCTCGGATTTGTCGAGGAAGCGAGTACCGGATTTGGAGTTGTGAGCGGGGGCTTCGAGATGAGGAGATACGATTATTGCCTCACCAAAGACGGTGAAGAAATCTGCAAGCCTTTGTTGAACACTCCTGAATACAATGCCATCGCCGAAGCTGTTCGCAAGATTCGAGACGCGGGGCAACCGGACTACATGGAGCTCTCAATTGCCGCCAAAGCGTTTTTCATTTTGCAGAAACAAGGAAAAGGAATGACAGGCTCTGAACTGCTGAAAGAGGCCGGGAACTTCAATTGGAATATTCCCGAGCAGTCGTTGGTTCGGGCCGTTGAATTCTTAAAGCGCGTCCAGCTTGCGAAGGCATAAGCTGGGTGCACCACTTCCGCTGTTTCGAAAGGTGGGCCCTGCTCGAAGGCACGGACCACTTTCCCCTAAGGTGCCGAATCCCACGCACCTGCGGCTGTGGATGTCGACAAAGGCCCCCACATCTCGAGGCCCTCCCTGCGTTTGACCCCCATTTCCACCCGCCTGTAAACTCGAAATTCGGCACTTGGCACTTAGCAATTGGCATTTGGCCGCAGAGCTGTCGGCGGGGCGGGCCTTTTTCGCTAAATGCTGGATGCCAATGGCTCATTGCTGCACTCCCATGCCCCACGAACTGCCCAAAGCGTACGAACCGGGCGCCATCGAGGCGCACTGGGCCGAGTACTGGATCAAGGAAAAGCTCTTCTCCGTGAAGACTCCGCCGCCGGGCGAGAGCCGCCCAGTCTTCACCCTGCTGCTGCCTCCGCCGAACGTCACCGGACGCCTGCACATGGGGCACATGCTCAACCAGACGCAAATGGATGTCCTCGTGCGCTGGCATCGCATGCGCGGCTTCCTCACCCTGTGGCTGCCCGGCACCGACCACGCCGGGATCGCCACCCAGATGATGGTGGAGCGCCAGCTTGCCAAGGAGGGCAAGAAGCGGCGGGACATGGGGCGCGAGGCGTTCATCGAGCGGGTGTGGGAATGGAAGCGCCATTACGGCGGCGCCATTCTCGACCAGATGAAGCGGCTGGGCGCGTCCGTGGATTGGGACCGCGAGTACTTCACCATGGACGAGAACCTTTCGCACGCCGTGCGCGACGTGTTCGTCCGGCTGTACGAGGAAGGACTCATCTATCGTGGCAAGTACATCGTCAACTGGTGCCCGCGCTGCGGTACTGCGATTTCCGATCTCGAGGTCAAGCACGAGGATGTCCAAGGCAAGCTCTATGAGATTCGCTATCCCGTGATGGGGACGAACGAGTTCATCACCGTAGCGACCACGCGGCCGGAGACCATGCTCGGCGACACCGCCGTCGCCGTGAACGAGAAGGACGAGCGCTATCGGCACCTGCATGGGAAGAAAGTGCTGCTGCCGCTGATGAACCGCGAGATCCCGATCATCACAGATGAGCTGGCCAATCCTGAGTTCGGCACCGGGGCGGTGAAGGTCACGCCTGCGCATGATCCCAACGACTTCCAGGCCGGACTGCGCCATAACCTGCCCCAGATCGACGTCATGGATGAGCACGCCCACATGAACCAGAATGCCGGGCCTTACGCAGGACTGGATCGCCACGCGGCGCGCGAACAAGTCGTTCACGACTTGCGCAGCCAGGGGCTGCTGGTCGCGGAAAAGGATTACACGGTTCCACTGGGCAAATGCGATCGCTGCGGCACCGTGGTCGAGCCGCGGCTTTCGACGCAGTGGTTCGTGAAGATCGCCCCGTTGGCCAAGCGAGCCATCGAGGTGGTCGAAGCCGGAGAAGTCACCATCATTCCGGAGAATTACTCGCAGATCTATCTGAACTGGATGAACAACATCCACGACTGGTGCATTTCGCGTCAGCTGTGGTGGGGACACCGCATTCCGGCGTGGCGATGTGCCGGCTGCAACGAAATGATGGTGGCCCGCGAGGCGCCGTCAAAATGCACCAAGTGTGCGAGTTCGCAGCTGGAGCAGGACACCGACGTCCTCGACACCTGGTTCTCGTCCGGCTTGTTGCCATTCACGACGCTCGGCTGGCCCCAGAAGACGCGCGACCAGGAGGTTTTCTATCCCACCACGCTGCTCATTACCGCGTACGAAATTCTGTTCTTCTGGGTGGCGCGCATGATCATGTTCGGCTGCCACTTCATGGACGGGCACCACCAGGACCCGGCCTTGAAGGCGGCCAGTTGTTGGGGCGGGAAGAAGGATGACAGCGTGCCCTTCCGCCGCGTCTACATTCATGCGCTGGTGCGCGACGCCGAGCGGCAGAAGATGTCCAAGACCAAGGGCAACGTGGTCGATCCCATTGAAGTGATCGAGAAATACGGCACGGATGCGACAAGGTTCACCCTGGCGGCGATGTCGTCCCCGGGAACCGATATTGCCTTTAATCCCAGCCGCACCGACGGCTATCGCGCTTTTGCCAACAAGATCTGGAACGCCGCCCGCTTCATGTTCATGAACCTGGATCGTGTGGCGCCGGGTTTTACACCCGGCGCGAGCGGGTCCGAGACCCGCACCCACACGGGCATTGCTGGGTTTGAGGCCAATTCGCTCGAAGACCGCTGGATTCTCTCGCGCTTCAATCGCGTTGCCCAACAGGTGCATGAATCCCTGGACGCCTATCGCTTCGACAACGCGGCTACAAGCATCTATGACTTCTTTTGGGGCGAGTTCTGCGACTGGTACATCGAACTGATCAAGCCCCGGCTGGCGGACGGGGCAGACAAAGAGACTGCTCGCATCGCCTGCGGCAATCTGGTCAGGCTGTTTGAAGCGTCCTTGCGCCTGTTGCATCCGGTGATGCCCTTCATCACCGAAGAAATCTGGCAGGCGATCTACGACGGCAAGCCGCCGCTGAAGTCCATTGCCCTGGCCTGCTATCCCACGGCCGACCAACATCAGGTTGACTTGCAAGCCGAAACCGACATGGCGATTCTGCAGGACCTGATCGTCAGCGTGCGCAACCTGCGGGCCGAACTCAAAGTCGAGCAGAAACTGCGTGTGCCGATCCAGGTCTTTGCCGAAGATACCGCCGTGCGTGCGCTGATCGAGCACAACCAGGGGGCTGTCGAGCGCCTCGCCAACGTGCAGAGCATCGAATTCGCACGTGGGTCTCTGGCCAAGCTCCCCGGAGCCCGCCACACGGCACGATTCGACGTTCATGTCGTGTACGAAAAACCGATCGATGTGTTGGCCGAGAGAGCGCGTCTTGCAAAAGAACTGGAGCGCATCGAAAAAGAAATCGCCAACGGCCAGCGTCAATTGTCCAACGAGCAGTTCCTGGCGAAGGCGCCGGCAGACGTGGTGGAAGGACTTCGCAGACGAGCCAAGGAACTGGAAGTGCTGCGCGACAAAACAAAAAGTAAACTGGACCAGTTGAAGTAAGCTGAAGACTGACGCCTGACGACCGACGACTGGTTTTATGGACTGGAACAGCCGCCGCATCACCGCCATCCTCGAGAACGCGCTGCTGGAGGACCGTGCCACCAGCGACGCCACCAGCTACGCCTGCGTCGAGGCCAACCAGCGCGCCGCCGGCACCATCATTGCCAAGCAGGATTGTATTCTCGCCGGTATCGGCGCCATCGCCAGGATTCTCGACGTCTACGCAGCGCTGGATGGAGCCGTAGTCTCCCATTACGAGGTCACGACCCATCCCGAGATCTTCGACGGCATCCGCCTGCACAAGGGACAGTCGGTCGCGGTCATCCGCCATAATGCCCGGGTCATCCTCTCCTGCGAGCGCGTCATCCTGAACCTGTTGCAACGCCTGAGTGGCATTGCCACCTTGACCCGCAAGTTCGTCGACACGGTCTCCGGCACCAAGGCCCGTGTCCTGGACACGCGCAAAACCGCTCCCGGCCTGCGCACGCTCGACAAATACGCCGTGCGTTGCGGCGGCGGGCAGAACCATCGCCTGGACCTCTCCGATGGCGTGCTGATCAAGAACAACCACATCGCGCTCGCCGGAGGGATTACGCCCGCGCTCGAACGCGCCCACCGCAACCGGCGCGGTTCGCAACCCATCGAGATCGAAGTGCGGTCGCTCAAGGAACTGGAAGAGGCCCTCGGGAACGGCGCCGAGGCGGTTTTGCTGGACAACATGTCGGTTGAGGATGTCAAGCAGGCGGTCGCGCGCTGCGCGCGCCAGGAGCGGCGCATCCCCGTCGAGTGTTCTGGCGGCATCATCCTGGAAAATATCCGCGCCTACGCCGAAACCGGAGTGGACTTCATCTCGGTCGGCGCGCTGACCCACTCGGTCACCGCGACAGACATGAGCCTGCGCGTGGTTCCCGCCTGAGAGTCATCAGCCCTGGCGCGATCACCAAGTCACTTCGCGTTCTTTGCGCCACCTTTGCGCCCTTTGCGGTTAAAGCTTTTGACCAACGACTGGCTATAATGCCCGCATCAGGAAAAAGGCCACAACCCGTGCTTCAACCGCTCCGCAAAGGACCGATGTCCGCCTGGGGCGCATTGTCCGTCTTTTGATGGACCACGCCACGGTGGTGGCGAGCGGTACCAAGATCGCGCAGGAGATCGGTACCAGCCGGTCGGAGGTCTGGCGGCTGGTGCAGCAGTTGCGCAAGCTGGGGGTGGAGATCGCCGGGCATCCCGCGACCGGCTATCGTCTGAAGTCCGTCCCCGACCTGCTGCTGCCCGACATGCTTGCGCCGCTGATCAAGGGCACACTCTTCGGCAAGAACATCCAGCACTATTACAAAATCGGCTCGACCAATTCAGCGGCCATGGAAGCTGCGAGTGCGGGCGCGCCCGAAGGCAGCGTTTTTCTGGCTGAGCAACAGACGGCAGGACGCGGCCGCGGCGCCAACCAATGGCACTCTCCGCAGTCGGCGGGAATTTACTGCTCCGTCGTGCTGCGTCCGGCGCTTCCGCCCTCCGAGGCTTTGATTTTTTCCCTGGCCGCGGGACTGGCCGTGCACGCCGCCATCCAGGAGATCGATTCGAGAGTGAAACCCGACCTGAAGTGGCCGAACGATGTGCTGATCGAAGGCAAGAAATTCTGCGGCATATTGACGGAGATGAATGCCGAAGCCACGCGCGTGCGCCACGTCGTGGTGGGCACCGGCATCAACGTGAACCAGGCGAGTTTTCCCGCGGAACTGCAGCCCGTGGCGACGTCGTTGCGCCTGGCCACGGGCACGGAATGGTCCCGCGTGGAAGTGTGCGCCGCTTTGCTAAAATCGCTCGACAGTGAATACCGCAATCTGCTGGAGAAACCCGGCGCCCGCGAGTCGATTCTCCGGCGTTTCCAGGAATCGTCGTCATCTGTGCGGGGACGCCAGGTGCGCGTCGAAGACGACCGCGGGTTTGAGGGTGTGACCGAAGGGCTGGATACCCGAGGCTTTCTCCAGGTACGCACGCCGCAGGGTTTACGGACAGTGCTGAGCGGGACGGTAAAACTCGTGTAGGGGCGGGTCTCTGACCCGTCCGGCCGCCGCGCTTTGTGCGGCGGCAATTCTTAGCTGACGACCGATGACTGACGACCGACGACTATGCTCTTAGTTCTCGATGTCGGCAACACCAACACGGTGCTGGGAGTCTTCGCCAAGGTGGCAAAGATCCATCCCGGTGAAGGCGGCGCGGCGGAGAGCGAATCGCCGCACTACGAGTTGCTGGTGGCGAACTGGCGGGTGGCCACCACCCAGACCCAGACGGTCGACGAGTACGGGGTGCTCTTCCGCAATCTTTTTGCCATGGCCAACCTGGAGCCGAAGGGCATTCACGGTATTGTGATTTCCTCGGTCGTGCCGCCGCTCGATTCCACTCTGCGCCAGGTCTGCGAACGCTACTTCAATTGCAAGCCGCTCTTTATCGAGCCCGGCGTGAAGACCGGCATGCCCGTGCTCTACGAAAATCCCGCCGAGGTGGGCGCCGACCGCATCGTCAACTCCGTTGCGGCATTTGAGAAGTACGGCGGACCCTGCGTCTCGGTCGATTTCGGCACCGCCACGACCTTCGATTGTGTTTCCGCCAAGGGCGAATACATCGGCGGGGTCATTTGTCCAGGCATCGCCATTTCCGCCGAGGCGCTCTTTGGGCACACCGCCCGGCTGCAGCGCGTGGACATCCGCAAGCCTGCCCGCGTCATCGGCACCACCACGGTCGGCAGCATGCAGTCCGGCCTTTACTACGGATACCTCGGGCTGGTGGATGGCATTCTCGAACTGCTGCTAGCCGAGCTGGGCAAAGACACGAAAGTCGTGGCCACGGGCGGCCTAGCTTCGCTGATCGGCTCGGGCTCGAAGTACATCAAGCATGTGGATGAGTTCCTCACCTTGGAAGGGTTGCGTATCATCTACCAGCGCAATGCTGGTGCCAAACCGGCACGAGAAGCCTCACCCGGCAAGACGTCCCGGGCTGCATCCGCTGCGGGCGAGCGTCCTCCATCCAAGCCCTGGCCTGGCAGCAAGTCTCGTTCCCGCTGAGCGGCCGTGGAAAACTACTTCAACTACTTCACCGAAATCGAAGAGCATTTTCAGCGGCGGCGCGGCGGCATTCTGCTGCTTTCCACCCTCGATTGGGCGCTGATTGAAACCTGGAAAGACGCAGGCATCCCCCTGGAAGCCGTGCTGCGCGGCATTGACGCCGCCTTCGAGCGCTATGAGAAGCGGCCCACCCCGCGCAAGGTGAACAGCCTGGCGTATTGCTCGCAGGAGGTGTTGGCCGCAGCGGAAGAGATGAAAGAGGCGGCGGTCGGAGCGACGCGCCCAGACACCGCCCCCGATCGCGGATTCCAGACTTCCGAAATCGTTGCCTTTCTCCGGCGCAATGCGACCCAACTGGAATCGGCGAAGTTGCCGCAGGGAAGCGGAGTCTCTGGCGGTGCGCTGGCGCAAGAGACGGCAGCCACCCTGCGTGAACTGGCGGCGAATCTGGAGAGCCAAAACGCTCTGCCGCGCCTGGAAGACCTGGAGCGCCGCCTCACGGTGCTGGAAGACAAACTCTTTGCTGTGCTGCTGGCGGCAACCCCCGATGAGGAGATTGTCAGTGTCCGCGCCGACGCCGATCGTGAGCTGGCGCCGTATCGCCGGAAAATACCGGCGGCACAGATTGCCCAGCTTCAGAAACAGTATGTACACAGGCGGCTGTTGGAGAAGTATGGCCTGCCACGGCTGAGCCTGTTTTACATGTGACCTCGCTTGACTCATCACTTTGATGCATTGATTTTCGGCGGAGGCGCCGCCGGCCTGATGTGCGCGCTCGAAGCCGGCAAGCGCGGACGCCGCGTAGCAGTACTGGAGCGCGCCGCCCAGCTCGGCAAGAAAATTCTCATTTCCGGCGGCGGCCGCTGCAACTTCACCAATATCCATTGCCGGCCGGACCACTTCCTCTCGGCCAATCCGCACTTCGCCAAGTCGGCGTTGGTAAGGTACACGCCGGCGGACTTCATCGCGCTGGTCGAGAAACACCGCATCCCGTATCACGAGAAGACCCTGGGACAGCTTTTCTGTGACCGCTCCGCGCGGGACATTCTTGGCATGCTCGAGAGTGAGTGCGATGCGGCAGGCGTCCGCATTTTCCTGGGAGTAAAAGTCCAGGAGGTCCAACGCGCAACCGAGTTTGTTGTGCGCACCGAGAGCGAGGAGTTTCGTGCTGCGGCCCTGGTAGTCGCGACCGGCGGCCTCTCGATTCCCAAGATTGGCGCGACGGCTTTCGGATACGACTTGGCGCGGCAATTCGGACTGGCCATTCGCGAGCCTTGGCCGGGGCTGGTGCCGCTGGTGCTTGGCGATGAAGACCGTTCCCGCTACTGTGATCTGGCGGGAGTGTCTGCCGAGGTGGTTGCCTCCTGCGGAAATCAGCGGTTCCAGGAAAAGATGCTGATCACGCATCGCGGGCTGAGCGGACCGGCGATTTTGCAGATTTCTTCCTATTGGGAGAAGCCGCAGCGGATCATGATTGACCTGGCGCCCAATCGCGAGATCACAGCAGCCTTTCGCGATCCGAAGCAACCGAGAAATTTATCAGCCATGAAGTCAGCCTTCCAGTCATTCCTCCCCAACCGGCTCGCGAACCGGTGGTTGGATTTTCACGCACCGGGGGCTTGGACGAATACTGCGCTCGCCGAATTGGAGCGGCAGGCGCACGCCTGGGCGATCACGCCTGCGGGCACCGAAGGCTACGACAAGGCCGAGGTGACAGCAGGAGGCGTGGACACGGACGAGCTTTCGCCGAAAACGATGGAATCGCGCGAAGTCCCCGGCCTGTTCTTCATCGGAGAAGTTGTGGACGTAACCGGCCAACTGGGCGGTTTCAATTTTCAATGGGCCTGGGCCTCGGGCGCGGCCGCAGGCCGTGCATTGTGACCAGGTTATGTGGGCGCGGGCGACCTCGCCCGCGCTCCCTGGCATAGAATCAACTGCCTTGGAACTCACGATTGAAAAACTTGTCTACGGAGGCGACGGCCTAGCCCGCCTTCCCGCCGACGAGCACGGCCGCGGCAAGGCTGTGTTCCTCCCCTTTGTCATAGAGGGCGAAAAAGTCGAAGCCACACTGGTGGAGCAGAAACCAGGATTTGCCCGTGGCCGTGCTGACCGGCTACTCGAAGCATCCTCACACCGCGTCGAACCGCGATGCCCTTACTTTCAGCGCTGCGGTGGCTGCCACTACCAGCACACCAACTATGAACACCAGCTCGAAATCAAAGCCGCCATTCTGAAGGAGAACCTGCGCCGCATCGCCAAGCTGGAGTTAGACCAGGAACTGAAAGTCCATGCTTCGCCGCCCTGGAATTACCGCAACCGGACACGCCTGAAGTTGCAAACCGCGCCCGAGTTTGCCCTCGGCTACCACAAGTTCAATTCGCACGATCTGCTGCCAGTTCAGCAATGCCCCATCAGCTCAGCGCTGATCAACCGCGCGATTGCAGCGCTATGGCAAGCGTTTGGAGGCCGGGCGTCCCCGCCCGGCCAGGGTCTAGACGGAATCCAAGAGATCGAGTTCTTCGCGAATTCCGACGACACGCAATTGTTGGTCGAGGCTTACTGCGCGCCTGACACCCGGCAAGCCCTCGCCAGGCAACAGGCGAAAGAACTGAAGGAAGTACTGCCGGAAGTTGCAGGCGTGGTCGTCGCCAAGGGAGGTACGGAGGCCCGAGGACCTGCCCAATCCGAGCCGCTCGCCACCGCCGGCGCGGGAGAGCTTACCTACCAGACTCAACGCGCCTCCTACCGCGTTAGCGCCGGATCGTTCTTCCAGGTCAACCGCCACCTGACCGACCAACTTGTGACCCTCGTCACCGCAGGACGTTCCGGTCGCACCGCCCTCGACCTTTATGCCGGGGTCGGCCTGTTCTCCTCGGTTCTATCTCGGGAATTTGAACGGGTGATTGCGGTCGAATCATCACCGCTTTCTTATGCCGACCTGCGGTACAATTCGTTTGCGAACGTGAAGGCTGTTCAGGCGATGTCCGAGCAGTACCTGAAAAACGTGGCCGGTAAGTTGCAGCCCGATCTGGTGGTGGTCGATCCACCGCGGAACGGGCTGGGTGAAAGCGTACTCCACGCCCTGGTCTCCCTGGGAGCGCCGCGCATGACGTATGTCCGCCAGGATGCGTTTCTGCTCGGCCGGCGACTTGAATCGGCTGAGGGCCCGCACTTCCAGGGGATAATGGCCCAGGCGCTGCCGGAAGGTGTCGTAATGTTGCTCGGCCAACACCGTGGTGGGCACCAGGACCGCCACCTGCTTGCCGTCCATGGCTGCCCGGAAGGCCGCCCGTACCGCCACCTCGGTCTTGCCATACCCCACGTCCCCGCAGATCAGGCGGTCCATGGGCTTGTCCGTGGTCATATCCGTGAGGACGTCGTCGATGGCCTGCAACTGGTCCGGGGTTTCCTCGTACTCGAAGGTGGCCTCAAACTCCCGGTAAACCGGGTCCGGCGGCGAAAAATGGTGGCCCGGCAGCACCCGGCGCAGGGCATAGAGTTCCACCAGTTCCCGGGCGATCTTTTCCACCGCCTTTTTCACCCGGGTCTTGGCCCGCTCCCAGGATTTCCCTCCCAGGCGCTCCACCCGGGGGCTCACCCCTTCCACCCCCAGGTATTTCTGCACCAGGTTAAGGCGGTCCACCGGGAGATAGAGGCGGTCCCCGCCCTGGTATTCCAGTTCCAGGAAGTCGTTGACTTCGCTGCCCACCGTGAGTTTGACCAGGCCCCGGTAGATGCCGACCCCATGGTCCAGGTGGACCACGTAATCGCCTTCGGACAGATCGGCCAGGGAGGTGAGGTCCTGGAGCGGCGGAGCCGCCTTGCGGCGCCGCCCTTCCGGGCGGAAGCCCAGGGCCTCGTCTTCGGTAAGGACGATCAAGCCCTCGGAGAGCAGCCGAAATCCCCCGGTCAGTTCGCCCACGGTAATTTCCACCCGGGCCCCGGGCTCCCAGGTGGGAGCCGGATTAAACTCCACCTCCAGGCCTTCCTCCCCGAGCAGGCGGGCCAGACGTTCGGCCCGGTGCTGACTCAAGGATACCAGGAGGACGTGGAACCAGGAGGCGCGCCATTCGGCCAGGCGCTGGGCCAGGATCGGAATCAACCGGCCGGCTTCGCCCCCGGCCTGGGCCAACTCGGCGGCCAGGTGGTCGTTTTTTTCCACCTGCAAGGTAATATCCCGTTCCTGATCCGGGTGGCCCCAGGCCAGGGCGGGGCAGTACAGGTGGATGAAATGGCGGCAGCGATCTTCCCAGGGGGTTTGATCCAGCCAGCCCTGGGGTTCTCCGGACGCGGCGTCTTCCAGCTTCTGCAACTCCTGGCCGATGGTCAAGGGATCCCAGGCCACCACGAGCGTGTCCGGGGGCAGCAGCTCCCACAGGGTGGTGGGGCGGGCATAGAATTCCTGGAGATGACGTTCGATGCGGGGAAAATGCCGCCCGGCGTGGACATGATCCCAGAAGTCCGGATCCTGGCGCCGGCTGCGCTGCGCCAGGGCGCGCTCTTTGGCCGGGGCATCCAACACCACTTCGCTGGCCGGCAGCACCACCAGATCATCCAGAGAGCTCAGCGACCTCTGGGTGGCGGGATCAAAGAGACGGATGGATTCCACCTCATCCCCCCAGAACTCCAGGCGCACCGGCTGGGGATACAACGGCGGAAACAGGTCGATGATGCCGCCCCGGACGCTGAACTCGCCCCGTTCCTCCACCACGGGCCGGCGCTCGTACCCGCCATCCAGGAGATGTTGGAGAAAATCAGCGCGCTCCAGGCTTTCCCCGGCCACCACGTAGGCCAGCAGGTCCCTGATCCTGGCTGCCGGGGGCAGCTTCTGGCGCAGGGCCAGGGCCGGGGCCGCGATGATAAACGGCTCCTGCGAGGTCAGGGCCACGTACGCCGCGCCCATCCGGGCGCTGCTGACGTCGGCGTCGAAACTCAATTCCCGAAAGGACAGGACTTCGTGGGCCGGGAACAGGAGCGCCCGGGACTCGGGGCCGGCGGCCCGGACGACCTCGCTGCCCAGAAAAAAGCTTAAGTCCTTGAAGAAGTGTTCATAAAAATTAACGTTGGGGGTGAGGACCAGCATGGGGCGCCGGAGTTGCCGAAAGAGCCGGGCCAGGAAATACGCCCCGGCCCCGGGAGTGAGGCCCTGGAGATAAACCGGTCGAGGTTCCCGGGAGAGAGCCACCGCCAGGTGCTGAATTCCCGTATTTGAGGCTTGCGCGGTTACCACTGTATAACCATATCCCGAAGGCGGAGAATTTTCAAGCCGGCCCCCCGGCGGCGTGGCCCCCAGGAAAAATCGAACGGCACTCCTCAGGGTGTTCCAGGTACCCCATTCGGTGAGTTGAGGGGCCGCCTCGACGGGTGGCTGCGGAAATATCTTTAAAAAATTAATTTTTACAATAGATTGGTTCATATTTTAAACATTTTTGCGTTTTCCTGACCTCCGGGATAACCATAAATCCTGTTTGAGGCCGCCGGCCATGGTTAGATGTCTGGACCTGCCGGCAAAATTTTTTTACCGAACCCCGCAAAACTCACCTTTCGAACCGGCCATCTAGCCGATTCAGCCACTGCCTCGACTCCCCTTTCCCGGTGGCCACGGGCGGCGGGCCGGCGAGTAACCTGACAGATATCCTGTAAATCCAGATACTTGTCCATAGTGCGGCCAGGTTTCTTAAAGTTTAGCCACTTGAGACAGTCATGCCAGTCTGGCAATGAAATTGCAGAGAATACTTCAAAGATGGTGACATGCCAGCGGCGCCCCGGATCAGGATGCACCCGCCGGGGAGAAGGGCCCCAGGAATCAGGCCATCATGCATGATGACTCTTAGCGGTTGCCTCCCCTGCGGGAACTCAATCAGACAGGTTCAGGATGGAACTATGACCAAAGCTCAGGTGAACGATTTCTTAGGCCGAGAAGGCTCATGCCTCTTAAGGATAAAACCGTGCTGATACTTACTCGCAAGATCGGGGAAAGCATTCTTATAGGGGAAAATATCCGGGTGGTGGTGCTGGAGGTACGCGGCCGGCAAATCCGTCTGGGCATCGAGGCCCCTGCCGATATCGTGGTCTTAAGGGAAGAGATTTTTCTTCGCCTCACCAATGAAAACCTCGAGGCCGCCAAGTTCAGCCTGGCGGACTTGGATCAGGCGGTCCAGATCCTGGCAGGCCGGGTCACTGCGCCTATCCCGGCGCCGGACACCCATCCCGGGTCTCCCCTGTCCATGGACTCCAGGATCTTCGGGCGGCTTCAG
>JAIQET010000009.1 GCA_020073645.1 Terriglobia bacterium | reverse complement strand
TCGCGCAACAGCGAGGCCCAGTACATCTCCACTAACTGCGTGCCGTAGGCCGCGCTGGTCACCTGGTCGAACGGTGGTACCAGTGCGGGACCACTCGGATCACCCACGGCTGGGGCATTGCCAAACTGCGAGGAGTCGGCGCATTCCAGATCGAAGGCATAGGACCCTTGCGGGCCGTTCTGCGTGCGCGTACCGCCGATGATGATCGCCTCGTAGTCACTGTTCTGGCCGCTCTGCAGTGCCTTCTTAAAAGAGGCCCAGGCCGCCGGGTTGACCACGCAAATGTCGTCCTGCAACAGGCCTTTGCTATAGCTGGCCGAGTGGTCGGCATAGCGCTGCTCGTCGCCGTTCGTCGAGTGTGGCGGCATGGGAAGAGCGCCGTCTTTCTGCGCCATCGAGATGCGAAGGTTAGTGGCCCTTTGCACCCGGTTGCTGAACGAGCTATTACGACCATTCGCAGAACTGATGAAGTTGCTGGATTGGGCGAATGCTTTCGGGGCTTTGCCGAGTACACCGGCTGCTACCGTCGCTGTCGCTGCCGTGCCCAACTTACCTAGGAAACTGCGCCGGCTGCGGGAGTTGATCTCGGAGTCGGCCTTCATTTTGTCCGCGTGTGGGTCTGCGGACACATCTGCTGCTGGTACTGCAAGGGGGGTCCTTTTCATGTGCAGCGCTCCTTTTTTTTCGAGTGACCAGGATGCGACTAACGTGACTACAGGTAACTGCGGAGCGGCATGGGTGCACTTACGCGGCCAAAGAAGACGTGGCATGGCCGCGCGACGCGCGGCCTCTACCAAGTTGCTGAATTGATGGAGCTTGGTCCTGATTTCGGGAGAAGGAAGGAGCGCCTACGTGAATTTCCAACAGGCCCAGGGATGCACAGCTATGCGACTGAGGTGCAACAGGTTGCTCACAAGACAGAATAATCCCTAGTCCCCCCCGTTCTGATGTGCGACCGCCGACGAAGTTACAACCGCTCGCGCGAGAATTTTTCTGGCTACCCTGATGGGCCCAGCCCTCTGCGAAGCGGAGACTTTGTTCTCCAACCGCTAGTCTCCGGTGAGAATCCGCCAGGCCTCGCGGCTGGTGACCATCACGTGCTGCACGCTCTTGACCGCCTTCATGTATTGCGCGCGCTCGAACGCAGTGGGATCCGCGCAACGGAGTTGGCTCATGCTGCCTTTCATCTGCTGCACTGATTCGTACTCATGCCGCTCCATCCACTCCAGCAGGCCCTGCTCGATGTAGCGCAGATGAGTAATGCCGTTGCGCAGCAGGGTGGAGCAGAGCATGGTGACGTCGGCTCCCACCATGAGCAACTTGATCACATCCTCTGGCCCATGCACCCCGCTGGTGGCCGCCAGGCTGGCGCGAATGCGGCCGTACAGAATGCCGATCCAGGTCAAGGGCAGGCGCAGGGCCTGCGGCGTGCTGAGCAGCACGTTGGGGGTAATCTCCAGTTCCTCGAGATCGATGTCGGGCTGATAAAAGCGGTTGAACAGCACCAAACCGTTGGCGCCTTCTTGATTAAGACGCTTGGCCACGTTGGCCATGTTGCTGAAGAACGGGCTTAGCTTGACGGCGACGGGAATGCTCACCGCGGACTTCACCGCTTTGACGATGTCTATGTAGGTCTGCTCGATCTCCACACCGGGAAGGTCGGGATCGGTGGGGATGGAGTAAATGTTGCACTCGAGAGCGTCGGCGCCGGCCTGCTCGATCTGCCGCGCGTAGTCGGTCCAACCGCCGACGGTGGCGCCGTTGAGGCTGGCGATGATCGGAATGCGCACCGCTTCCTTAGCCTTGCGAATGTGGTTCAGGTAACCCTCGGGCCCGAGACGGAACTCGCCGGGTTGCGGAAAGTAGGTGAGGGACTCGGCGAAGCTCTCAGTGCCTGCCGTCAGGTGATGGTCGAGCTCAAACCGCTCCTGCCGCAGCTGCTCCTCGAACAGGGAATACAGGACGACCGCGGAAGCTCCGGAGTCCTCGAGGCGGCGAATGCCGTCGATCTCCTGCGAGAGCGGGGACGCCGAAGGCACCAGCGGCGTACGCAGCTTCATGCCCAGGTAGGTAGTGGTGAGGTCGATCATGGTTCCTCCTCGTGCGCGGCAGTTACTCCTTGGCGTGAGACCCAGCAAGCTGGGTCTCTACGGTGTTCTTCTTCTCAGCTTCCTGTAGAGACGCAGCTCGCTGCGTCTCTGCCGGTGGCGCCGCCTTCTCCGGTGGCTTCTCGTACTTGCGCTGCGCCAGATATTCGTACAGGCGGTAGCGGACTTCGGCGTCGTGTTGCGCCTGCTGCCAGAGCCGTTTGGCGTCGTCGGGCTTGCTCTTGGTCAGCATCTTGAAGCGGGTTTCCATGAACATGAAATCCTGGACCTTCTTGGTCGGCGTGCGCGAGTCGAGCAGTAACGGATTCTCACCTTGCTCCGCGCGCTCGGGGTTGTAGCGATAGAGCAGCCACTGGCCGGAGTCCACCGCTGCCTTCTGGTCCGACATGGCGGTAGTCATGTTGATGCCGTGAGCAATGCAGTGCGAATAGGCGATGATGATGCTCGGGCCATCGTAAGCCTCAGCTTCAAGGAATGCTTTCAGGGTGTGCTCGTCCTTGGCTCCCATGGCCACACTTGCCACGTATACGTGGCCGTAGGTCATGGCCATCATACCCAGATCTTTCTTGGGGCTGGGCTTGCCGCCGGCGGCAAATTTGGCCACTGCGGCGCGGGGTGTGGCTTTGGAGGCTTGGCCGCCGGTGTTGGAATACACCTCGGTATCGAGCACCAGCAGGTTGACGTTGCGCCCGCTGGCCAGCACGTGATCCAGACCTCCGTAGCCGATGTCGTAGGCCCAGCCGTCTCCGCCCACGATCCAAACGCTCTTCTTCACCAGCATGTCGGCCACCGCGAGGAGCTGCTTTGCTTCCGGCGAATCGAGCCCTTGCAGTTTCTCTTTAAGCAGGTCGACGCGCTGGCGCTGCTCAAAGATGTCGGCTTCGTCTTTTTGCTGGGAAGTGAGCAGGGCAGTGGCGAGCCGCTCGCCGATGGTACCCGCGAGGCGGCGCACCAGTTCCTTGGCAAACTCGGTCTGCTTATCAATGGAAAGCCGGAACCCCAGGCCGAACTCGGCGTTGTCCTCAAACAGGGAATTGGACCAGGCGGGACCGCGGCCGGACGCATCCTTCGTCCAGGGTGTGGTGGGCAGGTTTGCGCCGTAGATGGACGAACACCCGGTGGCGTTGGCGATCACTGCCCGGTCGCCGAACAGTTGCGACAGCAGCTTCAAATACGGCGTCTCCCCGCATCCCGAGCAGGCGCCAGAGAACTCGAACAGCGGTTCCTGCACCTGCTGCTGGCGGATGTTGCTGACCTTAATATTGCGGCGGTCGAGGTCTGGAATCTTGAGGAAGAATTCCCAGTTCTCCCGCTCGGAGAAGCGCAGCGGCGGCTGCGGCATCATGTTGATGGCTTTGAGGCGGGTTTCGGTCTTGTTCTTGGCCGGACAGACGTCCACGCAAATGCCGCATCCGGTGCAGTCTTCGGGAGCGACCTGAATGCTGTACTTGAGACCGTGCCACTCCTTGTCGCGCGCCTCGGTGGACTTGAAAGCCGCAGGTGCGCCCGCCAGGAACTTCGAGTCGTAAACCTTGATGCGGATGACCGCGTGCGGGCAGACCATGGCGCACTTGCCGCACTGGATGCAGGTCTTGGTGTCCCATACCGGAATTTCCAGCGCGATGTTGCGTTTCTCCCATTTGGCCGTGCCACTCGGAAAAGTGCCGTCGGCAGGGAAGGCGCTTACCGGCAGCGTGTCTCCTTTGCCGGCGTAGATGACGCTTAGCACATCGCGCTCGAACTCCGGCGCGCCAGCCGAGAACGCTGGAGGCATCTCAATGGTGCTGGTGACGGTTGTCGGAACCTTGACTTCGAACAGGTGCGCCAGGGTCTCGTCCACCGCCTGCATATTCTTCTGAACGATCTCTTCCCCCTTCTTGCCGTAGGTGTCGCGGATGGACTCACGGATGGCTTCGATGGCCTCGTCGCGCGGCAACACTTTGGAGATGGCGAAGAAGCAAACTTGGAGAATCGTGTTCATGCGGCTGCCCATGCCGGTATCGCGCGCCACTTTGTAGCCGTCGATCACATAGAACTTGGCCTTCTTGGCGATGATCTGCTCCTGCATTTGGCGAGGCAGGTGGTCCCACACTTCCTCCGGACCGAAGGGGCTGTTGAGCAGGAAGGTGCCGCCGGGAACCAGCGCGCTGAGCATGTCGTAGCGTTCGAGGAAGATCCATTGATGGCAGGCCAGGAAATTCGCTTTCGACACCAGGTAGCTGGAGCGGATGGGCCGCGGCCCGAAACGCAGGTGCGAGACCGTCATCGCGCCCGACTTCTTGGAGTCGTACACGAAGTAGCCCTGGGCGTAGTTGTCGGTGTTCTCGCCGATGATTTTGATGGAATTCTTGTTGGCGCCGACCGTACCGTCCGCGCCCAGGCCGTAGAACATGGCGCGCACCACGCTGTCCGGCTCGGTCGAGAATTCAGGGTCGTAGGGCAGGCTGGTCCGGCTGACGTCGTCGTGAATGCCGACGGTGAAGTGCTCTTTCAGCCGCGCCATCTTCAGGTTGTCGTACACGGCTCTGACCATGGCCGGCGTGAATTCCTTCGACGACAATCCATACCGGCCGCCCACTACCGTGGGCATGTTCTTCAGCTTGCCGAAGCCCTTCTGGATGCCTTCGTACAGCGCGTTGACCACGTCCACATAGAGCGGTTCACCGACCGCGCCGGCTTCCTTGGTGCGGTCGAGAACCGCGATCTGACGAACGCTGGCGGGGAGGGCCTCCAGAAAATGCTTCACTGAGAACGGGCGGTACAGGCGAACCTTGAGCAGCCCAAGTTTCTCGCCGCGGGCGTTCAGGTACTCCACGGTTTCATGGGCGGCTTCCGCGCCCGAACCCATCATTACGATCACGCGCTCGGCGTCGGGCGCGCCGACATAATCGAACAGGTGATAGGAGCGTCCCACGATCCGGGCAAACTTGTCCATCACGTCTTGAACGATCTGAGGACAAGCCTGGTAATAAGGATTGATGGTTTCACGAATCTGGAAAAAGACATCCGGGTTCTGCGCGGTGCCGCGCAGCACAGGATGCTCCGGCGAAAGCGCCCGTTGGCGGTGCTCGAAGACGCGTTCCATGTTGATCAGGGCGTGTAAATCGTCTTCATTCAGCATTTCGATTTTGTTGACTTCATGCGAGGTGCGGAATCCGTCAAAGAAATGAAGGATGGGAATGCGGCACTCCAGGGTGGCGGCGTGCGCGATCAGGGCCAGGTCCATGGCCTCCTGCACCGAGTTGGAGCACAGCATCGCCCAGCCCGTGGCGCGGCACGTCATCACGTCGCTGTGGTCGCCAAAGATGGATAGAGCATGGGTGGCCACGGTTCGCGCCGAAACATGAAACGCGGTCGGCGTCAGCTCGCCGGCGATCTTATTCATGTTGGGGATCATGAGCAGCAGACCCTGCGACGCGGTGAAAGTAGTAGCCAGCGAGCCAGTCTGCAACGCGCCATGCACGGCGCCCGAGGCTCCGCCTTCGCTCTGCATCTCGATCACATGGGGGACGGTGCCCCAGATGTTGGGCACGCCCTCCGAAGCCCACTGGTCCGCCCACTCGCCCATGTTGGAGGAAGGTGTAATGGGATAAATGGCGATGACCTCGTTCAGGCGGTAAGCGACATGCGCGACCGCTTCGTTGGCGTCCATGGTCTTGAATTTGCGCTTCATGGTGATCCCTTTCGGCTGGGCGCTGGGGTCCTGCGAACCACGAACCCGGTCCGGCAGGGCTGCGGCCAACCCTGGCACAAAGCATGAGGGTTCAGGGGGTTCGGCGTCGGCAACCTGGGTCACAGAAGCGTGTGATAAGTGTCACAATGGGAAACACGGTCATTCCAAAGCGATAGGCCTGCGAGGGACAAGGTGCCACTGGCTTCTTTCAACCCGATCTTGCTCTACGACGGCGTCTGCGGGCTGTGTAACCGGCTGGTTCAATTTGTGCTGAAGCGCGACCGGCAAGACCGGTTTCGTTTTGCGTCGCTGCAGAGTGAGTTTGCCAGGAAAGTACTGGCCCGGCACGGTGCCAATCCTGGAGACTTGGATACCTTTTATCTAGTGCTGGACTACGGGCAACCCGCGGAACGGCTGGCGGCACGGTCGGATGCGGCGGTCGGGGTGCTGCGGGACCTGGGTGGCATGTGGGGTGGGTTCGGGTTGGTGTTGCGAATGCTTCCCAAGTGGTTTCGCGACTGGGGGTACAACCGGGTTGCTCGGAGCCGGTATCGCATTTTTGGCAAGTACGATACTTGCCCGTTGCCCAAGGACAAACATCGCCACAAGTTTCTAGATACCTAGGCAGTCTTCTCCAGAGCCTCTGTGTCTGTGTGGTGAATGGCTCGTGCGCTGATGTACATTGTTTCAGCTACTTGCTACCCCACCAGCCCGTTCGCCGTCACATTGGAATATGAGGATGAAAATGAAGAAGCTGGCATGGCTCTCCCCTCTGCTGTTGCTGTCAATGGTTCACGCTCAGGTCACTCCCACCGCAACGACCCGCTACACCGTGACCCTGGCGGGCAACACGGCGGGCTTTGAAACCTCCACCCGCAAGCCGGACGGCAGTCTGGAGCTTTACTTTGAGTTCAACGACCGCGGCCGTGGGCCCAAAGTGACCGAGCAAGTTGTGCTCGACAGCAACGGCATTCCCATCCGTGTCGAGAATACGGGGAATGATTATCTGAAGGCGCCGGTGGAGGAGCACTTCTCGCTGAAAGATGGCACCGCCAGCTGGAAGAACCGCTCCGAAGACGGGCAGAAACCGGTTTCGGGCCGGGCGTTCTACCTCAGCATCGCGGGAGTTCCGGAAGAGGTTGCGGTTCTGGCACGGGCGCTGTTGGCGGCGCCCGGAGGCAGGCTGCCGCTGCTGCCCGAAGGCGAAGCGTCCATCGAAAAGCGTGGCGAGCTCAAGATCGAGGCCAATGGGCAGTCTCGCACCGTAGTGCAGTACGCCATGCTGGGGCTGGACTTCATTCCGGCTGCTATCTGGCTGGACCAAGATGGAAGCTATTTCGCCACGGTATCTGGGTGGTCCTCCATTATTCGAGAAGGCTGGGAACCCGCGGCGGAGAAGCTATCGAAAGCGCAAGATGAGTTTGACAACCAGCGCACCGCGAACCTGGCACATATCCTGGGGCACAAGCCGGCAGGGGCGTTGGCGTTCGTGCATGCCACTCTCTTCGATACGGAAACGGCAACCGTTCGTCCCAACAGCACCGTTGTGATTACCGGGAACAAGATCACGGCGGTGGGTGATGACAGCAAGGTGAAGGTCCCGCCGGGTGCGGAAGTAGTCGACGCGACCCACAAGACCGTGATGCCCGGGTTGTGGGACATGCATGTGCACCTCGCTCCCAACGACGGACTGCTCAACATGGCGGCGGGTGTGACCAGCGTGCGCGACCTGGCCAATGACATTGACCAGTTGGCAGCCATGCAGCGCAGGTTTGAGGAAGGCACGGAAATCGGACCACGAGTATTGAAAGCCGGATTCCTGGATGGACGCGGACCCTATGCGGGACCGACCAAAGTATTTGCCGATACCGAACAGGAAGCTCGCGACGACATCGACAAGTACGCCAAGCTGGGATACGTCCAGATCAAGATCTACAGCTCGATCAAGCCGGAGCTGGTGCCGAAGATCGCGGCCATGGCACACAGCCACGGCATGCGCGTGAGCGGGCACGTACCGGCTTTCATGACTGCCGAGCTATTCGTGAAAGACGGTGCCGATGAAATCCAGCACATGAATTTCATCTTTCTGAATTTCCTGTTCGACAAAGTGCAAGACACGCGCACGCCGGCACGCTTCACCGAGGTGGCGCAGCATGGAACGGAAGTTGACCCCGGTTCCGCGCGGGTGCAGCAGTTCATCAAGCTGCTGCATGACCACAAGACGGTGCTGGATCCCACGCTGAATGTGTTTGAGGGTATGTTCACCGATCGTCCCGGCAAGGTGTCAGCATCCTACGCTGCCGTTGCGGACCGCCTGCCGGCACAGATCCGCCGCGGATTTTTCTATGGCGGGCTGGAGGTGCCGGAGGGCATGGACCAGCGCTACCGCGACTCATTCCAGCAGATGCTGAAGATGACCAAGGTGATGTACGACGCGGGAATTCCCATCGAAGCGGGGACGGACTCGCTGGCCGGCTTTTCCCTGCATCGCGAGCTGGAACTCTACGAGGAGGCCGGCATCCCTGCTCCCAAAGTGCTGCAACTGGCCACCCTGGGTGCAGCCCGCGTGATGAAACATGACCAGGAGCGCGGATCGATCACGCCCGGTAAGTTGGCAGACGTGATCCTGGTTGATGGCAACCCAGCCGCCCACATCAGCGACATTCGAAACGTGAGGACGGTGGTCAAAGACGGCGTCGTATTCCAAACCTCAGATTTGTACCGCGCCATCGGCGTCAGACCGTGATGATCCCTCCACATCGGGTCCTGTAACTGAGAACCGAGAACCAGGAACTGAGAACCGGGTTCATCCCGTGCACGCCTTTGCCATCCGCAAACCGGCGTGCTTTGCGTTCTTGTTCACAGAATCACCCGGCGAATTGGACACCTGCGCCGCCCACCGCCAAGGCAGCAGCTACCACACCGAGAACGCGAGGAAGCATCTCGTTACCGCGGCTTAGGTCAAGAAGGGTACGGCTGCGGCCGTGCCCCAGCCCTCTTCAAATTCTTCATATTGTAATCAGCGTGAGGTAATCTATGGCACTAGCGGAGACTATGAGCACACCATCCAGCAATATTGACTCCATCCTTCACGAGCAGCGGAAGTTCGAGTGTCCACAGGAATTCGCCCGCCAGGCGCACATCCAGAGTCTGCAGGACTACGAGCGCTTGTATAAAGAGTCCGTTGAGCACCCGGAAAAATTCTGGGGCCGCATGGCGGAAGAGCTGCACTGGTTCAAGAAGTGGGACAAGGTCCTGGAATGGAATGTCCCCTGGGCCAAATGGTTCGTGGGCGGCCAGATCAACCTCTCCTACAACTGCCTCGACCGCCATGTGCAAACCGGGCGCAAGAACAAGGCCGCGCTGGTCTGGGAAAGCGAGCCCGGTGAGGTTCGCATCTTTACCTACCAGCAACTGCACCACGAGGTACAGAAGTTCTCGAACGTACTCAAATCGCTCGGCGTCAAGAAAGGCGACCGTGTCGCCATCTACATGGGGATGACGCCGGAACTGCCGATCGCCATGCTGGCGTGCGCGCGCATTGGCGCTCCTCACACGGTGGTGTTCGGCGGATTCTCCTCCAACGCGCTGGTGGACCGCATTCACGACTCGCAGGCCGTCGCCGTCATTACCCAGGACGGTTCGTACCGGCGCGGCTCAGAGGTCAAACTGTTTCCAGCGGTGGATGAAGCGCTGAAGTCCTGCCCGTCGGTGAAGCACGTGGTGGTTTACAAACGCACAGGTACGGCAATCGATTTCAAGCCGGGCCGCGATCACTGGTGGCATGAGGTGATGGCCAAGGCTTCCCCCGAATGCCCAGCCGAACCGCTGGATGCCGAGCACCCGCTGTACATCCTTTACACCTCGGGAACCACGGGCAAGCCGAAAGGCGTGGTGCACACCACCGGCGGCTACTCGGTCGCGACCTACTTGACCTGCAAATGGGTCTTTGATCTGAAGGAAGAAGATACCTACTGGTGCACCGCCGACATTGGCTGGGTCACCGGGCACAGCTACATCGTGTATGGGCCGCTGCAGAACGGTGCTACCAGCCTGATGTACGAAGGGGCGCCGAATTTTCCCGAGCCCGACCGCTTCTGGAGCATCATTGACCGGCACAAGGTGAACGTGTTCTACACCGCCCCCACCGCCATCCGCACCTTCATCAAGTGGGGCGACGAATGGCCCAAAAAGCACAAGATGGACAGCTTGCGCTTGCTCGGCACAGTCGGCGAGCCCATCAATCCCGAAGCCTGGATGTGGTATCGCGAAGTCATCGGGCAGAACAGGTGTCCGATTGTGGATACCTGGTGGCAGACGGAAACCGGACAGATCATGATCACGCCCATTCCCGGCGCTATCGCGACCAAACCGGGATCGGCCACGCGACCATTCCCGGGAATTGTGGCCGAGGTCGTGACCATGGACGGTAACCCTGTGCCGGATGGTTCGGGAGGATTTCTGGTCATCAAGCAGCCCTGGCCGGGCATGCTGCGTACCATCTACGGTGATCCTGACCGCTACGTGCGCCAGTACTGGTCGCAGATTCCGGGGATGTACTTCACCGGCGACGGCGCGCGCAAAGACAAAGACGGCTACTTCTGGATCATGGGACGGGTGGACGATGTCCTCAACGTCTCCGGACACCGCTTGAGCACCATGGAAGTGGAGTCAGCTTTGGTGGCACACGACGCGGTCGCCGAGGCTGCGGTCGTGGGGCGTCCGGATGACCTGAAGGGGCAGGCAATTTCCGCTTTCGTCACTCTGGAGCAGGGCCGCCAACCCACACCCGAGTTGAAAGAAGAGCTCCGGCGGTGGGTCGCCAAGGAGATTGGCGCCCTGGCCCGGCCCGACGACATCCGTTTCACCGACACCTTGCCCAAGACTCGCAGCGGCAAAATCATGCGCCGCCTGCTGCGCGAACTGGCCACCAGTGGCGACGTGAAAGGGGATACCACGACGCTGGAGGACTTCGGCGTGATCTCGAAATTGAAGGAGCACGAGGAAGCCTGATCGAGTTGCGGAAGTCTGATTAAGTTGTTGATGTCATCCTGAACCGGCTTTCAACCGGCGAAGGATCTGGCGTGGACTACCACCACTCCGGTGGCCGGGCCAATGCGCCCAGCTTTCTGTTTGAGCCACAACAGCAGGTGGCCCCGCTCATTGCGTCATAGTTCACGGGAATGGTTGGTTGCTCGCACGGAAAAGTGGCCGGCGAGGACGTCGGCCCTATGGCCTTACCCGCCCACGCCCATCATCACGATCGGCATAGTTGGTGACGTCGAGCCTTGCTCCGGTTCCACGGTGATAGCGAAAGTCTTAGCCTCGACCCCCGCCGGCAGCGGGGGATTAATGACCATCGCGCTGCCGCGCGCATCCGGCTTGAACACGCCGGCTGGGATAGGCGCGCCGCTTGTAGGAATCAACCACAATTCATATGCTTTCTGCGGCGGCAGATTGGGGAAATTGCTGGCCAGGAAGATCAAGCTGGACCGGTCGCGTACGTAGATGGCTTTGCCTTGGGGCTGGGGTGCGGCCTTCGTCGCAACCAGGGTGACCCGCATGGCATCGGACGCCCTCAGCGTTGCAACAATGTCGTGGGCCTCGGCCAGTTCCAGAGTTTGCTGGCTGAGAAGGGAGCGCATGGCCCCGACATCCTGGCGCAATGACGCATTTTCCCTCCGCAACATCAAGGCGAAGATGAGCGCAGCCGCGGCTGCCACCCACCCTAGGGATCCCCACCACGACCGCCGGGGTGACCTCGTCTGCACGGCAACAGGCAGTCGCGGCTCGCGTGCCAATGCGTCCATCAGCCGCTGCCGGGCCCGGCGCGGAGGTGTCGGCCCCGCGGCCGCCAGGGCCATCAGCGCCATATCCCCGCGCAACTGCTGCAGCTCCAACCGGCAGTTCGCACACTCCTCCACGTGCTTCTCCAGCGCGACGCGCTCGTCGCCCTGCAGTGTGCCCAGCGCGTATAGCGCCAGGTCCTCGGCAAACTGTTCGTGTACCGTCATCCGCTAAAAGCTTTGCGCAAAGCCAGCAATCCGGCACGAATTCGCGTCTTGATCGTACCCAAAGGCTCTCCTGTTTTGGCCGCAATTTCGGTGTGCGTCAGCCCCTCGAAGTAAGCCATCTCCAATGCGATGCGCTGCGCCGCAGGCATTGCCGCGAGGATGGTTCGCACCTTCTCCATGGCCCTGGCCCGTTCCGCCGCACCCGCCATGTCCTGTTCAACGGACAGCACCACACCCTCGATATCAGTTTGCGGATGGCGCTTTCTTAGCGCATCAATCGCACGGTTGCGGGCAATCACCGCCAGCCAGGCACCCAAATTCCCGCGGCTGGAATCAAACAATCCGGGATTGCGCCACAGTTGCATGAACACTTCCTGCATGACATCTTCGGCCGCACCGGTATCGCCCAAAACCCGCAGGGCAACCGAGTACACGATGGAAGAGTAGCGGTCGTAAAGCACGCCCATGGCGCTCTCGTCGCCGGAGCGGATCGCCGACACCAACGTAACGTCGGTCGAAACCCCTTGTAACTCAGCGCTCGACAACAGCTCTTCCTTTCTGAGGTACGAAGCCTGCACTGCGGCGGATTGTCGGCCATCCTTTTCAACCTGGCCTGCGTACTTACCACAACGGCATCCCAGGCCGGCAATGGCTGCGGCGAAAACATAGCAGCATTGTTGGGCCCAGGACAAGTTGCCGGGGAACCCGGGTTTCTTCATTCCATCTGGAGGAAACTATGAAGCGGACATTTGCAGGGACGGCCCTGCTGGCCCTGGTGGCAACGGGTGCATTCGCAGCCGCGAACTCAGGTACCTGGACGGGCTGGGTGAGCGATGCCAAGTGCGGCGCCAAAGTGGACGCGGCTTGTGCCAGGAAGTGCACCGACGCCGGCCAGGCGCGGGTCTTTGTCAACGACGCCAACCAGAGCGTCCTCAGGGTTGCCAACCAGGACGCCTTGAAGGGCCACGAGGGCCATCACGTGAAGGTGGCGGGCTCGGTGGAAGACGGCACGCTGACCGTTTCCAGCGTCAGCATGCTGCCGGATCAGACCATGAAGTAGCCGATTTTGCCACGAGGAGGTAGCAACCGGGGCCGTGGCAGACCCTGCGGCGCGCGATCACGCCGCAGGGATTTTCTTGTCTAGGCCGAAGCAGCCGGAAACCAGATGCCTGCATGCAGGTTCTTCATTCTCGAGTCCGGATCGGATTCAAAGCCGTAGAGAAAGGCCTGGGTCAGCCACATCTCCTGCTGGGCTAGCGCCCGTCCCATGAGCTCCTTTGAGCCTTCCCCCGCCTGGTCGAGCATAGCGCGCGCCAGCACGCGCATCTCCTGCTCCGGCGAGCCCAACGCGCGAATCAACTCCAGCCCGGCATCCTCTTCTCCAAACTGCGACCATACCATCCCGCACAGGGAAATGTATGACGCATCCACAGTCTGCCTCCTGGGAATTCTCGGGGTCGTTGCTGCCGTTGCGTGGTTAGATTCCGGAACGTCGGGGACGTATTGCTGGCTCTTGTCAAATCATGGCGACACGCCAGAGACGATCGATTGACAAGCGAGGCCGGGAACGACCTTTCCCCGTAGACGCAGTTTTCTTAGATTCTTAGGCAACTTGTTGCAGACGGCAGCCGCGAGTAGGGTGCCCGTTTTGCACACGGTGCAGGTGTTATGACTTGTTTTTCAGTTACTTACAGGGTTGTTTCCGGTTGGCAGTTCAACTGCACCGAAAGCGGAGACCTATGGGGGTGTTCGCTTACAACGCCTGCTGGCTGCTGCTGGCCATCCCGCCATCCATGGTATGGCTGCGTGGGTTTCCGTCTGATGTTGGGAAGCGGCGCCGTCTGCTGGTGGGTGTGCTGGCAGCGCTGGGCATGTTGGGGTTCGTTTTCTCGGCGCTCACCCCGGACGACGATCTCGTCCAGCAGGAGTTCACGCAGAGTCAAGAATCATCCCTGCAATCGCCTTCCAAAGCAGCAGCGTCAGATCTGGATGGCCGAGTTTCCGCGGTCTACCTGATTTCTGCTGCCGCTCTGCCTGCTGCCAGCCGCAAGGTGATCGAACACGTTTCGCCCCTGCCGGAGAAATCCGCAGAGATATTGTTCCCTCACGCTCCCGGCGATCGTTCGCCTCCCGTTCTCTCCTAGTCGGTAATCCGTACCGCTCGTTGCGGTCCAACCCAAGATGCCCGTGCGTGGAGTGATGTTCAGCGCCGGGTGACCTGCCGGTTGAAAGTGACTCGCAGATGGGTGGCTAGTGCAGCCGCCCTAGGCCCTCCCAGCCGAAACGTACGTTTGCCGTAGACAAAATCTGGAGAGAGAGACGCCCGACTATGAACTTTTCCGTTCCTGACTTCGACGTGGGGATTATTGGAGGCGGTCCCGCCGGCTCGAGCATGGCGGCTTACCTGGCGAAAGCCGGCATCAACTGCGCGGTGTTCGAACGCGAGATTTTTCCTCGACCGCACGTTGGCGAGTCCCTGGTTCCATCCTCGACCAGGGTGTTCAAAGAGCTGGGTTTCCTGCAAAAGATGGAGGAAGCCAAGTTCCCCTACAAATACGGCGCGGTCTGGACTTCGAGCGGTAGCACCAAGTCCTACAAACACGACTTGGACGGCCTCGCAGCCGATAGCAAGGCGGACATTCGTTTCGCTGAGCGTGACCAGCCCGGGGTCGACCAGATCCACACCTATCACGTGGACCGTGGCATTTTCGACAACATGCTGTTGCACCACGCCAACGGGTTCGGCGCCAAGGTCTACGAGGGCGTCGCAGTCCAGGGCGTGGACTTCTCCGAAACCCCGTATGCGGCGATCAAGTACAGCATCGGCAAGAAGGAGTGCAGTACCACCGTACGCATGGTGGTTGACGCCAGCGGCCGGCGAACCACCGTCGGCAACCAGTTGAAATGGCGCATCAAGGATCCGGTGTTTGATCAGTATGCCATTCACACCTGGTTCGACGGCTATGACCGTCGCGCCATGGCCTACAAAGAGAACCTGACCAACTACATCTACGTCCACTTCCTGCCGATCACCAACAGTTGGATTTGGCAGATCCCCATCACCGAGTCGGTTACCAGCATCGGTGTGGTCACCCAGAAGAAGAACTTCGCGGCACGGAAAGAATCGCGAGAGCAATTCTTCTGGGACTGCGTAGCCAGCCGTCCCGACTTGTTCGCTGGACTGAAGGCCGCGCAACAGGTTCGCCCCTTCCGCGAAGAAGGCGACTACAGCTATGCCATGAAGCAGCTTGCCGGCGACCGTCTGGTTTTGGTCGGCGACGCGGGCCGCTTCGTGGACCCGATCTTCTCCACCGGAGTCAGCATCGCGCTGAACAGTTCACGCATTGCCAGTGCCGACATCCTGCAAGCCATGGAAACCGGCAACTTCACTCGTGAAGGGTTCAACCAGTTCGAAACCACCATCCGCCGCGGTACCCGGAACTGGTATAACTTTATCTCGGTTTACTACCGGTTGAACGTGCTGTTCACGGCGTTCATTCTGGATCCTCGCTATCGCCTGGACGTTCTCAAGCTGTTGCAGGGGGACGTTTACGAAGAGCAGGAACCACCGGTTCTAGCGCGGATGCGTTCCATTGTCACCGAGGTGGAGCGCAACCCGAAACACGTTTGGCACAACCTGCTCGGAGACCTCACTGCCAACGCTTTTGTGGCAGCCGGGGCCTGAGCTGCAGGGCGCTCGTGGGGAGCGCGTTCCAGGTAACAGGATCTCCAAGTTGCATCGCGCACTCAAGGGTCCAATATGGCTCCTAGCAACAGGAATTTCGTGATTGCGTACGTGCTACTCGTGCTCCTGCCAGTGCTGGGGTTGGTCGGGGTCTTGCGGCACGGGCGCGGCCTCACTGCCCCACTTTCGGTGGACGGCGTGTGGACGTGGCAAGCCGACGGCAGCCGGCTTGCGACGCTTCCTTGCGCGGAATCGCTCCTGTCCAACCAGAACTCAACTCTTACCATCTCGCAATCGGGTGCCAATCTGGTTTTGGATTTCAACAACCGGGCGAAAGCCGCGGCCTCGGGAGTCATCGAAGGAACTACGCTTAAGGCTTCGATCGTCCCGCCGTCAGCTGGAGCCTCAAGAACCGGTTGCACCGGGGATCATGCGCTGTCCCTGACCGCCACCGTCGACCCCAATGCCGATCCCAGATCGCTGGTTGGGATGCTGTCCGCCAATGGCTGTCCCTCTTGCGCACCGGTAGAGATCCGTGCGTTGAGAACCCCTGTCGAAACCAAGGGGGCTCACTGATGCCTAACCTATTCACGCTCGTTCTGCAGATTGCGGTAGTGCTGGCGGTGTGCCGCACGGCAGGAGCCCTCTTCCAGAAAATTCACCAGCCCCGAGTCGTGGGTGAGATGTTCGCCGGCATCATGCTGGGCCCGTCCTTGCTGGGCTGGATGACGCCCCAGGTTTCCGCGTATTTGTTTCCGCCGTCGAGTCTGGGATTCCTGAACGCCTTGAGCCAGGTGGGTGTGGTCGTCTTCATGTTCCTGGTCGGCCTGGGAATTAATCCCAAGGAATTGAAGAAGCAGGGTCACGCCGCCATCCTGACCAGCCACGTCAGCATCACCGCTCCTTTCGTGCTGGCTTCGGTTCTCGCGCTTTACCTTTACCCCAGAGTGTCGGACAACAGCGTAGCCTTTACCAGCTTCGCGTTGTTCATGGGCGCTTCCATGAGCATCACGGCATTCCCGGTGCTGGCACGCATCCTCACCGAACGCGACATGCTGGGGAGCCGCTTGGGCACGGTGGCCATCGCCTGCGCGGCAGTGGATGATGTCACCGGCTGGTGCATCCTGGCCTACATCGTGGTGCTGATCCGTTCTGCCCACAGTGCCACCCCGATCTGGGTCACCTTGGGCGGAATCGTTGCTTTCGCCTTCATCATGATTCATGGCGTGCAGCGTCTGCTGCGACGTTTCGAAACCATCTATCGCGAGCGCGGTGCTCTGAGCGAAAACCTGCTGGCCTTGATGCTATTGCTGGTGCTGGTTTCGGCGCTGTGCACCGAGTGGTTGGGAATCCACCTGCTGTTCGGATCATTCTTGATGGGCGCAATCATGCCCAAGGGCCACAAATTTGTCCGCTATGTGCTGGATCGCTTTGAGACTATCACCGTCACCTTGTTGCTGCCCTTGTTCTTCGCGTTTACCGGATTGCGCACCAACATTGGGCTGGTGAAGGGCTCGGAGATGTGGATCTACTGCGGGCTGATCATTCTTGTGGCCACCGCCGGAAAATTGGGAGGCTCAACCTTAGCCGCATCGCTGACAGGCATGCCACTGCGGGAAGCCGCCGGGCTGGGCACGCTGATGAATACCCGCGGACTCATGGAGTTGGTGATCCTCAATATCGGATTAGATATCAAAGTCATCTCGCCGGTTCTGTTCTCCATGATGGTGATGATGGCGCTGTTTACGACCTTCATGACCACCCCGGTGCTGGATCTGATCTGTCCCGAGGCGATGAATCGCGGCCGGGTGATGCAGCCGGCGAGCGAGGAGGCTGAGTTGGAAGGTTTGGGCTTGGACGCTACCGACGCCGCGTAGCTTGGCCGCTCGCCCTTCAGGCCCCTGCAACTTCAGAAAGCCTTAATTAAGCCTGAGCGGGCGCGTCTTCGCGCCGGTTTTCCTCTAGGAAAACTTTAGGGTCAAAACCTGGTTGGCTGCCTAGCGTCAGCGCCAGGAGTTCGCGGCGGATGGATTCGATCTCCCTCCGGATTGTCAACAAATGCCTTTCGAAGTCGGCCCGAGTGCGCGGATCGGGGAAGACAGAAATAGCCTGAACCATTCTTTCCTCATCGTGCTCGCGCAACTCGATGAGAGCTCCTAGTTCAACCACACGCAATCCGGCTGCTTCTGTGACCGCGAACCCCATGTTCGTAAACACCTAACTTAACAAGCACTTAGCGACATCGAGGGCGAGGCTAATCGAAACGGTAACAGCGGCAAGAGCGCGGCCATACGTGTGAGATGCCCGGATCGAATGAAAGTTGCATTGGGAGTGCCATGAGTGCTAACCAGCAACCCGCCGGCGGCTTCACTGTCCGCGCAGGGCTGCCTGTCGTTCGTCGGGGGTCATCTGCCGCCACAGCACTTCCAAGTCCTGTTGTACCCGCTTGTTCGTCGGGTCTTGGTGCAACGCCCGGGCGAACCAGCGGTAAGCGGTTGGGAGATCGCGGGGGACGCAATGGCCGGTCGCATACATGGTCCCGAGCAAACCCTGCGCCTTGGCGTTGGAGGTTCTGGCCGCTCGGGTGAGATTCCTCTGTGCCTGGCCGCAGTTTTGGGGAACTCCGTCTCCGTAGAGATACTTCTCACCCTCCGCCGCCAACTTGTCAGCGTGCGTGCCGACGTCAGGGGGCTTCACTTCCGGTTGGGCAGGCTTCGCGGTTGAAGCTGGGTTGGTGCTGGCCGCTTCGGCCGGGCCCGTCGTTGATGCCGCCGTCGGTTGCTGCCCCTCCGCATTCGTGGAGGCGGGATTATCGCTGCCGGTACTGGCAGGTTCTTGCGATTGTGCCTGCTCCGCTGGATTAGGCTGGGGAACTGCAGTGGCGCCACTGGAACCAGCAGCAGACGTCTGGGGCGCCGCTTGTGTCTGTGGTGGCTGCCCAGATTCAGCTTGCGGACTCTTGGAGGCCGGCCGGTGCGTTTCTCCTGCACTCGCCGGTGCGGAGGAAGCGGCCGCCTCTGGAGTCGAAGCAGCAGGCGCTGGCGCGGGTGTGGATGTGCTCGAAGTGCCACCAGCCGCCGGTCGCTCTGCCCAGGGATAGCCTTCACGGTGCCAGTGCCATCCCACCAGCACTCCGGCCACAAGGAGCAGCGCCAACGCCAGGTACATGCGTCCGTGCGCGGGGTGGGGTTCGTCTTCCAGCAGGTAATCGAGATTGCGCTTCGGCTCTTCCGCCAGCCGCGAAGAAGTGGTACTGCTCACCCCCGGCGGGGTAGTGTCCGCCGGCTTGGCTGTAGCCTCGCTCGCGGGTGACGGTAGCGGCAACACGGCCCCGCATCTCCCGCAAAAGCGGTAGTGTTCCCGGTTTTCGTAACCACATTCGGCACAGCGCAGGAACATACAATTCAATATAAACCTTACTGGTTTGCGCGAGATATTCCAGATTACGGTCGGGTGTGCTCCCGCTCGGCGCGGCTTTACACCTTAGCCAGCAACGTGTTAACCTCAAGGACGTTACAAAGAAAAATTGAAAATTGAAGACAGGAGTGCACCAGGTTAGTGCTAGCCAGAGAGCAAAAGAAATCCCTCATTGACCGGTACGGCACGCATCCCACCGACACGGGCAGTCCCGAAGTCCAAATCGCGCTGTTGAGCGAGCGCATTGGTCAATTGACGGAGCACTTCAAGACACACCAGAAGGATCACGGCTCGCGCCGTGGTCTTCTCATGCTGGTCAGCAAGCGGCGTCGTTTGCTCGACTACCTCAAGAAATACGATTCCGAGCGCTACAAAGGCGTGGTGCAGAAACTCGGTCTGCGCAAGTAATTGCCGCCGATCGGTTCTCGCAAGTCGTGTATCAGCCCCAGGGTTATCGGAATTGCTCTGCCATCGTGGGGATGGCAGCATCCTGAGGAAAGCCGCGAACGGTGTGTTTCCGGCCGTAATCAAACCGCTACTGGCACTCGCGCATCCATCGTGCAGCCTGCCAACTGGCACGCGCGTACGCTCCTGCCCGGAAGGAATGAACTATGAAACAAGAAGTTTCTGTTGAACTCGCCGGCGGCAAACAACTCACTTTCGAAACCGGAAAACTGGCAAAACAGGCGCACGGCTCCGCCGTGGTCCGCATTGGTGACAACGTCGTGCTGGCTTCCGCCGTGGCCAACGCCGATCCCCGCGAGGGTATCGATTTCTTTCCTCTCACCGTGGACTATCGTGAGTACACCTATGCTGGCGGGCGCATTCCCGGCGGCTTCATCAAGCGTGAAGGGCGGCCCAGCGAGCGCGAAATTCTCACCAGCCGCCAGATCGACCGGCCCATCCGGCCACTGTTCGCCGACGGTTTCAAGTGCGAAACCCAGGTGATTGCCTTTGTTCTCTCGGCCGATACCGAAAACGATCCCGACGTCGCCGCCATCAACGGCGCCTCCTGTGCTCTCACTATCTCTGACATTCCGTTCTTAGGACCGATCGGCGCGGTCCGCGTCGGCCTGGTGAACGGCCAGTTCATCATCAACCCCACTTACAGCGAGATGCGCGACAGCCTGCTGAACATCATGGTGGTGGGCACGGCCGAAGGCATCGTGATGATCGAGTCTGGCGCCAAGGAAGTGAAAGAAGAGACGGTGGTCGATGCCATCGACTTCGGTCACACCGAGATCAAGAAAATTTGCGCCGCCATTAACGAGCTGCGCGCGAAAGCGGGCAAGCCCAAACGGACAGTGACCCCGCCGGAATTCGACCAGGCCTACTACGACGACCTGAGAAAGCACATCGGTGTCGATCTCGCCGACCGCCTGGACACTCAGAAGCACCCCAAGGCCGAAAGCTACAGGTTGGTGAAAGAGCTCAAGAAGGCCCAACTGGCCGCGCTCCCCGAAGACGACGAAGAAGGTCGCGACAAGTTCGAGCACTACTACGAAATTCTGCGCGAACTCATTTTCCGCGAGCAGGTCATCGGACAAAAGCGCCGCCCCGACGGCCGCGCCTTCGACGAAATCCGTCCTGTCTGGATCGAAGTCGGAGTGCTGCCCCGCACCCACGGTTCCGCCATATTCACGCGCGGCGAAACTCAGGCGCTGGTCACCACCACGCTGGGCACCAGCGAAGACATGCAACGCCTCGAAGTGTTCGAAGGCGAAGCCAAGAAGCGCTTCATGCTTCACTATAACTTTCCACCGTTCTCGGTTGGCGAAGTGGCATTTCTGCGTGGCGCCGGACGCCGCGAGATCGGGCACGGTGCTTTGGCCGAGCGTGCCGTCTCCACCGCCCTGCCGGGCGAAGAGACCTGGCCCTATGCCATGCGCGTGGTCTCCGACATCCTGGAATCGAACGGCTCTTCTTCCATGGCAACCGTGTGCGGCGCTTCGCTCTCGCTGATGGATGCAGGCGTTCCGCTGAAGTCCCCCGTCGCCGGAGTGGCCATGGGCCTGGTGAAGGAAGGGAACGACTACGCCATCCTTACTGACATCGCTGGCGCCGAAGACCACTACGGTGACATGGACTTCAAAGTCGCCGGCACCAAAGACGGCATTACCGCCCTGCAAATGGACATCAAGGTGAGTGGTATCACCTCGCAGATCATGCGCGAAGCGCTGGCGCAGGCACAACGGGGTCGACTCTTCCTTCTCGACAAGATGAACGAAGTGCTGCCGGCGCCGCGTGAGAAGGTTTCCGCTTACGCGCCGCGCATATACACCCTGCAGATTCCGGTGGACAAAATTCGCGACGTCATCGGGCCCGGCGGCAAGATGATTCGCAGCATTATCGAGCAGACCGGCGTCAAGATCGACGTGGAAGACACCGGCAAGGTGAACGTGGCGTCCAACGACGAGGCGTCCGCGAACAAAGCGCTACAAATTATTCGCGACCTGACCGCCACCGCCGAGATAGGGAAGACCTATCTCGGCAAAGTCACGCGCCTGGCCGATTTCGGCGCATTCGTCGAAATCATTCCTGGCACGGATGGCCTGCTGCATATCAGCGAAGTGGCCGAGCATCGTATCAAGGACATCCGCGACGAACTCAAAGAAGGCGATCAGGTGCTGGTGAAGGTGCTTGCCGTCGAAGGCAACCGCATCCGCCTCTCGCGCAAAGCCATCCTCAAGGAGCAGCGCGCCAAGATGGGCGGCGGGGAAGGCGGGGGCGAAGCTGGTGCCCCAGCGCCTGCCATGACTATCGAAGGTGGCGGCGACTTCGAGGACGAGCCCGAACCCAACTATAACCGCGATGCACCTCTAGCCGGCGCTGGGGCTGGCGATCGTGGTCCTGATCGTGGGGGAGACCGGGGTGGCCGTGGAGGGCGTCCCGGTGGTGGCGGCGGACGTCGTCGTCGTGGTCCGGGCGGCGGCGGTCGTGGTGGCCACGGTGGCCCGAGGCGCTAGAACAACTCCATAACGGATGTAACGGGATTAAGAGGCCGCGATCAAAGTCGCGGCCTCTTGGTTTTGCCAAACGAGAACCGGAAACTGACAACTGAGAACTGCCGATGGACCGGCCCTCTTACGCCCTCACCGCCGGGGCCGCCGCCCGTTTGGGCAAGATCTCCCCGATGCGCCGGATCTGCGCTCCTACCCCACGCAGCTTTTCTTCAATGTGCTCATACCCGCGGTCGATGTGATAGACGCGGTCAATGATAGTCTCGCCGTCGGCCACCAGCGCAGCCAGCACCAGCGACGCCGAGGCGCGTAGATCGGAAGCCAGCACCGCCGCGGCGCTGAGCGGAGTCTTTCCGCGGACCACGGCGCGGCTGCCTTCGATCCTGATGTTGGCTCCCATGCGCACCATTTCCAGCGCGTGCATGAAGCGGTTCTCGAAAATGTTCTCGGTGATGATGGAGGTCCCTTCGGACTGGGTAGCCAGCGCCATGTATTGCGCCTGCACGTCGGTAGGGAAGCCGGGATACTCTTCCGTCACCACGTCCGCAGCCCGCAATTCGCCGTCCCCGATGACGCGGACCGATTCTGCCGTGTGCGCCGTCCGGACGCCAACTTCGTTCAGTTTCTGCATCAGAGCACCCAGATGATTCGGGTCGCAACCCACCACGTTGAGGTCTCCACCGGTAAGCGCGCCCGCCAGGATGAAGGTGGCCGCCTCAATCCGGTCGGGAATGATGCGATGCTTTGCACCGCGCAGCTTACTCACGCCCTGCACCCGGATGGTCGGCGAGCCCGCACCTTCAATCCGCGCCCCCATCTTGTTCAGCAGATCGGCCAGGTCTGCGACCTCGGGTTCGCGGGCGCAATTCTGCATTACGGTCTCGCCCTCGGCGAGGGTTGCCGCCATCAGCAGATCTTCCGTTCCTGTGACCGTGATCCTGTCAAACACAATCTCCGCGCCACGCAACCGGTCCGCGCGCGCTTCCACATAGCCGTGTTCCTGGGTGATTTCCGCGCCCAGGTGCTCCAGTCCCTTGATGTGAAGGTCGATCGGCCGCGCCCCGATGGCGCAGCCTCCCGGCAGCGAGACACGCGCCCGCCCGCAGCGCGCCACCAGCGGCCCCAGCACCAGGGTAGAGGCGCGCATGGTCTTCACCAGTTCGTAGGAGGCTTCAGGCGAAACCAGGTTGCGGCAGCAGATGGTGGTGCGATGATGCGCACGCCCATATCCCAATTCGACTTCGGCGCCCATCGCAGCCAGCAACTTACGCGTGGTTTCGATGTCGCGCACCTGGGGAATGTTCTCCAGAACAATGGGTTCCTCGGTGAGGAGGGCCGCCGCCATCGCCGGCAGAGCGGCATTCTTGGCCCCGCTGACGCGAACCGTCCCCAGCAGCGGGTTGCCGCCGCGAATGACGAATTTATCCATATCCTGACAATTCCCTAAGTAGGCCCCACGATTTTCCTTCCAATCTGTGGCGCCACCCTATTCTAGCGGGACTGGGAAGAGAGCGCAGGCAGGAAGTTGTTAATCAGAGGTGCACGGCCTTGGGAGGACCGTTCCTGCATTACTCGTGGCAAGATCGTGGTTTCCGTGCTCCTCAGGGGGTACTACAGACTGCGGGCGGCAGCGATGGCCTCCCGTACGCTGCCCAAGGCGGTTTTCAACACCCGCTCGGCTTCCCTCCGGCGCACCCCCGTTTCCAGCATCACCAGCGCCACGGGAACACGATTCCCCGCCGACTTGAGCGCCTGCTTCGCCCTTTGTCGGCTCACTCCCGCTGCCTGCTGCACGATGCGGACTCCACGCTCGACCAACTTTTCGTTCTTCAGGCGCACGTTCACCATCAGGTTGCCGTACACGTACCCCAACCGCGCCATGGCTCCGGTGGAAAGCATGTTGAGGACCATCTTCTGCGCGGTGCCCGCTTTCATGCGGGACGAGCCTGAGACCACTTCGGGCCCGACCTCGGTCACGATCGCGAGGTGGGCAGCTTTCTCCAGCGGAGAATTCGGATTGCAGGTCACCGCAATCGTTTTGGCCCGATGCCGGCGCGCGTACTTGAGGGCAGCTACGACAAACGGAGTCCGCCCGCTGGCGGCGACTCCTACCACGACATCATGGTTAGCCGGTTTCTTCTTCGCAATTTCGCGTTCCCCCAGCCTCCGGGAATCTTCATTGGCCTCCACCGCCACGCCCAGGGCTTTCGCCCCACCGGCCATCACGAACTGCACCGTGTGGGGATCAGTATTGAAGGTTGGTGGGCACTCCACCGCGTCCTGCGCGGCAATCCGGCCGCTGGTCCCGGCGCCGACATAAATCAAGCGCCCGCCCTTTCTTAATGCGGCGGCGATCATATCGATGGCGCGCGCGATCTGGGGCAGAGCGCGTTTCACCGCTGCCGCCACCCTCCCGTCCTCCGCGTTGATGATGCGCGCGATTTCGAGCGACGACCTGCGGTCCAGGTCCGCCGCCGCGCGGTTACTACGCTCTGTCGGCAAGCGCTTCAATTCCCGCCCCGGCTTTCGTGTGCCGCTCAACCGCTGGCCTCCAGGGCCTCGATCACGGCATCGTGGAACCGAGGCCGCGCTTCCTTGATGGCTTGCTGGCCGCAGTCGGGCCAGGTGCGATTGGTAAGCAAGGTCACCGAGAGTTGCCGTTCAGGATCAATCCAGAGCGAAGTTCCGGTGTAACCCAGGTGGCCAAAGGAAGAGGCAGAAAATTGGTGTCCCGATTGCGAGGGCGAGGAAGGTGTATCCCAGCCCAGTGCGCGCGAAGTCCCTTCTGGCCCGGGCTCGCGACGCTTGAACAGCGCCAGCGTCTCGGGTCGCAGGATCGGCCGTCCGCCATCGAGCATCGCATGGGCAAAGATGGCAACGTCCTCGGCGGTTGCAAACAATCCGGCATGGCCGGCCACGCCCCCGAGCACGCTCGCGTTTTCATCCTGCACTTCACCCTGGATGACGCGCTGACGAAACGTGCGGTCCTCCACCGTAGGCGGGATGGATGATTTCGAGGCAGCCGCCGGATTGAATGCTGTGCGCGTCATCCCCAGTGGGCCGAAAACTTCTCGCTGGCAGAAGGAATCGAGAGTCTCGTCGGCAATGCGCTCCAGCGCTACGCCCAGGATGATGAAGCCGATGTCGCTGTACTCAGCCCGAGTGCCGGGATCGGTTACCAGCGGAGTAGTGAAGGCAGCATGCAGAAGTTCCTCACGAGTTTTCGCTCGTAGAAATAGCCGCTCGTACGCCGGCAATCCTGAAGAGTGCGCCAGCAGCATGTGGAGGGTGACGTCGCCGCGCCGCGAGTCTTCGCCGCGGAACTCCGGCGTAACGGCAGCCACAGGCGCTTCCAGATCGAGCAACCCGCGCTCGTACAAAATCATCGCCGTGGTCGTCGTGGCCACTACCTTCGAAACAGAAGCCAGATCGAAAATACTCGCAGCAGTGACCTCAGGCGAATCGGTTTCGTAGGTAAAGCGCCCTAGCGCCTTCAGGGCGATCAACTTTCTAAGCCGGGTAATCGCCACAGAAGCCGCCGGGAAAGCTTGGTCGGCGATGGCCTGGCGCAGCGCATCGAATGCCCGGCGAAAAACCGTGTCCTGCTGCTGGTAAGCAGGAGCGGGGAAGTGCCCGATGCCGGCGGCGGCATTCGATGACCAGGTTTCAGACAAGGGTTTAGTGTGCTCGATGTCCGGGTTATAGCAAAGTTCCCGCCGCTCGTAAACTGTACTCATGGCATACGCGGCACCCCTTACTTCAGTTTCTTGAGGAAGTTCCTGCCGTTTGTGTAAAGTCAGGATATCCGGACAAGCCAAGCCAACCTCGCGAATTTCCGTCTGCGCTGGGGACGCTCCTGGGCACTCGCACTGCTGTTCTCAGTGGTAGTCGCGTCTTCACCCGCGCTGGCTGCCAAGACCACGGACGGCAACGGGCTTGCCGTTCTCGACTCCATCGTGCAAGAGGCCATCCACGACGGGCAAATTCCCGGTGCGGTGGTGCTGGTCTGGCACAACGGCCAGGTGATTTACAACAAGGCATTCGGCAACCGCGCCCTCGAACCGCGACGCGAGTCCCTGACCCTGGACACAGTCTTTGACCTAGCCTCGCTCACCAAGGTGGTGGCGACTACGATGGCAGTTATGCAACTGGCGGAGCGCGGCCGGGTACGCCTCAACGATCCTGTCGCCAAGTACATTCCAGAATTCGCTCAAAATGGCAAGGACGAGATCACCGTCCGCGAGTTGCTCACCCACTATTCCGGACTTCCTGAAGGCCTCGACTTGGACCAGCCCTGGCAGGGACGCGACACGGCCTTGCGCATGGCGTACGCGGAGAAGCCAGTTTTTCCTCCAGGCTCCCGTTTCCTCTATAGCGATATCAACTTCATCGTACTCGGTGCGCTGGTGGAGCGGGTTTCGGGAACCACCCTGGACAGATATTGCCAGACGAACATCTTCGCGCCCTTGAAGATGACGCGCACCCGCTTTCTGCCGCCCGCTTCTTGGCGCCCGAAAATTGCGCCCACCGAATATGACGAGCGCAACAAAATGCTGCGTGGAGTGGTGCACGATCCCACCGCGCGCCGCATGGGCGGGGTCGCCGGACACGCCGGCCTGTTCTCCACGGCGGCCGATCTCTCCCTGTTCGCGCAAGCTCTGCTGGAGGGCAGCAGCGTGCTTCCGTCGCTGGTCGTAGAGAAAATGACTTCGCCACAACAGCCGCCCACCGCCCAGGAGCTGCGCGGGTTTGGCTGGGACATTGATTCGCCTTTCTCCAGCAATCGCGGCGAGCTCTTGCCTGTAGGGTCGTTCGGACACACAGGCTTCACCGGAACCTCCCTGTGGATCGACCCCACCACGCGCACCTACATCATCGTCCTTACCAACGCTGTTCATCCACGCGGGAAGGGAAGTGCTGTCGCCTTGCGCTCCAAGCTGGCGACCGCGGTAGCTGCGGCTCTTCCACTCACGCCAAGCGAACGGGAAGATCTGCGCTGGAAGAGCATCACCGGTTACAACGAAGCCCAGACAGCAGCCCGCCGGCTGGCTGTGCGCAACGGAGCAGTCAAGACCGGGATCGACGTTCTGGAGGCGCACGATTTCGACCTGATTCGCGCCACGAACGGAAAGAAAAAGATCGGGCTGCTTACCAATCAAACCGGTGTGGACGCGCAGGGTCAGCGCACGATTGACGTTCTGGCTCATGCCCCCGGGGTTTCCCTGGACGCCATCTTCAGCCCCGAGCACGGCGTCACCGGCACCTTGGACACCACGACAGTCGGTAACTCGCGGGATGCCGCGACGGGCGTCCCCGTGTACAGCGTCTACGGAGCGAGTGACGCCGCCCGCCGTCCCGCGGTCGAAGATCTCAAAAAGCTGGACGCGGTCGTGATTGACCTCCAGAATGCCGGCGTGCGTTTCTACACCTACGAAACCACACTGGGATATTTTCTGGAAGCCGCTGCCAAAGCCGGAACCGAAGTCATCGTGCTCGACCGTCCCAATCCGATCACCGGCTCCTTCGTGCAGGGGCCCGTGTCCGATCCCGGGCGGGAGAGCTTTGTGAGCTACACCTCCGAACCCGTGCGCCACGGCATGACCATGGGCGAACTGGCGCAGATGTTCAACGCCGAGCGCCACATTAACGCCCAACTGAAGGTCGTTCCCATGGAAGGCTGGATGCGTGGCGACTGGTTCGACTCCACCGGCCTGGAATGGATCAACCCCTCACCCAATCTGCGAAGCTTGACGACCGCCACGCTCTATCCGGGAGTTGCACTGGTCGAAGGCACCAACGTCTCGGTGGGGAGGGGAACCGATACACCTTTTGAATTGCTGGGCGCACCCTGGATAAACGGACATCAACTGGCGGACTATCTAAATGCCAGAAACATCTCAGGTGTGCGCTTCGTCGCGGCCAGCTTCACGCCCAACGCGTCCTGGTACAAAGACCAGAAATGTGGAGGCGTGAACATCATTCCCATCGAACGCAACGCCCTCGACGCACCCGAGTTGGGAATCGAACTGGCCTCCGCCCTCCACAAGCTCTATCCCGAGCAATTCCACATGGAAAAGATGATCGATCTGTTGTTGAATCAATCGGCTTACGACGCTCTTGTCCGTGGCGACGATCCCCGCCGTATCACCGAAGAATGGCGAGAGCCGCTGGAAAAATTCCAGCAGCTTCGACAAAAATACCTGATCTACAAGTGATTCCAACGGCACAACTGAGAACCGGGAACTAGGAACAGAGAACTTCCGCTGGACAAGAGGCCCCCTCACTCCCTTCGCGGCAAGTGCCGCCAGAATTGGCTTTTTTTTCACGGATTCCTGTAGGCGGCCCCCTAAGAAGCTCCGTTGCTCTGCCGTCCTTCTAGCGTGCACCCGGCGGCTCGTATTCGCTAGAATGGTCTGCCGTGCAATGGCTTGGTTAGGAGAGCAGAACCCCATGAAAGCTGGTAAGCCAATTCCGCAGTCCCCCGTTCCGTTTTACCGCTGTGCCGGGCCCAACTGCGGAATCCTGAAGGGCTCCACCGACCGCTGGTGGCTGATGTGGACCTCTTTTGGGGAACTGAACCGGCCGGTGTTGTATCTCTGCCCTTGGGATGAAGAGGTGGCCCACCGTGAAGGCACCCTGCACGTCTGCGGTGAGCTGTGCGCCCAGCGGCTCCAGTCCCAGTTCATGGGAAATGTGCGCGACAACCAAACCCGGCGCGCCGGCGGCTAGGCTCCCAGTCGAATCCCAGATTCACCCCCGAATAACCTTTCCTGTCTCAGCCCGCATCCAACTTCTGCATCGGGCCACGTTTCTTGCGGAAGCCGTTCTATACTGTGTCCACGGCTCCTGGAATGTGGTTGGGGAGGTTTTCCATGCGTATGGTGTTAACCTTGTGGCTGCTGACCGCGCTAGCGGTGGCTCAATCCACTCCTGTTGCCCAGTCGGTTGCTCAGCCTGCTCCGGCGGCTTCCACGGCGACAACCAATGAACTGACCATCCCTGCCGGCACCAAAGTTCCGTTGGCACTCAAGCACGCAATCTCCACCAAGAGCGCCAAGGAGGGCGACGCGGTCTATGCGGAAACCACTTTCCCGGTGGTACTGAACAATCGGGTCCTGATTCCCGCCGGCACCTACGTGCAAGGGAAAATCAATCGTGTGCAGCGTGCGGGACGGATCAAAGGACGCGCCGAAGTCCTCATGCACTTCACCACGCTGATTTATCCCAGCGGTTACACCGTGCTGCTGCCCGGCTCAGTCGAGAATGCACCCGGGGTCGATAAGACTTCAGTCAAAGACGAAGAAGGCACCATCCAGGGAGACAGCCAGACGGGAGAGAAGGTTGGGACCGTCGCCACCTCGGCCGGGACGGGCGCTGTGATCGGCGGCCTGAGCCACGGGGGGAAAGGCGCCGCCATCGGTGCTGGCGTCGGAGGCGCAGTGGGGAGCGCCATCGCTCTGCTGTCACGCGGCAATGATGTCAAGCTGGACGCTGGCACCACCGTTGAGATGGTCATCCAGCGGCCCATCCCGTTGGACGCCAGCCGGATTCCTGCAAGCGTGAAGTAGGGCCGGCGTCCCGCCGGCTGCCTTCTATCGCAGGGTGAACATGGCATTCACGTGCGCGGTCACAGTTATGCTTTGTGGACTAAACTCCTCGGTCGGAGCCGGCACCGCTTCCGCACCCATTCTGGCCATGGGCCTGGCCAGGGACTGCATCACCCGCACATTTTCAAACGTATCCACCGACGCGTAGGAAAGCTCTCCGAGCGTGCGCCCGCCCGCTCGCGCCACCGCATTGGCCGAGTCCCGGGCCCGCCGGTAGGCATCTTCGACCGCCTTGGTCTTGGCCGTGTCCATGTCTTCCAGGGTGTATTGGATCGACTGATTCTCGGTGATGTCGGCATCCGCCAGTTGCTGCAGGATGGGCGCGATCTTAGAGAAGTCCTTCAACTTCAGCGATACGTTGGCATTCACCCGGTACGCCACCAGCTTGCGTTTGGGAGTTTTGTAATCGTAGACCGGTTGCAGCGAGAAATACCCAATCTCTGCCGCCTTCGGTTCAATGCCGTTCGCGCGCAGAATCAGGCGGATCTGCTCCGCCGACTTGGAGGCGCGATCGTACGCCGCCCGCGAAGTGTCTTCTTGCGCCGAAATGTTGAATTGCAGCAGCGCGGTATCGGGATTCGCCTCGAATTTCCCATCCGCCCCGACAAACACGGTGTTTGGTTGCGCCGTGACCGCAGGATGCTCCTGCCCCAAGCCAAACGAACTCGCCAGCAGTAGAAGCGTCAGTATTGCAACAAGAGTTTTCATGATCTCTCTCCGTAATGACAACTAGAACTTATACGCCTGTGCCGCCGCCACTACCAAGAACGCGCGGGAAGACAAAATATGCGGGAGAAATCAAGCTGCAAGCAAGAAAAGGCATGGGCCTTCAAGCCCATGCCTTTCCCTTCGTCGGAACCGGCTCCGCGACGACCGGGCCGGTCACAAAATTCAATGGGTGGGCACCTGTAGCGGATGGTCGAGCCGCACTTCCAGAACGGTGCCTTTGTCCAACGTGAGGTTGCGGTCGGTCAGGATTCCGGCCAGCGCACCCACTCCGGCGCCGACTCCGGCGCCGATGGCCGCTCCCTTGCCACCGCCGCCGGCGGCGCCACCGGCCGCTCCCAGACCGGCGCCCACCGCCGCCACTTCAATCTCCCGCCGCTTGCTCATGCCTTTGCGTTCGATCTCACCCTCGGCGTCGGGTTCTTTGGCTGCATGTTCTCCGGGCACGCCGGTCACGGTCGCAATCAGCGGCATCTTGCCGTGACCGGTATCGATCTCGTCAAAGCTGAGCAGCATGCGGGCATGCAGGCCTTGTTCTACCGAGCTCACGTGGCCCTTCACTTTCTTGCCGCGTGGGATGGTGGAGCCATCCGGAGCAACCAGGTCTTCCGCCAGTTTCGCGGTGAAGTGCTTACCGGCCTGCAGTTTGCTGGTATCCAGCTTGTCATTGAGACGGATCAGAAACGTGGTGCCATCGGGAATGGTGTGCGGGAACACCGGCGAACTCATTGTTTGCTGGGCCCCTAGTGGCAGGGCCACCGAGATAACTGCCATACACAACCACCATTGGCGCGTGGACTTGAGCATGCGTGTGACCTCATTCCTGCGGGACTACGAACTAAACTGGTTGGATGTGCCGGAGGGAGAAATTGCTGCCTGACAATTCTTGTCAGGCGAGGGCCGGAAGCTTAATACAAACCTAACCCGAGCTCCTGGCGGTGGTGGAATAGGCAGGATAGATCTGGGCATCGATCGCTTTTCGCAAGTCCTCGAAGATGGTCTCGGGCATGGAGAGAAAAGTATCAACCACCAGCGGATCAAACTGGGTTCCGGCGCAGCGCTGGATTTCCTTGCGCGCTGCCTCAAAGGTCTGCGCCGCGCGATAAGGCCGGTCGGAGGTGATGGCGTCGAGGGTATCGGCCACGGAAAAGATGCGCGCCCCAAGAGGGATCTCGTCCCCTTTTAGGTTGCGCGGATAGCCAGTACCATCGTAATGCTCCTGGTGGGTGTAGACGATGTCGGCGGCTTCCAGTAGGAACGGAATCTTCTTCAGCATTTGGTAGCCACGATAGCAGTGCTCACGCATGATCGTCACTTCCTCTGGCGTGAGCTTATCAGGCTTGCGGAGGATGGCATCGGGGATGGCCATCTTGCCAATGTCATGCAGGAATGCTCCGCGGGCGATGACGTCGACCTGCTCCTTCGGCAGGCCCAGCTTGCGAGCCATGGCCATGGTGAAAGCAGTGACTCGCCTCGAGTGGCCCTCGGTCTCGGCATCTTTCATGTCTAAGGCGCCGCCCAGAGCCTCCAGGGTCATACCGTAGGATCGCTCCAGATCGGCGAGAGCTTTCCGCAGTTGCTCCGTGCGGGCCGCCGCCAGGGCCTCCAAGCTGGTCTGGTATTGACGATTCTCCAGTTTGAGCCGCCGGTTTTCCAAAGCCCGCCGCACCGTAGCCAGCAGTTGCTCCCGCTCGAAGGGCTTCAGCAGGTAGTCGTAGGCGCCGTTGCGAATGGCCGCCAGGGCGACGGAGATGTCGTGCACCGCGGTCACCATGACTACCGGCATGTCCGGGAACTTTTCCTTGGTACGCTCCAGCAGCCCAATGCCATCTAGGCCCGCCATCATTAGGTCGGACAGCATCAACTCGAACTCCTCTCCGGACTCCAGCAAGGCCAAGGCTTCCAAGCCGGATGAGGCCTGACGGCACTTGTAGTTAGCGGAGGTCAGCATGGAAGAAACAATCTCGCGGATGGCTTCTTCGTCATCGACAACGAGAATGCGTTCGGCTGGCATGGCGTATAGAAGTTTAACGCCCATTCTAGCGCACATCTCAGGTTCCGAAAGTAACCATTGGACACGGGAAATCCCATTGGTAACGGGTGCAGGCGTGCTATTTAAGAAACGAGCCCTTGGGTCCCTTTGTCAGCGATGAATATCTCTGCCTGGAGCACTTGGAATGCGATCGGGGAGCTTGTCGTCCCCAAGTTGGTCGCACAGGAGTCGGCCACGCTCATGGTGCTGGCCGCGGCCTTGCTGGTTTTCCGCACCTTTCGCGAGCGCTACCTGCTGCTTTGGATCGTGGGCTGGCTGGCCTACTTTGTCTCTCGCTGGACGCTGCATGGCACCGAGGGGAGGGCGGTGCAGCACTACCTGATCGCCATTTCGCAGGCGGAATTCATCCTGGCCGTCTCCCTGTTTGCCGCCGCCGTCTTCGTCTACACCCATGCGCGCAAGTTACTTCTGCCTCTGTTGCTGATTTCCATCACGGTCATGGCCTATGCCGTGGCCCGCGCCCTCTGGTGGCCGAACTCGATGACCCTGCGCGTGGTCCTGGAAGTGGCCTATCGCTTGATTGCATTTACGGCCGCCTTTCAGGTAATCCGCTTCCGCTGGGGACGAGGTGAGATCGGTCCCTGGCTGCTGACCTTGAGCCTGCTGCTGCTGCATCTGGACTGGGCCCCCTTGACTGGCCACCTGCCGCCCGACACCAGCCTCTTGGCCGATTTGCTGTTCGGGTTGAGCATGTTGCTGGTGGTGTTCGACGATTCCCGGATGCGTACCCGCCGCCTGGCGGTGATCAATGCCCTTACCACCACCATCACGCGGGCCCAGCAGCACGGTCCCATGATGGTCACAGCCCTGGAGGAACTCAAAGCCCTGATGCGTGCCGACGCCGCCTGGTTTCGCCTGATGGAAGGCAGCAACATGGTGATCGCACAGCAGATCGGCCTATCCCCCGAATTCTTGCGCGACTGCAGCGTCATTGCGGTGGATGAGACCCAGGCGCAAGTCCTGCGCGACGGCGTGCCCATCGTGGTCAAGACATCTGCCGCCAGCCCGGCGATGCGCCCTTACCTGAGAGGGGAGCGTTTTCACCATGTTGTGATGTTGCCGGTGCTGGGCAAGAAATCCCCTATTGGCACGCTGACGCTGGGCAGTCGGCGCCGGCTGTCTTATGCACCCGACGATGTGGAATTCCTCGCCACCAGTGCCCACCAACTGGGGCTGGCGGTCGAGAACCTTCGCCTGGTCGAACAGATTCTGCGCTCCCACCGCCAGTGGAGCAACACCTTTGACTCCATCCACGACCTGGTTCTGCTGCACGACTCCGAATACCGCATAATGAAGGCCAACCTTGCCCTGCTGCAGCGCCTGGAGCAAGCCCCGGCCGACGTCATGGGCAACTCCTGCGAGTCCATGCTCCCGCACGCCCACGGCGAATGGACCGGATGTCCCTACTGCCGGGGTGGTGACGAAGCCTTTTACGAAGGTCCGGACCCCTGCTTCGGAGGCTATTCTATGGTCTCCACCTCCACCTACACCGAGCAGGGAAGCAAGCAGAAAGGCACTATCCACGTAGTACGCGACATCACCGACCGCCGTCTGGCGGAAGAAAAATATCGCCTCCTGTTCGAGCAAGTGCAGGAGGGGGTGTTTGTGGCTACGCCTGAGGGGAAGCTGCTGGATTGCAACGACGCCTTCCTGCGCATGCTGGGCTACGCCAGCCGCGAAGAGCTGATGGCCCTCAACGTGGACACCGACCTCTATACCTCACACGAGCAGCGCGATGCTTTTCGCCGCGAAGTGGAACTGCAAAACTACGTCCGCAACTTCGAAGTCACCTTGCGACGCAAAGACGGCACTCTGTTGAACGCCATGGAAAGCAGTTTCGCCACCCGCAACGCAGCCGGCAAGATCGAGCGCTACCAGGGCTTTCTGCTCGACATGACGGAGAAGAAGCGGGCGGAAGACGAGATCCGCCGTCGCAATCGCGAACTGAACGCACTGAACGCCATGGCGGTCATCGCCACCCAGTCGTTCGACCTCGACGAAATTCTGAACCTCACCCTGCGCCAGGTGATCACGCTGCTGGGAGCGGAGACCGGGTCCATCTATCTCTCCGACGCCGACCTGACCACGTTCCGCCGCCGCGCCGGCTGGGGACAACGCAGCGCCGACCGTGCCCGCTTTTCCGAAATCAAGTTTTCCGAAGGCTTCGGCGACCTGGTCACCCGTTCCCGCACCGAGGTCATAACCCCGGAATATCTGCCTCATCTTCCTGATCTGGTGGCTGACTTCATTCGTGCCGACGGATTGCGCTCCTGGATATGGGTGCTGCTGTGGAGCAAGGAAAAACCGATCGGAGCGATGGGCATCAGCAGCCGGGAAGCACGCGAGTACACCAGCAACGACGAAAATCTGCTGGTAGCCATCGGTCGTCAACTCGCGACCACCATTGAGAAGGTACGGCTCTATGAAGAGACCTGCCGCGCCTACGAAGACTTGCGCCGCACCCAGGAGCAGTTACTACAAAGTGAGAAGATGTCGGCGGTAGGCCAGCTGATCTCGGGCGTGGCCCATGAGCTCAATAATCCGCTGACTGCCATCCTGGGCTACGCGCAGTTGCTGGAGAGCGAGGGTCTGCAGGACCGTGCCTCAGACTTCGTGCGCAAACTCTTCAAGCAGGCACAGCGCACTCACCGCGTGGTGCAGAACCTGCTTTCGTTCGCCCGCCAGCGCAAGCCCCAGAAGCAGCAGGTAGACATCTGCAAGGTGCTCGACGAAACCCTGGCTCTGCGCGACTACGACCTCAAGGTCAACGACATCACCCTGGAACGGGAGATCGAAAAGGAGATTCCGGCGGTGACCGCCGACCCCCATCAGCTCGAGCAGGTGTTTCTGAACATCATCAATAACGCCGTGGACGCCATGCTGGAAGCCGGCCAGCCGGGCAAGCTGAACGTGCGGGTCTACGCCCAGGATGGCCATGTGCACGCCGAATTCCAGGACTCCGGTCCCGGCATCAAGGAACCGAATAAGATCTTCGACCCCTTCTACACCACCAAGAGCGTGGGCAAAGGCACCGGGCTAGGCTTGAGCATCTGCTACGGCATCATCAAGGAGCACGGCGGAGACATCAGCGCGCGCAACCGGCCCGAAGGCGGAGCCGTCGTGGAGGTTCGCCTGCCTTCCGCTCGTCGCGCCGAGACCAGCGCCGACGCAGCGCCAGCTCCGCGCCGTGAGGTCGCCATCGACGGGCGCATCCTGCTGGTGGATGATGAAGAAGCAGTCCTGGAATTTGAGCGCGACGTGCTCGCCGGCGCGGGAGCGAATGTAGTTGCCTTGATAAACGGCCAGGAAGTGAAAACTCGCCTGCTGAGCGAGAAGTTTGATGCGCTCATCCTCGACGGCAAAATGCCCGGAGGATGGACTGCCCCCGACATCCACCGCTGGCTCCAGGAAAATTGCCCGGGCATGGAAAAGCGTTTACTGTTGACCTTCTCCAGCGTCGCCGAACCGGAGACTCGAGCCTTCCTGCAGGAGAACAACGTCCCCTATCTGGTAAAACCCTTCGAAGTCGCCGACCTGATTGCGCAGGCGCGGCGCTTGCTGCAAAAGATGCTCGCCGCCAGCGCCGGATAGAACACCTACAGATTCTCCTTCAGTGCCCGGGTAAACTCCCGCAGTGCGGCCTCGTTCCGCCGGTACCACATCCATAGTCCCAGTTTCTTTGCCTCCACTAATCCCGCTTTCTTGAGAATGGCCATATGGTGCGAGATCGTCGGCTGGGAGAGATGCACCCGTATCTCGATGTCCGACGCACACAGGCCCACATCCTTGCTAATCGAACAGCCGCCACGCTCTTTCAGTGCCTGCAGAATCCGCCGCCGCGTGGGATCGGCGATCGCGTGTAACATACGGTCCAGCCCATGCTCCGGGTTACGCATGTCTCCTACGAATAGACCACGAGTCGGTCGCTGTCAATGGCAGACCTCAGACGTCAGACCTCGGACGTCTGACGTCAGGTCTTGACACAACCCATGATGAACTGAGGTCCGAAGTCCGAGGTCTGAGGTCCGCAACATGCTCTTTGAAGGCAAAGACCGCCGCGAACTGGAACAGTTGATGAAGCGCGAGGGCCGTCTCCCGCCCGGCCAGTCGCTCACCCTGAAATGGCCGGTGCTACATTACGGCTCGGTGCCGCGCTTCGACCCCCAGACCTGGGACTTCAAAGTCTACGGGCTGGTCGATTCTCCGCTCCGCCTTACCTGGGCAGAGTTCAACGCCCTGCCCAAGGTGCAGCGCCAGAGCGACTTTCATTGCGTCACCCGCTGGAGCCGCTTCAACAACCAATGGGATGGAGTTGCCTTTCGAGAGTTGCTTCGCCGCGTGCGTCCCACGCCGGAAGCTGCCTACGTGCTGGTGCATGGGGAACAGGGTTTCACCGCCAACGTTCCCCTCGCTGACCTTGACCGCGAGGAGGTATTGCTAGCCACCCACCACGACGGCCAGCCGCTCACGCCCGACCATGGTTACCCGCTGCGCCTGATCGTGCCCCATCTCTACGCCTGGAAGTCTGTGAAGTGGGTGCGTCGATTTGAATTCCTCGACCACGATGCTGCCGGCTTCTGGGAGCAAAACGGCTACCACATGTACGGGGACCCGTGGAAGGAACAGAGGTTCAGTCGGGACTAAACTGGGAACCGGGAACTGAGAACCGAGAACTTTTTCTCGACTCCTACTTTTTCAATATCGGGTTATATCCATCGTTGACCAGCTTGGCCCGCATGCTCTCGGCGTCTTTGATGTCGGCAAAGGGTCCGACCTGTACGTGAAACAGTTTGTCCGAGGGCGAGTTGTTGCTGGCGAAGGCCGGATACTGCTTCTTCTTGAGCGCCCCCACCAGCGCCTCGGCGTCTTCCTGTTTGCTGACCGCGGCCACCTGCACAAAGTAGCCATTGGTGGGCAGAGCCACCATGGGGTCCGGCGGCGCAGTGCTGCTATCTGAGGCCGGCGCCGCGCTCGAGTCCGCCGCGTCGCCGGCGGCATTGTTGCTTGGGGACTGCGTATCTGCGTCCTTTTGTTCCACAGCTTTATAGAAAGTCAGATCGGAAGGCGCAGGGCTGCTGACCGGTTTCACCGCCGTGGGCCGCGAGCCTGCATTCGCGGCTTGCGTCGCCGCCGCCAGGTCGGTCGCCGTCAGCGGCTTCACTGAGCTTCGGCCCAGCGAAAATCCCATCCCGAAAAACACCGCGCACACCGCTACCAGTCCGAAGAAGAGTCCCAGCATCTTGCCCGTGCCCAGCGTAATTTCCGTGTCCTGTGGCGCAGCCATGTTTTGCTCCGACGAAGTCTCTGGAGAGACGCTGCTTGCAGCGTCTCCTACCACCACTGCTTTAACCGCCTTCCTTCTTTCCGATGAGCTTCTGGATCCCGGTGAAAATGTCTACTGGAACGGGGAAAACCACGGTGGTATTTTTCTCCACCCCGATCTCCGTCAACGTCTGCAGGTAGCGCAATTGCACGCTCACCGGTTCGGTCGCCAGCAACTTGGCCGCATCCACCAGCCGTTGCGCCGCCGAGAACTCGCCTTCCGCGTGGATGATCTTCGAGCGCTTCTCGCGTTCCGCCTCCGCCTGCTTGGCCATGGCACGCAGCATGGACTCGGGCATATCCACCTGCTTGACTTCGACATTCGCGACCTTCACGCCCCAGGGCGCGGTGTGGGTGTCGAGAATGCTCTGTAGCCGCAGGTTGATCTTTTCGCGATGCGCCAGCAGTTCGTCCAGTTCCTGCTCGCCCAGCACCGAGCGCAACGTGGTCTGCGCGAACTGCGAGGTCTGGTACACGTAATTGGAAACTTCCACCACCGCGCGCCGCGGCTCAATCACGCGCAAGAAAATCACGGCATTCACTTTGAGGGTAACGTTATCGCGGGTAATGATGTCCTGGGGAGGAACCTCGAGCGCCTCCTGCCGCAGGGAGATGCGCACCATGCGGTCGACCGGTGCGAACACCAGGATGATGCCCGGACCTTTGGCGTCAGGTAGCAGGCGGCCCAGCCGGAAGATCACCCCGCGTTCGTATTCGGCCAGGATTTTGATTGAACTCAAAAGGTACAGAACGACAATAATGATGGCGATGGTAGTGAAGCCAAATCCCAGTTCCATGACTGCCTCCACGCTTGATTGTCAGGGATATTCCTGTCGCGGATTGTATCGCACTTTACCGAGCGAAAGCGGTGACCAGGGTTGTCTGCGGTGGTGCCTGAACTGCCTCAAACCGTCGTCACTGCGGTCCTCTGCAGCGACGGTACCGGTTCGACCTGCAATTGCAGGCCATCGATTCTGCGCACGATGACCGACTGGCCGGCCGAGACGTTGGATGAAGCGACTGCATCCCACAGTTCGCCATGCACAAAGACTTTGCCTTGTGGAGACAGCGCAGTCTGCGCATGCCCCATTTCGCCGACCAGCCCTTGCGCGCCGGTGACCACTTTGTTCCGCCGCGCCTTGAGAGCGATCCCCATCAGAAACACGGTGATGACGCTCAGCGGAATGCTGACCGACAGCGCGGTCAGAAGATGCACCCGCATTTCGGGGATGGGCGCATCCACCAGCAGCAGCGCGCCCAGAACCATCGTAGTGATTCCGCCAATGGCCAGCACTCCATGGGTGGCAAACTTGGCTTCCAGCGCGAACAGGGCGAACGAAGCCAGGATCAGCACAATGGCTGCAAAGCGAACGGGTAGAAGATTGAGGGCAAAGACCGCCAGCAGGATGAAAATCACACCGACGGTTCCCGGAACGACCGCGCCGGGGTGGTTGAACTCCGCATACAGCGCCAGGGCCCCGATGGCCAGCAGGATGAACGCGATATTGGGATCCATGATGAACGCCAGGATGCGCTGCTTCAGCGTCATGTCGAAGGGACGGACGGGCTGCCCGGCCAGATTGAGAGTGACCGTCTCGCCGCTGAAGCGCTTCACCGGCTTGCCCTGGAGTTGCTTGAACAGTTCCTCTTCGTTTGCAGCCACATAGTCGATCAGGTGTTGCGAGAGCGCCTCTTGATCGGTAAACGACTTGGACTGGCGCACTGCGGTCTCGGCAATTTCCACGTTGCGGCCGCGTTTCGAAACCACGGAGCGCATCAGCGCCGCAGAGTCGTTCTCCAACTTCTCCTTCATCACATCATCAATTTTGCCGCCGGTGATGGTGACGGGATGTGCCGCACCAGTATTCGTCCCCGGCGCCATGGCCGCCACGTCGGCGCTTTCCAGAATGAAAAACCCGGCGGACGCAGCCCGGCTCCCGCTGGGCGTCACGTAAACAATCACCGGGACTTTGGCCGCCAGGATTTTCTCGATGATGTCGCGAGTCGACTCCAAAAGCCCGCCCGGCGTATTCAACTCGACCAGCAAGGCCTGGTCCTTGTTCCGTTCCGCCTCCGCGATCGCCCGCCCTATGTACTCCTCGGTGATGGGATGAATGGTGTCGTTGACAACGATCTTCAGCACCTCGGCGGAGCAGGGAAATGGGACCACGGACAGCACCAGTCCAGCCAGCAAGCCGTAAACGACGCGCGACAGCACAGAAGTTTTCATCGATTTGGCAGCGGCTGCGCTTTCTCCGCGAGCTTGGCTGCGACGGCGCGCTTCAAGGCCAGCGCCTGGGCGTTCGAGGGTTCCAGACGCAAGGCCCGGTCCACGTTCTCTGCGGCCGTCTCAGTTCTATTGTCTCTCAAATCCAGCCGCGCCAGTACCAGCAAGGGCTCGGCAAATTGGCGTAAGCGCAAGGCAGCCTCGGCTTCCACGCGTGCCCCGGCGACGTCCTGCTTCGCCTCGAGCACCTGTGCCAGCCCGGCGTGCGCTTCAGCATTAGAGGGATCGAGCGTGACCGACTCGCGGAACTCCCTCTCCGCCTCGGCCACAAAACCCTGCGCCAGCAGTTCATGTCCCCGGTCGGCGTGGAATCGGGCATGCACCCGGGGATCGTCTTTCGCCAGACGCTGCTCCGCCGCCGCGTCGAGCTTTAGGACTAGCTGGCGGAAGGAACTCTCTTCGTAATTGATCCGGATGCGTTCCAGCGGAGTTCTCCCCTTTGCCAAGCCGTTCCCCTGGGCGCGGGAGATAGCGTTGCTGGCAACGCTGTCCAGCAGCGACTTGGCTTCCGCATCGCCGGGTCGCAGGGACAGAGCTTCGCGTAGCAGGCGTGAGGCCCCGGCAAGGTCGCCGGCCCGGTACAGCGCCACGCCCAGGTTGAAGCGGTAGTCGGCGTCGCTGGGATCGGCATCCACGGCTCTCTGGAAGAATTCCGCAGCACCTTTTTTCCCGCGCCGCGAGGTCGCCACTCCCAAGTTGTTGTAAACCTCGGCCAAGGGTAGGCGCGCAGCCACAAAACCAAAAGCTGTCTCCGCCCGCTCATAGGAGCCTTGGTAGTAGGCCGCCAGTCCTAGATAGAAATTCGCTTCCCGGGCCTCGGGCGCATCCTGCGCTACGCGTGCCAGCGAGGCAACCGCCTGATCGTATTGCCGTTCTCGGTAATAGACCTTGCCCAGTTGCAGCAACGCCTCGGGGTAGGCCGGATTTAGCAGCGCGGCTTCGCTAAAACGGCGAATCCGCTCCACCTCCGTCGCGGCGAGGATGCCACGCACGTAATTCTCAAAGGCGTCGAGCCGGACAGCGGGCGCCGATGCCACATATGCCTGGCGCGTCGTTGCCCACTCCGGATGCAACTGATGCAGCACATCCCAAGCCAGCGCGGTCTGGATATCAATCAATTCCACCAGCGGGCCCGCTTCGCGAACCTCCGGCCAAAGTCGATCCTGCCGCATGTCCAGTATTCGCGCTGCGCTGCTGAAAGTCCGTCCATCGAAGCCATAGCTGCCCAGCAACACATAATCCACGTCCATTTGTTCGGCCATGCGATAAATGGTGGCCCGCGAGGGATGTACATCGCTGGGGATGCCCAGCCGTTCATAGGCCCGTATCCGGTCCGTGCGGGTCAGAACGTACATCGACGATGACGTCAGCCGCTCCTGCAGAAGTTCAGGAAAAGACTCTCCAATCCACTCCAGTCCCGGGGCCTTGGATTGGTTTTCGAACGGAATCACAACCAGGGTTTGCCCGTTGGGGACGGGGTCCTGGGCGAATGCGGCCAGGGACAGAGCCAGAAATACCAGCGGGGCAGTAAGACGAAGCAATCTCAAGACAAGTCGATTATAGCGGCTCCGCTCGGCGGAGCCGCAATTACGACTGGACGCCGAAGCCAGGCGAGCATCGTAGACTGGCGAAACGAGTAGCAAACGTCTTGCACTGGCTGATGCATCCCCGTGGGCGTCGTTTCCAGTCTTAGACGGCACTCGGTTGGCCACAGCCAAGCCTGAGTAAGCCTCTGCAACACAATGACTTCCGTTTACCAGTTTCTCCCCGCAGTGAGCAAGCGTGTTCAGATTCGAAACCTGCTGCCCAGAAGTGAACGGGGTGACGGTTCAATTCTTGGGCGACCCGCCAATCGCCTTCGCCAGGATGTTCCGGCAAACAGAAGTGCAAATTGTTGCGCACACAGGCGTCGCGTTAATTATTCACAATAACGAGCGCTAGTAGTAGCGCGTCTTCTGCCATAATGTGTGCCGACCTGTTGAGGATTGGCCTCCACGATAGGGAAGCGCTGAAGGCCCGCTTGAGTGCATCCTCCGGTGGGCCTTTGGCCGTAGCCCTAGAACATCGCACCAACCTCCCGCGGACGGCTCAACGGTCATGGGGTGTTTACCTGCAGCGAATTTGTATTCACGTGCAATAGATTTTTTCGACTTGAGGTCTTATTGCGGATTCATTCCAACCCTGCTCACACAAGGAGAACCACACCAATGAAAAAGTTCCTCTTCCTGGCGCTCGTGGTCGTGGCAAGTGCCGGGTTCCTCAACGCACAAGTTAAAGGACACGTGATCATCCCGGATTCCAGTATTGCTCGGCCGGGCGATGCTGGCATACGCGCGCACACCAACCATCTGATCTTCGTTCCCGACGGAGGAAATGCGACTGCGCCTCAGGGCGAGACACCGGCATCGCTGGGATGCGTCTACGGACTGGTTTCCAGCCCCCTGCCAGGCTGCCCCAAGACTACTTCGACCTCCAATCCCACCGGCGGCAGCGGCCTGATTGTGATCGTGGATGCATTCGACTACGCCACGGCCGCGTCGGACCTGGCGACCTTCTCCACTACCTTCGGCCTGCCCGCGCCGAAATTCCACGTGATGTTTGCCTCGGGGAAACCGACCCCCGACTGCGGATGGAACCAGGAAGCGGCTTTGGATATTGAGTGGTCCCACGCCATGGCGCCCAACGCCGTCATCGTCCTGATGGAAGCCAAGACCAACAGCCTCAACGATCTCTTGGTGGCGGTGGACAAGGCTAACTCCCTAATTGCGGCCCACGGCGGCAAGGGGGAAGTCTCCATGAGCTGGCAGAGCGGCGAGTTCTCCAGTGAAACCAGCTCGGACTCGCATTTCACCGGCTCCAAGGTCGTGTACTTCGCCTCCAGCGGCGACTCGGGCGGAATCGTAGGATGGCCCAGCACTTCGGTTAACGTGGTCTCGGCCGGCGGCACCACCGTGCATCGTGACAGCAATGGCAATTTCACCAGCGAGATCGCCTGGGCCGGCAGCGGCGGCGGCGACAGCGCCTTCGAGTTGCGCCCCACCTTCCAGGACGCCATTCAGACCATTGTTGGCACCCACCGCGGCACACCGGACTTCTCCTATGATGCGGATCCAAATTCGGGAGTATCCGTCTACGAGACCTCCCCGGCTTGCGGCGGCAATGACAAGTGGCTGGTTTTTGGCGGCACCAGCGTTTCCTCACCTTCGCTCGCAGGCGTGGTCAATTCCACGAAGTCGTTCAACGCCAGCAGCCAGGCGGAGAACACCGAGATCTACGGCAACATAGGGAACACCTCGGAGTTCACCGATATCAAAGCTGGAGCTTGCGGCGGCCACACCTCTGTAGCGGGATGGGACTTCTGCACTGGCGTGGGAAGCGACAAGGGTAAAGCCGGCAAGTAGGCAGTTCATGTTTTCTTACGAATCCAGGGGCCGGAGTGATAACTGAATCACACCGCAACGGGCGGGGCAGCGCAACAACGAGCGCTAGTAGTATTGCCCCGTCTGCTGTAGTGTTCTCCGGCCTGTTAAGGATTGGCCTCCAAGATGGGTAAAGGCTGGAAGGCTCACTGGAAGGGCATTCTCCAGTGGGCCTTCGGCCTCAGCTCCGGAACGTTAGACCCGCCCTCCCGCATAACCCCGGAACGAACTACAGGTGGGCTAGGAACGGAACCGCTCAACATTCATGGGTGCTTACCTTGGAGATCCGTTCACGTCAAGGACGTACTCGCCGATTTGAGGTCTTATCGCGGACTCATTCAACCCAGCTCACAAGGAGAACCTCGCAAATGAAGAAATACTCAATCCTGTTGTTGGCGCTTGTAGCCGTTGCAAGTGTCAGCCTTGCAGTCGCGCAAACCCAGAAGGGCACGATCATCGTTCCCGAGTCCAGCAAGACGCGGATGGAGAACCTGTTGGGTCTTAGCGCGCACACCAACCATCTGATCTATTACGTCCCGGGTGCCGACTCCTCGACCCCTCAGGGGGAAAGGCCGGCCTCTTTGGGTTGCGTGTATGGCCTGGTGAAAAACCCTTTGCCGGGATGCCCCAAGAATACGTCCACCTCGAACCCGCAGGGCGGGAGTGGGCTGATCGTGATCATCGACGCCTATGACTATCCTACGGCCGCGAGTGATCTCGCGACCTTCTCCACTACCTTTGGACTGCCGGCTCCGAAGTTCCACGTCCAATTCGCCAATGGCAAGCCGACTCAAGACTGCGGATGGAACGAAGAAGCCGCCTTGGACATCGAGTGGGCGCATGCCATGGCTCCCAATGCCACCATCGTCTTGATGGAAGCCAAGACCAACAGCACCACCGACCTGTTTACCGCGGTCGACAAGGCCAACCAACTGATCGTAGCCCACGGCGGTAAGGGCGAAGTCTCCATGAGCTGGGGTTACGGAAGTGACATCGGCGGCGAGACGAACCTGGATTCGCACTTCATGCAGACTGGTGTCGTTTACTTCGCCTCCAGCGGCGACGCAGGTGGTATAGCCCAGTATCCCAGCACCTCTCCCTTTGTGGTTTCGGTCGGGGGTACTAAGGTGAACCGCGACAGCCAGGGCAACTTCACCAATGAGACTGCCTGGAGCGGCAGTGGCGGTGGGACCAGCACCTTGGAACCGCGGCCTGCTTTCCAGGACGTGATTCAGAACCTGGTGGGCACGCATCGCGGCACGCCAGATTTTTCCTTTGATGGTGATCCCAATAGCGGAGTGTCGGTGTTCATTACCGCACCAGGTTGCAATCTCCAATGGTCCATTTTTGGCGGAACCAGCGTGGGTACACCCGCGTTGGCCGGTGTCGTCAATTCCACCCGCCAATTCAAGAGCAGCAGCCAGGATGAGAACACCTTGATCTACAGCAACCTCGGCAATGCGGCCGACTTCAATGACATCACTGCCGGATCGTGCGGCAGCAAGACCTCGTCGGCGGGCTGGGACTTCTGCACGGGGGTTGGATCCAACAAGGGTAGAGCAGGCAAGTAGGCAACTAAACGTGTCTTGCACAATCAGGCCGTCGTGCGTCAGGCACGACGGCCTTTTTCTGTCCCGTCCAAAGAAGGCAGGCTCAGCGCAACCCGGCTGGATACTCGGCCCTCATGCCCGGCGGCGTTCTTCGCTCGAAGCAGTCTTTGTCCTCTGCAATTCCTCCCAGCCCGGTAGTTGCACATCGCCGGTGATCAGGCGCGCCCCGCGCTCGTAGGTGAGGTACGACCACGCCCACTGGAGCATGACGATAATGCGGTTGCGAAACCCGATGAGGAAAAATATGTGGATGAACAACCATGACAACCAGGCGATAAAGCCGGAGATGTGCACCTTTCCGAACTGTGCGACTGCGGCCGCCCGCCCGATGGTTGCCAGACTGCCCTTGTCGAAGTAGTGGAACGGCTGCCGCGATTCACCCCGCAAGTCGCGGGCGATGTTGTCCGCAGTCGCGACGCCTTCCTGCATCGCGACTGGCGCCACTCCCGGCAGCATCTTGCCGTGCTCGTCCTGTAGAGAAGCAAGATCGCCGATGACAAAAATTTCGGGATTCCCGGGTATGCTCAGATCGGGATTGACCAGCACCCGCCCGGCGCGATCCGTAGGCGCTCCCAACTTTTTTCCCAGAGGTGAGGCAGCGACACCGGCAGCCCACAGCGTGACCGCCGCGAGCAGCCGGGTTTGGCCCATCCAGACCGCGCCCGGTTCCACGCCATTGACCATCGCCGAAGTGTGGACCTCCACTCCCAAGTGCCGCAATTGTTCCTCGGCGCTTCGGGACAAGTCTTCCGGATAGCTGGGCAGAAGCCGTGGCCCACCTTCCAGCAGGATGATTCGGGTAGCCTTGGGATCAATGGAGACAAACTCATCGGCCAGCACACGGCGCGCGATCTCGGCCAGCGTCCCCGCCAGTTCCACCCCCGTGGGCCCACCGCCGACCACCACGAAGTTCAAAGGCATTTGCCCCGCACCACTCGCGGCCTGACGTTCTGCCAGTTCAAATGCCAGCAGAACTCTCCGCCGGATTTCCAGGGCGTCCTCGATGGTCTTCAAGCCCGGAGCCGGCGCCTCCCACTCGTCGTGACCGAAGTAGGCATGGCTCACGCCCGCCGCCACAATCAGGTAGTCGTAGGGGATCTCCAGGTCGGGCAGCTTCACCACGCGCCGTTGCAGATCGAAGTCCCGCACCTCGCCCAGCAGCACTTCGACGTTGCGCCGCCCGCGAACGATCCAGCGGATGGGCGCGGCAATCTCTCCGGGGGAGAGCCCTGCGGTCGCCACCTGGTAAAGCAAAGGTTGAAAGGTGTGGTGATTCTTCCGGTCAACCAGGGTGACCCGGACGGGGTAACGTGCCAGCCGGCGCGCCGCCTGCAACCCGCCGAATCCCGCGCCCACCACCACCACCTGCGGAGTTGTCTTGCTCTCCATGCCTGCGCTCCTATAGCATTTTCACAGTGCCCACTGAGGTGAAAACCCGCATCTAATCCGGTTGTTAGCCCTTAATCAGTAGATTCCTCTTATGGCCAGCGAGTCGAAAAGTTTTCCTTCCACAGTACTCTCCCGTACTGAGGCGGTTTCCCCCGCCACGGCATGGCTGCAAATCGCGGTGGCCTACTTCTTCATCATGGCTGCCGTGTGGACGCCTGATGGTCCCCTGAAGCTTGCCTGGATGAGCCTGGCCGCAGTCTGCATCCTGCTGTTCACAGCCAGCGGCCGCTATTCGATTCGCGAACTCGGCATTGGCATGCCGCCAGCCGCTGGTACTGTTCGTATCCTGACCGCCGGGGTCGTCATGGCAGCAGCCGTTCCGCTGATAGCCATGCTGCTGCACACGAATCTGGGCCCAGTTCGTCCGCTGTCCTGGCACGGCGCCTGGCAATACTTCATCTGGGCGCTCCTGCAGCAGTTCATTCTGCAATCGTTCTTCTATTTGCGCTTCGAGTCACTGCTGGGCAGCCGCCGCGCCGTGGTCATCACCGCTGCTGTATTTGCCGCCGCCCACATTCCCAGCCCGGTGTTGACTTGTGCCACTTTCTTGGGTGGTCTGTTTTTCTGCGAGATGTTTCGCCGGTACCGCAACATCTGTCCCCTGGGCGCGGTGCATGCTCTGCTTGGGGTGATGGTGGCCACCAGTTTCTCTGACGCCATCCTGCACCACATGCACGTTGGCATCGGGTACCTTTCCTTTCATCCGTGATTCTTCCTCCCCATCGGGTAACATGGCCCCTTGAGGTGGGAGGCGCGTTGGACTCCAAAGTTCCGTCAGCCGAACACGGTGCGAAAGGCACGGTTCAGGCCGGGCTGAAACGGCCTCCAGTCAATGTGTCCGACACTGCACCCGCTCCTGCCTGGGTTCGTTTTCTGCTACCTTCGGTCACCGACCTCATTTTCCTCATCCTTCTCATTGCCCTGACATACGGCGCGCTCGCTTCCAAATTGCTGGACGACGCCGGAACCGGCTGGCACATCCGCGACGGGCAGCGCATCCTCGAAACCCACTCCTTCCCCCGCACCGACTCATTCTCCTCCACCATGAACGGACGCCCCTGGTATGCCTGGGAATGGCTCTTCGACCTGGCTATCGCAGGCGTTCATCACAGGATGGGATTAAACGGCGTAGTCTTTTGCACCGCCCTGGTGATCGCGGCAACCTTCGCCTTGCTGTTCCGGTTCACCGTGAAGCGCGGCGGGGGCCTGCCAGTCACTGTCGTCCTGCTGGTGCTTTCGATTGGCGCCTCCACCATTCATCTCTTTGCTCGCCCCCATGTCCTGAGCTGGCTTCTTGCCGTGATCTGGTTCCGCGTGCTGGATTCCTCGGAGAGCGCTGCTCCCGGGAAGGACCGTCGCTTGGTCTGGCTGCCCGTCCTGATGCTCCTCTGGGCAAATGTCCACGGTGGATTTCTGCTCGGCTTCGCGCTGCTGGGTCTTTACCTGGCTGGAGGCGCAGTCGAATACTTCATGTCCCGCTCCCCTGTAGAGACCCAGCTTGCTGTGTCTCCTGCCGAAAGCCGGCAGACCATTGCCAAGCGGCTGAAGCATCTGCTCACGATCACCGCCCTCGCACTCCTGGCCAGCTTGGTCAACCCGTACGGCTACAAACTGCATGTCCATGTCTATCAATATCTGACCAACCGTTTCCTGATGAACCACATCGACGAGTTCCTCTCGCCGAACTTTCACGGCGTGGCCCAGCAGTGTTTCGCGGCACTTCTGCTGATCACGATCCTGGCGCTGGCCAGCGCGCGCAATAGGCTCCGGCCCACGCATCTGCTGGTGATTGTCTTCGCCGCTTACAGCGGTCTGTACGCCTCGCGTAATCTGCCTACATCCTCGATTCTTCTGACCCTGATTGTGGCTCCGATCCTGTCACAAAGGATAGCTGCGGGTGTCGGGCACCCGGCCCGGATGCAACGCTTCTTCTCCCGCCTGCACCTTTTCTCCGAGCGCATGGACAAGATGGAGTTCCGCCTTCGGGGCCACCTCTGGCCGGTTGCCTTGACCGTTTTCGGATTTGCGATCTGCCTGCAGCAGGGTCGCCTCGGCTCACACCAGATAATGGACGCTCACTTTGACGCCAAGCGCTTCCCGGTGCAGGCGGTCAACGCAATCGCCCAGCGTGGCCTCGGCGCCCCCATCTTCGCCCCTGACTATTGGGGCGGCTATCTCATCTACCGCCTCTACCCCCAAAACCAGGTGGTTGTAGATGACCGCCACGACTTATATGGCGAGCAATTCTTAAAGGATTACTTGAGGGTCACCCACGTCGCTCCCGGCTGGGACAGAGTGCTCGACGAAAAGCACGTCGCCTTGGTGCTCACCCCGACGGAGTCATCGCTGGCTAACATTCTGAGGGAAACAGCGGGGTGGCAGATTACCTACGAGGACCCGGTGGCGGCGTTATTCGAACGGAGCAAGTAAGCGGATGAGATTGCCAAGCCCGTCGGGGACATATTTAGGCCGTTCTAGGGCTGTTGGTGTAATGGCGATGTTACGCCAACAATCGGCATAGTTTCCGGTTAGCCGACCGCACACCCACAGTCCAACACTTCGTCCTTACCACCCCGGCCGAGTTGAACCAACCAACTGGAATATACTGCGGGCGTGCTGACCGCGTTGAAAAGGAGATCGACCGTGAAGCAAGAAATGCGATGCCTTCTGCTTCTGCTAGTGCTTGCAACACCTGCACTCGCGCAGCTGTCGGATTCCCAAAAGGTGTCGATTGACGACATTACGCGCAAGATTCTCTCTGACACAGGCGTGCCGGCCGCGTCCATCGCGATCGTGAAAGACGGCAGAATTGTGATGGCGCAGACTTATGGCGATGCAAAGCTCAGTTTGAAGGTCCCGGCCACGCCGGTGATGCGCTTCAAGATCGGGTCAATCACCAAGCAGTTCACCGCAGCCGCCCTTCTGCTTCTGGCGGAGCAGCACAAGCTATCGCTCGAAGACCCGCTCTCCCGCTATCTGCCCTGGCTCACGCGCGCCTCGGAGGTCACGCTGCGCCAGTTGCTCTCCCACACTTCGGGTTATCAGGATTACTACCCGCTCGACTACGTGACCCCTCTGATGGCGCGCGATACGACTCCGGCGCAGATTCTCGATGGCTGGGCGAAGAAACCGCTCGATTTCGACCCTGGAACACGTTGGCAGTACAGCAACACCAACTACGTGATCATCGGGCAGATTATCGAAAAGATCACGCACAAGCCGCTGATCGAGTTTCTGGAGGCCAACATCTTCGAGCCGCTGGGCATGCATTCGGCAACCGATAACAGCGTTGTGGAGTGGAGCAATGCCGACCCAACGGGCTACAAGTTCTTCGCGCTCGGCCCGGCGCGTCCGGCTGTTCCCGAGGGCAAAGGATGGGGATATGCGGCGGGGGACCTAGCGATGACCGCGAGTGATCTCGCATTGTGGGATATCTCGCTGATGGACGGCACGATCCTGAAACCGGCATCGCTCAAGGAGATGACCACCGAAGCCCAGTTGAAGACCGGCACCGGCTCGCGCTACGGCATGGGGCTGGGGCTCGCTACGGATACCAACGGCCATCGCCGCTGGAGCCACGGCGGCGGAACTGCCGGGTTCATCGGCGCGAACGTGATGTTGCCCGACGACCACATCGCTGTTGCAGTGCTAACGAATGGCGAGAGCCCGGCTGCCCCGCTGATCGAACGCCGAATTGAGGATCTGCTTCTCTCCCCGACTGCGGACCCTGGCGGAAAGGTGGCACTCGAGCGCGCCCGCAGGTTTTTTTCCGGCTTGCAGAAGGGAGAGCTGGACCAGTCGCTCCTCACGGACGATGCGATTTTCTTCTTCACCAAACAGGCCATCGCCGATTTCGCTTCTTCGCTCGGGCCGCTCGGCGAACCATCGAGTTTTACCGAAAGCACCCACGCCGAGAGGGGAGGAATGACAGCGCGCTCCTTTATCATCCAAGCGGGAGGGAAGAGGATGGCTCTACAGACCTACATCGTCCGGGACGGGAAGTTCGCGCAGTATATGGTCGCTCTTCTGCCAGCGGGACGCTAAGGTTCGACTCTCACCGCGAACCGGAAGTAACCAGCTCAGACGCAAAGGCATGGTTGACGAAACCAGGCGTTAGCACTCAAAGCCCGATCTGATCGTAATCGGACATCTAGACAGTGGGGGTTACTTCGCGAAGCTTGATACTAGGAAGCATCCATCCATCACACCCTTGACAGCAGCGTTTTGGCCCTGCGTCTCACCCCGCCCTCACCGCGTATCGATCCCAAACCCCAAAATTGCATTTACTTCTACCGGCTCGTCGCCGCGAAACGCCGGGCGGAACTTCCAGTTGGCCAGGGCAGCCAACACTTTGCTGGTCATCTCCCGGGCAGCGGATTCCAGCACGCGCGGATTGCGGATCACTCCCGCGCGGTCAAGAATGCAGGCAATCACCAGCCGCGAGGGTGTCAGATTCGGGGGCAGATCGGAGCGCATGGGTTGCGGCGCAATCAGATCCTCGGCGTAAGGATGCGCGGTGGAGGTAGGATCGGCAAACTGCATCACGGCCGTTCCCAAAGTTGTAGGAATGTAGATGCTGTAAACTTTGTCGCCCTTGAGCGCGCCATAGAAGTTAAAGGCGCCTCCGGAGCGCGAACTGGCCACGATGGTGATGTCCGGCCCCTGGCGGTTGGAGCCGGTTGCGGAGCGGCCGGGAACGGACGGCTCATTCCCTCTCGAACTAAAGCTCGGCAGCATTACGATGTTGTTGCTGCCGCCGCTCACTGACACACCGGGAACAGCAGGCTTGCCGCTGGTTCCGCTGCCCGCGCCGCCGGGGCCGGGGTACGGAGAAATTCCGCCACGCGCCATGGTGTCGGAGCCGCGGCCGCTGCCTTCCTTGCCCGCTCCCGGGCCTTCGCCGGAAAGCCCGCTCCCGGGACCATTGCCCCGGCCAATGCCGGTGCCGCCGCCCGATCCGCCCAATCCCGGTTTGTCACCGCCCGCAGGAGACAGAGCCAGCGATCCTGCACCCCCGCCGCCCGGCACACCCAGCTTGGATCCCGGCTGGCTCGAAACCACAATTCCGTTGCCGGCGACACCACCACCGTGACTCGGAGGCGCACTAACCACGCCGACATCCAGGGGCCCGCCCAGACCCGCGCCGCGGTTTCCAGTCCCTCGTCCGCCGAGTGAGCTGCCACCCGTCACCGCGGGAGGAGGCGGCACGACGGCTCCAACGCCGCCGCCCAACCCACTCACCGGTTGATGGGACAACCCCCCGCTACCCACCTGCACCGGGGGCGGCACAACAGTCGAAGTCCCCAGGCCGTTGCCCATCCCGCCGATGGCACGGTGCTCTGCCTCGGCCATTCCGAGCTGCACGGGTGGAGGGATCACCTGTTTGCGCAATTCACCCGCACCAAAGCCCGGTCCGGTGGACGCGATATCGCGCGTCACCTGCGGAGGTGGAGCAATGACCGTTGGTGCAGGCAACATCAGCTTGGGATCTAGATTGGTGATCTGCTCCGGCGCCGAAACCGGCGGAGGAACCACCGGCACCGCGCGATTCCCCGGCAGCCGCAGGGAAGCGAGGTTCCGCTGCAGCGGCGCGGGCGCGGGTGGAATAACGCTGGCATTCAGTGTGGGCGCGGGCTGCAGCTTGTCGCGCTGCACCTCCGCAGCCGGAGGTACAACCGACGGTTTCACGGTTGGAGCCCGCAGCGAAGACTTCAAGCCTTCCAGCGGGGGCGGCCCAGGGACTGGCCGGTAAGCCAGCAGATTGGCGACTGCGGCATCGGATCGCGGCAATTTCAGGTTGGGGGCGTCCACGATCTTGTCGCGCAGTGAGTTCCCGCGTGCCACTCGGATGGTCTGGGTACGGTGGTGACCTTCGCGGCCTCCGGCCCGGCCGGAGCGTCCCGCCTGCGCACCACCGACGTCCTGAGTTCGTGGCAACTCGTCGCCCGAAAAATAAATGACATCGTACTTGGGCAACGGCGGCGGGGCGTAAGGATGCATGAAGGCCAGCCTTGTCGGCAGCACAATCACCGCTACCAGTAGCGCCGCTTCCAGCACCCACGAGGCCAGCATCCCGCGGTAGGGCCACAGCCCGGTGGGAGCCTCGCCCGCCAGCCGCTCCGGAGAGCGCCCCAAAGCCGGCCCGATGGCTGTCAGGAACTCCTGCCACGGCGACGACCACTCCACCAGTAAATTGGGCGCATCGTTCACGCGTGGCTGACCTCCGGCCTCTTTCCTAAGGCAATCTCGATCTCATCGCCCACCGCGGTCCCCGTCGCATGCAGCGTCTGTCGCGGCAATTCGAGCACTGAGGCCGCCCGCATCCGCAGCGGGGCAAGGCTCCACGGCCTCAGATTCTCCTCCAGGTGAACCACAACTTTGTCACGATCCAGGTAGACCACGTCAATGGGGAAGCGCATGGCGAAGGTGTGGACCCCACGCGAAGGCACAATCCACAGCCCTTGTCCCGCTGGGAAACTCTCGGCATCCCGGCCCATCAGCCCGCGAAAACGCGACCAGTGGGTCGCGGCGATGCACAACTGGGTAGCCAGATAGGCGCGCCGCGTCCGGTTAAAAGCATAACCTGCGCATTGCGCTGCGGGCATCACCACTCCTGGGTTCGGTCCTCTCTCGGGGGAACGTTCATCGTCCTCCGGGCAGCAGCGTGCGGTATAGCTGAATAATCGCTGGCCCCAGAGTCACAAAAATAATGGAAGGCAGTACAAACAAGACGAGGGGAATAACCATCTTGATGGTGGTCTTGGCAGCCTGTTCTTCCGCCCTTTGCCGCCGTTCGGTGCGCAGCGAATCGGAGTGCACGCGCAGCGCCTGGGCCACACTGGTGCCGAAGCGATCGGTCTGGACCAGGGTTCCCACCAGGGCGCGGATATCGTCCACTCCGGTGCGCCCGACCAGGTTGCGCAAGGCCTCGGCCCGCGGCTTACCGGCGCGCATCTCCAGGTTCACCAGGTGGAACTCATCGCTTAGGTCAGGATGAGCGTGATGCAGGTCCTCACCTACCCGCATCATGGCCTGATCCAGCGCCAGCCCGGCTTCCACGCAGATGACGGTGAGATCCAGGGCATCGGGCAGCGCCAGGCGGATACGTTGTTGCCGGTCCCGGATCATGCGCTTCAGCATGAAGCGGGGCAGGAAGAAACCAAATCCCATTACGCCGATGAGCAGGAGCGGAGAACTCACCCCGCTGATCGCCACCGCCACCGCCACCGCCAGCAGGGCGACGGCGACCCGGCTGCCCACGTACATGGTGAGGTGGCGCGGCTCGCGGAAGCCCGCCTGGATGAGCCACTGGCGGGTGCGCGATACCTCCGAAGGGGACAACGGCAGCGCTTTGCTCAAGGGGTCGAGCGCCTGCTCCAGCCGTTCCTTGAATGCCGGCTTCTCCTTGGGTTGGGCGCGCTGCCAGCCCAGCGCCCGCAAGCGTGAACCCAGCACCGACGAGGGTGCGTAGGCCGCGGCCGCAAAGGAGAACACCGCCAGGACCACAGTCAGGAACACCACGATAGTGAGCGTCAGCGCCATTCCCTAAACCTGAATCTGAATAATCTTACGGATCACAAAATAGCCAATCGTCTGCAGGGTGATACCCACCACCACCAGGGTGTGCCCGATGGGGTCGGCAAACAGCGGCCGGATAAACGCCGGGTTCATCAGCAGCATGGTCACCACGATGACCGGGGGCAGACCCATCAGCAGCATCATCGTCAGTCGGCCCTGCGCCGTGTACACTCGCACCTGGCGCATGATCTTGAAGCGTTCGCGAATCAGGTAGGAGAGGTTGTCGAGAATCTCCGCCAGGTTGCCACCGGTTTCCCGTTGCAGCATGACCGCCGTCACGAAAAATTTGACGTCCACTAGGGGCATGCGTGCCGTGAGGTTCAGCAGCGCGTCGCGCACCGGCATGCCGAACTTCTGTTCTTCAAACAGCTTGCGAAATTCGCCGGCGACGGGTTCGTTGACCTCGCTGGCGATCAACTCCAGCGCGGTGGTAAAGGCGTGTCCGGCGCGCACCGCGCGCGCCAAAGTGTCGATGGCTTCCGGAAACAGCTCTTCAAACGTGCGGAACCGGCGGCTGCGCCGGAAGGAGGCAAAGGAATAGGGCATCAGTCCCCCGATTACGGCCGCCACTCCTGCGAAGAAGCCGGAGCCCGTCGCCAGCAATCCACCCACGCCGAGCGCGGCGGCGGTGAGCGCGCACACGAAAAGAAAGTTTCCGGCGCGGACGTCAAGGTCCGCCTGCGACAGCATGGTTTGCAGATTGGCAATGCGCACCGAGCGGCGCAGCAGCATATCCAGTGCCGGGATCTCGCTCAGCATCTCGTCCCGCAGCAGCGCCAACTCCTCCGTAGGCTGGCGTTCCGCCGGCTTTTCGGCCGTGGCCAGGCGTTCGCGGATCAGGCGCGCCCGGGCATTGCGCTGGTCGAGCAGGGAACCGAGGGCAAACAAGCCCAGCGAGACCACCAGAAAAACGGTGATGGCGACGAAAGCTACCATAGCAAGGCTGGGCTCGCTAAACCTCCATCTTGGATTCAAACAGCGCAGGACGCAACCGGCACCCCGCCGTGGCCAAGCGGTCGGCGAACTTGGGCCGGATCCCGGTGGCGTGGAACGTGCCTTTCACCTTCCCGCTCTCATCAATCCCTTTTCGCTCGAAGACGAAGATGTCCTGCATGGCGAGGACATCGTCTTCCACTCCCGTCACCTCCGAAATGGTGATCACCTTGCGCGAGCCGTCGGAAAGGCGGGCGATCTGCACCACAGCGTGAATGGCGGCCGCGATCTGCTGCCGCACCGCGCGCTCCGGAATGTTGAGGTTGGCCATGGAGAACATATTCTCCACCCGGGCCAGGGCATCGCGCTGCGAGTTGGCGTGGACCGTGGTCAGCGAGCCCTCGTGGCCGGTGTTCATGGCCTGCAACATGTCAAAGGCTTCTTCACCGCGGACCTCGCCCACCACGATGCGGTCGGGGCGCATACGCAGGCTGTTGATTACCAGTTGCCGCTGCCGTACCGCGCCCTTGCCTTCAATGTTGGGAGGCCGAGTCTCCAGTCGCACCACGTGCTCCTGCTTCAATTGCAGTTCGGCGGCGTCCTCAATAGTCACGATGCGTTCCGAGTTCGGAATGTATCCGGAGAGCACGTTCAGCAACGTGGTTTTACCGGCGCCGGTTCCACCCGAAATCAGAATATTCAGCCGCCCCTTGACCATGGCGGAAAGCAGCTCCAGCATGGGTTCGGTCAAGGTCTTGTTCTCGATCATGTTGCGCGCGGTAATGGGATCGCGCCCAAAGCGCCGGATGGACAGGCATGGCCCGTCAATCGCCAGCGGGGGAATAATGGCATTCACGCGGGAGCCGTCGATCAGGCGCGCATCCACCATGGGTGACGACTCGTCCACCCGCCGTCCCACCCGCGAGACGATGCGGTCGATGATCTGCATCAGGTGCGCGTCATCCTTGAAACTCAGGCCGGTCGGTTCCAGCTTGCCGCCGCGCTCCACATACACCCGGTCATAGCGGTTCACCAGGATGTCGGAGACGCTCGGATCTTTGAGCAGAGGCTCCAGGGGGCCCAGCCCGAAAATCTCGTCCAGGATTTCCCGCGCCAGCCGCTCGCGTTCCGCGAAGCTGAGGGGCACGGCTTCGCTGTTCACCGTGTTGCGAATCAGCAACAAAACTTCTTCGCGGGCGGTGTCGCTGGGAGTGCGGCCCAGTTTCTCCAGGTCCAGGCGGTCGAGGATCTTGCGATGCAGATCCGCCTTTACCTGCTGGTATTCGCTGCGTTCGAAAGTTTGTACATTGGCCATGAGCTAGCTTAAACCGTCTTGAACAAAGACCAGGCCGTGCGCTTCACTTCATCGTCGTTCTCGGTAAGGAGAGCCGCCAACCCGATAAAGGAGCGCGCGATCTCGGTATGGTTCTGGTGCATCAGCGGAATCCCCCGATCGATGGCCGTGGCCACCGCAAAATACTGGTTGGGAACTTTCCACAGCAACTTGACCCCGGCCGCGGCTTCCGCATCGGACTCGCTGAACCCCGGGATTTTACGGAAGCGGTTCAGCACCAGGCGCACCCGTTCGCGTCCTCCGGTTTCGCCCAGGTACTGCTGCACCCGCGCCGCACTCCACAGGGAAGCCACATCGGCGTGCGCCACCAGCAGCACCATCTCCGACAGGTTGCAGACCAGCCGGGTAGTCCCGTCCATGCGGGAGGAGGCGTCCACCACCACGTAACGGAAGTGGCTGACCAGCATGTCGAACAAACGGGCGAACTCGGCAGTGGACGGCTCCACGGCCAGAGGAATGCTGGTTCCCGCCAGCAACTGCAAGCCGCCGCCATGCCGCGTCATGAAGCTTTCCAGCAGGGAACTGTCCAGCCGGTGCAAGTTGCGGATGGCGTCGGTCACGCTGAACAGCGGTTTCAGATTCATGTGCAGCGAGGCGTGGCCCAAGGGAGCGATGTCCACCAGCGCCACGTTGCCATGCGCCGATTGCAAGGCCAGCGCGAGATTCACCGCGATGGTGGTGGCGCCGCTGCCGCCTTTGGCATTCACCACCGTAAACACTTTTCCCCGCGCGCCTTCGCGGTGGATCCTGCGCTGGGCCGCGGTCAGACGAACGAACGCTTCCAGAAGATCGGTGGTAGTGGTGGGCCGTTCGATGTACTCCCGCGCTCCTGAACGCATGGCATTGACGATGACATGGGGCTGCGACATGCCGCCGATGGCGAACAGCGCCGAATCCGGCAATTCCTGGTGCAGCAGTTCGATGGTGCGCAATGCCGTCACGGCGTTGTCCACCGGAATGTCCACCAGAATTACATCGGGATTGGCGCTCTGGATTCGGCGCACCACCGGATCCGTCCCCGCCACCGGGAAAGTTCCAGCCGTGTGCACGGCGCGCGCCACGCTGGTGCCGTCTACCAACACCTGAAGTACCGCCCGCTGTTCGCCGTCCGCGGCGACGATTACCACCGAGAGTTCGGGCATGCTCCTGCTTGGCCCCCCACCATTTCCCCACTGCAACGCCGCTGGCCCATCCAACCCAACTCGCTTTCCGCTTGCTGCCTGGCAAAACTCTTCATCGTCGAGCGCTCATTTTGACGGTTTCTTGCCGTCAAACTTCTCCTTATCCATGAACGGTTGTGGATACGCCGGTGTTGCCGGCTTCTCCGGGCTCGGCGAAATTCGACGCGCCGTACAAAGCACCATCAGCTCGGTATTGCTCTTTTGCGCACTCTTGCTCTTGAAGAAATTTCCCAGGATCGGGATGTCTCCCAGCCCGGGGACCTTGTTCACGATGTTGGTGACGCGATTGTCCATCAAGCCGGCGATCACGAAACTCTGTCCGTCCTGCAACTCAAATTCGGTATCGGCGCGCCGCGTGCTCAGGGCGGGCACGTTGAAGCCCTGGACCGTGATTCCGTTCGCGAAGTCCAGTTGGCTCACCTCCGGCACCACCCGCAGATGAATGTTCCCATTGGGCATGATCACGGGCGTAAACTTCAGCCTAACCCCAAACTCCTTAAACGAGATAGTTACCGCGGTAAACCCCTGTCCCGGCTGGACTATGGGGAAGGGAAACTCTCCCCCAGCCAGAAAACTGGCCTCTTTGCCGTTGACCGCAATCAGGTTCGGCTCGGCCAGGATCTGCAAAACGTTCTTCTGCTGCAAGGCTTGGATGACTGCCCCAAGATTGATATCGGGACGGAACAGGAACAGGTTCAAGGCATTGCTGAGATTGACGTTAGGCGGTGTGATCGTGGTGGTCGTGATGGGGGTGGGATTGGGGTTCGTTACAGTCGGCGCCGCAGTCGAAGTGCTGGTACTGGTGCTCGGGGCGGTAACCGAGAAGCCTCCGAACTGACCGGTGGTGCTGGTAGCAAAGTTGCCGGCCCCACCTAAGGTAAACAGGTTGATACCGAGCTGGGTGGCGGCCGTGCGATCCACCTCGGCGAACTTCACCTCCAGCAGAACTTCCTGCGCGCCCACCGGCCCGAAGGTCAGCACATTCACTACGTTCTTCGAGTAGGCCTCGGCGATCATCCCGGCGCGCTTGGACACATCCTCGGTGGACACGTGTCCCGAGAGCACAATGGCAGAGCGCGAAGGCGTCACCGTGATCTGCTCGTCGGGGAAAACGCTTCTTTCCTCTTCCGCCGCCGCGCTGACGTCCACATCCACCCGCAGATCGAAGCTGCGCGAGCGTTCCAGCTCATCCCAGATCAGCAGTGAGACCTCGCCCGGCGAGCGCCCATGCACCAGGATTTGCGTGGGCGTGACTACAATCGCATCCGCCACCGTCGGATCGGTCACGGACACCCGCCTCAGGCGTTCGGTGGTGTTGATCAGCAGCGACTTGCCCACCAGCACCCGCAACGGAGCGGCGCCCTGGGCTTCCGTCGGCGGCGTTTGTGCGTTGGCGGACGGACCCTGACTGGCCGGTTGCTGGCCTGCTGCCTGGGCGTCAGACACAGCCGGCGCAGCCGTGGGCTGTTGCGAGTTGGCAACCGTCACCGTGAACCCCAGCAGCAGAAGGGCCAACGTCCTGGTTACCAACTTGCCGATTCTTACCTCTTGTTTCTCCCAACTGGGGGAGCAGATGGACATTTTTTCTGACCTCGCAAGCCAGCCTTGTGCTCAGAACTTGGTCACATCCTTCTTGTCTCCGCGGATCACCTCGACCTCATACACCGCCGGGGCCGACGGAGGCGCAACCGCAATGCGCTTGGACTTCGAGTGCGGAGTGGCGGGCGCCGGAGCGGCAACATTCTTGTAGAGCGCGCCCGACCTCACCGCCGCCAGGTCTTGCTGCTTGGTGTCCAGCGGGTTGCGCAGCGCCAACTGAATGTGCCCCTGGGTGCTGGCCAAGGTCAGCTTCTGCGCGTCATCTGGCGAAACTAACAAAGTGATCACCGGAGCGTTTTGCGGGTCGCCGGTCGAATTCCGTTCCAGCTTCTGGCCGGTCGCGATCACAGCAACGTTCTCCAGCACGGTGGTCGTCTGCTGCTCACCCGTTCCCGGGTTGCCGGTGAGCAACACATCGACGCGTGTTCCCGGCAGCACGAAACCTGCCACCGCGGTGGTGTCGTTTACCCGCACCGACACCGCCCGCATCCCCGGTGGAATCAGCGCCGGCAGCCCGGCTCCGGCGTTCTCAGCCGCCAGCTTGCTGGGCAAAACGAACTCCCCCTGGGACATGGGCTGCACCACGCCCCGGCCGACTACCGATGCTGCCTTCTGATAGATGTGTGGCGGGAGGTCATCCGCGGGCATACGGACCACTTTCACATCCTTGTCCTCGATCTTGGCGCCCACCTGGAGGTTCGCGGCCGCAACCACCACGTCCACTCCAGCACGGTTGTCCACTACCGTCCGCGACTGGAGATTGCGATAGACGGCGAAGCTGACGAACGCTCCCAGCACTAAAGCGACAAATCCGATGAGTACCAGACGACTGCGATTCATCACTGCTCCTCAGGAATCCAGATCACCGCCCGCAGCCGTTGCGGACAAGGCAAGGCCGGGAAAGCGTCCATGCCGCGATTCCTTACGTTTGTTGAGGCGAAAATCCCGAAACCCACGCAGGAGGCACGCAACAACCCGGCTGTCATCGCCTGCCCCAAGCGGCGGCGCCACCCTGTTAGCGGCGGTCGCTCACTGAGTTCGACCGACTCGGCCGCGGCGATGCCGGAAACTTCGTGTCCCGCCCTCGCCCCTACTGGATGGAACTGGCGACCGAAGAGAACACATTATTGGCATTGCCGCCGATCAGGCGGATCGTTCCCACCACGATCACCAGGATCACTGCCAGCATCACCGCATATTCCGCGATGTCCTGCCCTTCATCCTCCCACCAGAGTCTGCGGAGAATGTCGTTCATGTTAAGTTCCTCCCCCCAAATCGGGCGCCCGGCCAGAGATTTCCGCCTAATGCTGTGCAACTGCGCATTCCCGCGCCCGCGGCAAATAGTGCTCCCATACAGCTCAATGGTTTGCATGAGCAAAAGGGGATGTTCTCGAATCCCCCGCCCATAATACTCTGACGCACCTCGGCACGAACGACAATTTGTTGCACATTCGTTCCGGGATTCTACCCTGTTTTGCCCAACAGCGTCTCAGAAAAGCCCGGCCCCACCGCGAGTCGCCAGGCCCAGACCAGAGAACCTGTACAAGGCCATTGCCTCTTACTCGGTGCACGGTGCTCAGTACCTACTGAATAGTGCTTGCCACCGAGGAGAATACGTTGTTGGCTTGCTTCCCGATAAGCTGCACCGTGGCGACCACGATGGCCAGAATGACAGCCAGCATAACCGCGTACTCTGCGATGTCCTGCCCGTCCTCCTCGCGCCACAATCGAGTGTAGTTTCGCATCATCTTCGACCTCATCTGCAACGAAGTGGGTTGGGGAGGGCAGTAAAGAGGTCGTACCCGGTTCGAGCCTGTCTTGTTCCGCTTTGTCAACGTGACTTTTCGCACAGGGGATTGTCCCAAGTCAAAAATTAACCCCCCGTTTCTCACCTAATCATACCCTAGCAGTCCTCGAATGTAACAGAATCTGGGACGGTTACCACCTTGGGAAAGACCCGCTACTGAGACCGGCGCACCCCCTTAATTGATGCAAACACTGGACTTCATCGGCGACTTTCCCTGGCCTGGGGATGTTCTGTTCCTTGACTCCGGGTCAAAACTACGGCCTGCGAGTCCGCGTAAACCTGCTTCCAGGTGGGTTCGGCCCGCAACGCCGTAACCAGCGGTGCGGCAGGCGGCAGAATCACGGTACGGACCTGCCATCGCTCCAATTCGTCTCGCCAGCGGGAGGTCAGATAGTAGGTAGCGGCGAACTGGTCCATGAAAGCATCCCCATAAAGATCCGCCCGGCCATCAATGTAAACCCGGTACCTGGGATACAGCTTCCAGATGAAATACCCTCCCCAGTTATAGTGGTTCAGAATCGGCCCGGGAGGCTGCTGTTCCGCCAGAAAGGCCACCGCTGCCTGGGGAAAATTCTCCGCTTCACTCTCGCCCTGATGCCTTACCACGTAACTCACCCGCGCCCCGGCGAAAATGGCGACTGCTGCCAGCAGGCTGGCATTCACCACCGCCTTCCCCGGAAGAGCGCGCGTTCGCGTCAAGTCCAGCCAGGCTCGGCCACGGCCCTCCACCAAAGCTTGTGCCAGTCCGCTCAGGATCGGCGCCGCCACCAACACGTAGATCACGATGTGACGTACGGAGCGCAGTGCAGCCGCCGTCACCACCAAAAGCAAGAGCATGTCCCGGGGACGCACGCGCCGAGGCGCCAATCCCAGCCCTGCCAGGGTCGCCAGCATCATCAGCAGGGCGGGCAGAAATCGCCCTTGGTGGAAATTGGGCGAAGCCCACTCCGCAATGTACTGCTGCATGGCGCGAGAATGCAGCGTCTGGAACGGATACGAATACATCTGCACCCCATTGGGGTTGAGCGGAACCAGCGCCACGCAGAGTGCCATTACGATCGCAAGTTTGCGCAGGCGCGGTCGCGCCTGCGCCCAGCTTTCCACACCGAGCGCCGCATCCAGCGCGCTCCCCACCAGAAAGAGCGCCAGCAGCGCTATGCCCAGCGCGTACTCGGCATGCAGGTTCACCCAAAGCAGCGTCAGCAGTGGAAGCCACCACAACCCATTAGGGCGTGTGTCTGAACGTTCCAGGATTACCAGAAAAATGCTGGCCAGCAGCAGGGAAAGCATGAGCGGCCGCACGCCCCAGGATGGAATCGAGGCGATGGCCGCCCACACCGTCACGGCTCCGGCAACATAAGGCCGTCCGACACAGCGCACGAACACCAGGAGCAGCGTTGCCGTGGTAAGCACACCGAAAACTACAATCAATCCGCCCCAGCCGCCGGCGCGATACAAGCGGTAGATCACGACATCCGACAGCCACTCATGAGCCACCCAGGGCTGGCCGGACCGCGTGTACGAGTACGGATCGCTGTGCAGCACGCTGTGGCTGGTAGTGATCAACTCCCCGGTGCGCAGGTGCCACCAAGCATCGGGATCGGTCATGCCGCGTGCTGCCATGGCAAACAGCCCCAGTGCCAGCACCATGACAAACACCCGCCGCGTCTCCAGCCACGCCATCATCGTTGACTGTGGATGATACCTGACTCGCCCCGATATAGAATCGCCACGCGTCCTGCGAGTCCCTGGCAGGCTTCGCCTTACCCCATGTCCAAAGAACGCACCAAGCGATTTCTGCTGATCTTCCTGGCGGGAATGTTCCTGATTCATGCCTTGGTCTTCTGGAGCCTGCGCGACCAGCTGCGCAAGGGCTATCCCGACTTCACCATCTTTTATGCCGCCGGCAGAATTGTGCGCCAGGGCATGGCAAGCCAGCTCTATGACAGCGCGCTCCAGTTCCGCACGCAGCAGGAGTTCGCTTCACGGGTGGAGACCCGCCAGGCCGCGCTGCCTTACAATCACCCGCCCTTTGAAGTCCTCCTTTTCGTTCCTCTTGCAGGGCTTCCATATTTTGCGGCTTACTTATTGTGGGATCTGCTGAACCTTCTGATATTGGCCGCGCTCCCGTTTCTCCTTCGCCCTTATCTTCCGCTCATGCAGCGCGCCCCAGGTGTTTTCTGGCCCTTCGTTTCGCTCGCGTTCTTTCCCGTATTCATCGCCTTGCTCCAAGGACAGGACATCCTCCTTCTCCTTTTGTTGTTTACTCTCACCTTTGTGGCGCTTAAGAAGAAAGCAGACTTCTCCGCCGGCTGCTGGCTAGGCTTGGGGCTGTTCCGCTTTCACCTGGTTTTGCCGCTGTTGCTGATACTGTTGCTGCACAAGAAACGGAAAGCAATCTTCGGTTTCGCCCTGGTTGCGTTCGCCCTCGGGCTGATTTCGACTGTGGTGGTGGGATGGAAGCAGGCTCTGGCCTACCCCGCATGGGTCTGGCATATCGAGAGAGTCATGGGGCAGGGAGCTACGCTGGTTGCGACCATGCCGAATCTCCGCGGTCTGATGCAGTCCATCGGTCTGGCGCACGCTTCGCAGGCCACAGCCAACTCTGTGATCGCTATCCTCTCCGCGGCTCTGCTCCTGGTTACCTCGGCTAAGTGGAACTTCGCCGGTAGCGGCGCCGTCTTCGATCTGGGATTTTCGCTGGCTGTTGTCACCACGGTTCTGGTGGGCTACCACGTTCTGCCCCACGACTTGTGTTTGCTCCTTCTGCCGGTCCTGCTGGTGGCGAATCGTTTCCCCGAGCTTATGCCGAGTGGGAAGCGACTCGCCTTGCTGGTCCCGATGATCGTGCTATTCTTCACTCCCGTGCTCATGCTGCTCTGGTTTCGCTACGGCCAATTCAGCTTGCTCGCGCCCGTGCTGCTGCTTTGGTGGTGGGGAATCGCCCGCGAAATTGGGGCCACATTGCGATCGCAGAAGACTTCGGCTGTTCTGGAGTCCGCCTGAGATCCGGTATGAAGGCGCCGCTACGCAAGTTTCTCCTTGTCGTCTATCTGGCGAGCGTTCTGCTGATGCACGCTGTGCTCGCCTGGAACGTGAGAAAACTGATTGCCGCGGGCGCTCCCGATTTTGCCATCTACTACTGCGCGGGCACGGTCGTGCGCCAGGGGTTCGGACATCAGCTATACGATCCCAGCGTCCGTTTCCAGGTGGAACAGCAATTCGCCGACGTGGTGCCACAGTTCCGCGGACCGTTACCTTACACTCATCCGCCGTTTGAGGCGCTGATCTTTGCCCCCTTTACTTACCTGCCCTATGGCGAAGCCTACGTCGTCTGGAATTTGTTCAACGCTCTGCTGCTGGCTGCCTTGCCCTTCCTGCTCCGTCCGCATCTCCCGCAGCTTCAGTCCTGCTCACCCCTGCTGTGGATGCTTCCCAGCCTGGCTTTTTTCCCTGTCTTCTTTGCTTTCCTGGAAGCCCAGGATGCGATCCTGCTGCTGTTTGTTTATGCCTTGGCTTTTCTTTCTCTGAAAAGGAACCGTTTTGCGGCCGCGGGAGCCTGGCTGGCGCTAGGCTTGTTCAAGTACCACTTGGTGCTGCCTTTTGTCCTGCTCTGGTTGGTTCAGAAGAGGAGAGCGGGGGAAAGAACCAAGCTGCTGTCCGGCTTCCTCCCTGTCGCTGCACTGCTGGTGCTGGTTTCGCTCGCAATCGCTGGCACGAGGGCCCTTACCACCTACCCATACTATGTGCTCCACGTGGAGGACGCCCTCGCCGGGAGCCCGAAGGTTCCCGAGGGTATGCCCAACTTGCGCGGCTTGGCCTACATCTTCCTGCCCCCGGGGTCCTACATTGTCCCGCTGCTCGCGCTGCTGTCCCTGGCCCTGCTCGTCTTCACTGCATGGAAATGTCGTCAGCCCGGGCCTTTCGATTTGCAGTTCTCCCTGGCGCTGGTGACCACGGTACTGGTCAGCTATCACGTAGTGAGCTATGACCTGAGTATGCTGCTGCTCCCCGTGGCCTTGCTCGCCAATTTCTTGCTGGCAGAAACCCGTCTTCGCCGTGGGCCGGCGGTGCTGGTCGTGTTCGGGATCGCGACCCTGTTCTTTCCCCCGCTCCAGCTCTACCTCTCCCTGCGCCACAAGCAATACGCCCTCATGGCGTTGGTTCTCCTGGTGTGGATGGTTGGCATTGCCGGAGAACTTTCGGCCCGGGCTCGTCGAGAGGCGGACCTGGAACAGATGTCAGCTACCGGGTAACTCGACTGGCTTGCGCATTCTTTGCCCGAGAAATCGCCACAACACCACTCCCAGCATCGGCAGGTAAATGAACACCACCGTCCATCGGCCCACTTCCGTAAAGCTATGCGGGATGTGATACCACCGCCAGATCCCCGCACCCCAGCTGAAAAAAGCAGTCCAGACAATTTCCCGCCGGGTTTTGGGGATGAGCCAAAGAATCAGGGTATCGAAGAACCAGCGCTGGGGCATGACTGCCGCCACCAGCAGCAGCAGAGCGTCCCGGTCGCGATAACGCAGTAACGCCAGCGCCAGCAGAGGTCCTGGCAGCACCAGCAACGGGGTGAAGTGCTCGTAAAATCCAAGCTGCCCAGCCCAGAGCAGTGGCCATCGTGGCATCACCGCCAAAGTGAGCAGAGCCACGACCACGCATGCCACCACTCCGCGCCGGGTCAGATGGGTAAGCGCCACCGGCAACCCGATCTGCGGCTTGACCATGGTTACTGGCAGTAGCAGCGGAAAGAACGCGCTCGCCGTGATGAGTGGCGACCACTGCGCAGTAAGAATGCCCGCCCAATAGGGATAAGCCAGGAACACCAGCAAACGGTGATAACCATGACGGGTAAGCCCGAAGGCCAACAGTCCCGAGCTGATCCCGTAAAAAAACGCCGCGGCCATCTCGGGCCGCAGCCAGACAAAGGGCAAGCCGAACAAGGCCGCGGTGAGCGGATACTGTTCCAGCGGCGTGTCGTAAGGATTGTGACGCGCCAGCACGTAACGCGCCGCCCGGATGGCCCAACTGAAATCTGCCGCGCCCTGGTGAAAGTGGGACAGCAGAAACCAGCAGAACGCGCCGCTCGCCACCCCAATCCCTGCCGATATGAGAATTCGCGTTCGCACCTCAAACTCTTTCCCGATGCTCCGTGTCCTCAATGTCTTCTGTGGTTCAATTCCCGGACTCAATCATGCAGAACAGGACCAACTACGTCAGCACAACGTTGTACCATGTGACGATTTCGCATCGGTCACCGGATTGCTCAAGAACCCCAAACTCGGCGTTCTCCTCTCGCTGCTCTTCGCCGCCAGCATGTGGTTCTACGTCCAACAGGTGCTCATCGCCTACCAGCGCACCGATGCCGCCGCGCATGATCGTCCCCGCGGCAACCTTTCCGATCTTTATCCGCGCTGGCTGGGTGCACGCGAACTGCTCCTGCATCACCGCGATCCCTATAGTCCCGAAATAACCCGCGAAATCCAGGCCGGCTACTACGGACGCCCGCTTGATCCCAGCCGTCCCAACGACCCGAAAGACCAACAGGGTTTCGCGTATCCGCTGTACGTTGTATTCCTGCTCGCCCCGACCATCACCTTGCCGTTCACGCTGGTACAGGCAGCCTTTCGCTGGTTTCTCGTCATCCTCACCGCAGCCACAGTCCCGCTGTGGTTGCGTGCCTTGCGCTGGCATCCGTCGAAAACCACCATGGCCATTCTGACAATCCTCACGCTGGGCAGTTTTCCCGCGGTGCAGGGAATCAAGCTCCAGCAGTTGAGCCTGGTAGTGGCCGGGCTCATCGCCGGGTGCGCGGCCTTGCTCGCGGCCGGCCATCTTCTGCTGGCCGGAGTGGTGCTGGCCCTGGCTACCATCAAACCACAACTCGCTATTCCTCTGGCTGCCTGGTTAGTGCTGTGGTCGTTCAACGACTGGCGCCACCGTCAATGCTTCCTTTGGGGATTTGGCGGAACCATGGCCGCTCTCCTCGCCGCGGCGCAGTACCTGTTGCCAGGATGGGTGAGCCGCTTTCGCGAAGCGCTCGTGGCCTATCGCGACTACACCGGAGGCGCCCGCTCAGTGCTGGACCTGCTAACCACCCCGGCGCTGGGACGAATCCTCACCGCGCTGGCCCTGCTCGGTCTGGCCGTCGTGTGCTGGCGCTTGCGCCGCGCCGCCACCGACAGTGACCATTTCGTTTCGGTTACGGTACTGGTGCTGACTGTGACGATCGGGGTCATTCCCACGTTCGCGCCCTACAACCAGGTCCTGCTACTGCCGGCGATTTTTCTGTTGGTCCAGCACTGGAGCGCCCTCTGGCATAAGAACATTGCCCTGCGTCTGGTCGCCGGGATCGCCGTTCTGGTGGTTGCTTGGCCCTGGCTGGTGGCCTTGTCGCTGGCGATGGCGTCGCTAGCCCTGCCGCCGGCTTCCGTGCAGCGCGCCTGGTTCGTACCCTTCTATACCAGCAACACAATTCCGGTTGCAGTGCTGGCACTCTTTAGCCTCTTAATGGGCCACCTCCAAGATTCCCATTAGGATCGTGCCCGGTGCTCAGTACCAGGTACTCGATCAATCTCCACACACGTCGCGGAAAACAAAATCACCGTCAACACCGCCATATACCCATACACATGCCACCTAAGCAGCCACAGATGCATCGGAGGCAGAAACAAAAGGATGACGGTCGTCACTTCAATCCAGCGCCGCCACTTTGGCATGGAGGCCGCCCATGCGTGACGCCAGAGCAACGCCATCGGCAGCAGCAACACACTCAAGTCATGCGGGCTGAGGTGATAACTCACCAGCGCGGCTGCCGTCACCGTATTCGCAAAACCCAACTTCACCCCGGCTCGGTTCCAGCCGCGAATCGCCAACCCAAGCACCACGAGCGAACTCGCGACCGTAAGCAGAATCCAGGCCGAAGCCGGAAACAGCAGCGCCACCAAGCCCCGGAGATTGGCCATCTCCTCGGGATGAATGCCCGCCATCGGCAACTTTGCCAACTCCCCAAGGAATCGCGCATAGGCCGCCAACCAGCCCCTTCCGGAAATCGCCGCTGACACCAACCCTAGTACGACGGCCCCCGCAGCAAACCCGCCCAACAGCCTCCAGCGCTTGCCAAACAAAAGAATCACCGCGATCGGAAGCACGAGATGAAACTTGAACAGTCCGCAGGCCAGCCACGCACCCGCCGCCAATGGCTGCTCGCGCCTTAGCGCCGTGAATGCCAGCACCAGCAGGAACAGCAGGAGTACCGAATCCTGACCCTGAATAAAATTCAGCAGCACTGGCGCGAACACCAATGCCCCTGCCGCCAGCATCTGCCAGTCCCGTCCCGGCAGCACCTCCAGCGTCATGACCCGCGCAGTCACCAGCAATAGCCCCACATCCAGCAAGGACCACAGCAGGTACGCACGCTCCATGGGCCACTGCGCGAAAGGCAGGTAGAGCAGCGTCTCGAACGGCGGATGAATGAAATACGTTCCCACCCGTCCCGCATACCGGATCTGAAATTCCCGCTGCGCCGCTGCGCTGTAGAGTTCGTGCCCTGCGCCCGCGTGGACCATCCGAGCTGCCACGTAGAAGTCGGGGAAGTCAGTCCCTTTCTCCATCCCCGGAAAGCGGCGACCGAGATAGACGACCAGCCCTGTCAGAACCGCCACGAGCAGTAAACTTTTCACCAATGGCCGCATCGCTGGCTCCCTGCGCCGCTGCAGTCTAGCACCGAGGCTTGCATTGTCCGGGGCCAAGCGTTAGGCTTCTCCAACCCAGTTGCAGCACGGGGGCGTTTTCGCGCCAGTTGCGAAGCTGGTTTCCCGAGCTGTTTTTCGGAGGATGCCATGACCCTCAAGATGGAGACCCGGGTAGCTGACGGGGTCACGATTGTCTCTTGTAACGGACGCATTGTTTTCGGGGAAGAGTCCAATGCCCTGCGTGACACGCTGAAGCAGCAGTTGGCTTCCACCCGCCAGATCGTGCTGAACCTTTCCGGCGTGACCTACATCGACAGCGGAGGACTGGGCACGCTGGTGGGGGTATACTCCTCGGCCCGCGCAGCCGGCGCCGACATCAAGCTGACCGGCCTCGGGCAGCGCTTGCGGGACGTACTGCAAATCACCAAGCTGGTCACCGTTTTCGAGGTATATGACAGTGAACCGGAAGCCATCGCCGCCTTTCACCGCGGCGCTGCCTGAGTCCATGGTCTGCCACTTTGGGGCGTAAGATTGCGGTGACGCGGGGATCGGGTAGCCCCTTCCCGTCGGCTTCTATTCCTGTCATTATTCTTCTGCCCGGCGTTGGGCAAAGGTTGAAGGCTTCTGCCACCGCACGATGAGTATTCAAACCACGAGCGGCCCCGCTGCTGAACCGGTTTCGGGACTCTTCCCGACGCTGGTTTACGTGCATGGTAGCGACCAGCGCACCATCACGCTGGATCACAGTCCCTTTACCGTGGGACGCAAGGTCGACAAAGATCTGGTCATCGCCGATCCCCGCGTCTCCCGTGACCATGCCCTCATTGTCTCGGAAAACGGCCAGTTCGCGGTGGTGGACCAGGGCAGCAAGCACGGTACCTTCGTCAACGGAGAGCGCATCGAGCGGCGCACCTTGGAGCGCAACGATCGCCTGGAGTTCGGCGTACGCGACGTGGCCTACGTCATCTTTCACCCGCAGCACGCCACTTCCAACACCGCCCGCGAGTTTCTCAGCCAGATCTCGGGCATGCACATCTCCACCGAGACCACCGACCTGGAGAAGCTCACCCTCTTCCTCGAAGCCGCGCGCAAACTGAACACCATCGGCGTGCTCGATGAGATTCTGGTTACCCTGCTGGATGCCACCCTCAAACTGACCCGTGCCGAGCGCGGCTACGTATTCATGAAAAACGAAGACGGCAACCTGCGCCTGGCTGCCGGCCGCAATTCCAAGGGCGAGCCGCTGCTCGACGACAAGACCATCTCGCACTCCATTCTCGACGACGCGCTCAAGTCCAACTCCGAGTTCGTCATCACCGACACCAGCGAATCGCTCGATCTCAAAGGCCGTCACAGCATCGTCGCCTACGACCTTCGCACGGTCATCTGCATCCCTCTGCGCAAACCACAAGTGCAGACCACCCGCGACACCGAGGCCCCCGCGCCTTCCGAAGCTTCTGCGGAAGTGATGGGTGCGCTCTACGTGGATTCGCGCTTTGCCTCGCGCGACATTTCCAGCGTCAGCAACGACATCTTGCGGGCCATCGCGACCGAGGCCGCCTCGCTCATTGAGAACGCCCGCCTGGTGCAGGCCGAAGAGGCCGCCCGCCGCTACCAGCAGGAACTCGCCATCGCCGCTTCTATGCAGCAGGGGCTGATGGTGGTCACCATCCCCGAGGTTCCATTCGCGCGCCTGGTCGGCAGAAATCTTTCCTGCAAAGAGATTGGCGGCGACTTCTTCGACGCCGTTAACACCGAAGACGGCCTCACGGTGGTGCTGGCCGACGTCAGCGGCAAGGGAGTTTCCGCCGCCCTCCTGGCCTCGACGCTGCAGGGCATGATCTACTCCCAGCTCACCGCCCGCATGCCGCTGGCAGAAATCGTCACCGCGGTGAATCGCTTCTTCACTCAAAAGCACCTGGGCGAGAAGTACGCCACAGTCATCATCGCTCGTATCCGTCCCGATGGCGAACTCGAGTACGTCAACTGCGGGCACGTGCCGCCGCTGGTTGTGTCCAACCATACCGTCAACCGGCCCACTCACGGCAATCTTCCGGTCGGTCTGTTGAAAGACGCAACCTACGAAAGCGATCGCGTCCACCTCAAGCCCGGAGACCGGCTGGTACTGGTGACCGACGGTGTGACCGAAGCGGAAAACGCACGTGGGGACTTCTTCGAAGACTCACGCCTGGAAACCGTGGCCGCCAAGAGTGAGTCGTTGGACGACATTTTTGCCGCCATCGCCAGCTTTTGCGGCGGCACACCGCTGAGTGACGACTGCACTGTGGTGGAACTGCTCTACACCGGGTGATCGCCGTAGCGCCGGCGTCTCGCCGGCCACCACACATCTTCATCTGCGACCCACCGCGCAGAACCCAACAAGCTAACCCTCAGGACCGCGCCGCCTGACGTATCCTGTCCCCACACATGAACTTCACCCCGCTCGACTGGACGGCCATCGTCGTCTACCTGGGTATCACGTTGGCCCTGGGCCTCTACTTCCGCCGGCGTTCCGGCCGCAGCGTGGACGACTATTTCGTCTCCGGCCGGAACGTCTCCTGGTGGCTGGCGGGCACTTCGATGGTGGCCACCACCTTCGCCGCTGACACCCCGCTGGTAGTGACCGGACTGGTATACACCCAGGGCATCGCGGGCAACTGGCTGTGGTGGTCGTTCCTGCTTTCGGGGATGATGACGGTGTTCCTGTTTGCCCGGCTGTGGCGGCGCTCGGGACTGCTCACCGATGTGCAGTTTGCCGAAATGCGCTACGCGGGCAAGTCGGCGGCGTTTCTGCGCGGGTTTCGGGCGGTGTATCTCGGGCTACTGATGAATTGCCTGATCCTGGGCTGGGTGACCAAGGCGATGACCAGCATCGTCGCCGTCACTCTGGGCGTAAGCGACCGCAACGCGCTGGCGATTTGCGTCTTTTTCTTGATTCCGTTCACTGGGCTGTACGTCGCGTTAGGAGGGCTCTGGGGCGTGTTATGGACGGACTTGTTCCAGTTCGCTTTGAAGATGGCGATCGTGATCGCCGTGGCGTGGTACGCCGTAGTGGCGACCGGCGGCATGAGCGCATTGCTTAGCAAATTGGGTGAGATGCGAACCGGGGCTGGATCAAGTGCGGGGGATGTAACGTCGTTCTTTCCGGATTTCTCGCGGCCAGTGGGGCAGGAAGCGCTGTGGACATTACCAGTCCTGATATTCCTGGTGAACATCGGACTGCAGTGGTGGGCGTTCTGGTATCCGGGCGCGGAGCCGGGCGGCGGCGGCTACATCGCGCAACGCATCTTCAGCGCGAAAGATGAGCGCAACGGCCTGCTGTCGGTCCTGTGGTTCAACATCGCGCACTACGCCGTACGGCCCTGGCCCTGGATTCTCACCGCAATGGCCGCGATTGTCCTCTACCCCCACCTGGAGCATCCGGAGACGGGGTACATGTTGATCGTGAGCCAGCACGTGCCGCCGGCGCTGCGCGGTATTGTGATCGCCGGATTCATGGCGGCATTCATGTCCACTATCGCTACCCAGCTCAACTGGGGCGCGTCGTACTTGGTGGCGGATTTTTACCGGCGCTTCCTCAGGCGCGATGGGAGCGAAAGGCACTATGTGCAGGTCTCGCGCCTGGCGACCGTGCTCCTGGTGATCGCGTCGGCCTACGTTTCTGCGCAACTGGTTTCGATCCGCTCCGGATGGGAGTTCGTGCTGGAAGTCGGCGCCGGCACCGGCGGTGTGTACCTGCTGCGCTGGTACTGGTGGCGGATCAATGCATGGAGCGAGATTTCGGCGATGGCCACGGCGATGGTCGTGTCGGTGCTGCTGCGATGGGCAGCCCCATTCTCCGGCACCGGGCCGGTGATATTCGCCAAGACCGCGCTGACGACCACGGTCGCAACCACGCTGGTGTGGATGATCGTCACGCTCCTCACCAAGCCGGAACCGGAAGAAGTGCTGCTGAAGTTCTACCGTGCAGTGCGTCCCCACGTGAGCGGCTGGCAGGCGGTGGCGCGGCTTGCGCCGGAAGTTCCGCCGACACACGATGTAGGCCGCAATCTGCTGTCTTGGGTATTAGGTTGCGCCATGGTGTACCTGGCCCTGTTTGGCTTGGGACGGGTGCTGCTCGGTCCGATGGAGAAGGGAATTGGGCTGTTGTTCGCGTCAGGCGTTTGCGCGGCCGCGCTCTATGCAAACCTCGCGCGACAAGGGTGGAGCAGTACTCAGTAGTCAGCACAACCGCCTTCAAGGATGAGTTCTGATTTTGGGTGGCGCAGCGCTTCAGCGCTGCGATAGCTGCCTCAAAATCAATCGTGGCTAGCCGCTGAGAGAAGTCTTTCGCTAGCGTGTCTTGCTCATCAGGTACTGCGTGATCGCGGGGGTGTTCTCCAGCAGGAACAACAGCGGGGTGCGCAGCACTCGCGGCAGAACTAACGTCCGGCGGATTTTGGAGGAGGCCCGGAAAACGGGTGCAAGTTGCTGTTCGTAACTCTTGCGGTAATCCTGCGCGGCCTCGTGCAGGGAAAATTCACTTCTAAGAAATCGAAGCAGGCACCGCGCCGCCAACGTCCCGCTGCGCAGGGCGAGGGAAATTCCATCCCCCACGAACGGGTCGACGAAACCCGCCGCATCGCCGGCCATCAAAACTCCATCCCGCTCGGACTGCGGATCGCGGAAGATGAGCGGTGATGTGCTCACCGGTTCACTCAGAGGCCGCCAATGGCGGCTGCGCTCCCGCAGTTCGGGATGCTGAGCCAGGGCCTCCGCCAGCGTGCTGGCAACCTCGGCGCGCACCATGGCGCAGGCGTTCACACGACTCTCGGATCTTCCGCCCTCTACCTCGACCGGCTGTACGCCACAGTAACCACCATCAAAAAAATACAAGTCCACGGAGGAGGTGGGGGAGGCCTCGGCAAAATGCGCTTTCAGGCCGAGCCACTTCTCGCGCCGGGTGCCGTTTTCTGCGGCGTTCAGATTGGACCAGCGTCCGGAAGCGTTGATCACAGCGCGGGCTTCGAGGTCTCCGGCTGAAGTCGCGAGACGGAACGGCCCGGAACCTGAGATGCTTCGGACTGCGGTTTGCTGACGGGCATCGACGCCGGCGCTGGCCGCCGAGTCCCACAGGGCAGCATCCAGGTTTAGCCGGGCGATGCTCGCGGCGGGCGGTTGGATGACGGTTTCCAGCACGCGGCCGTCGAGGAACAAGCGAGCTTGGGGAATGCGGACGGCATCGTGCAGCAGCGCCGCGCGTGCCCCGTCGAGAAGTGCTGCCAGTAAATCCAGGGACTCGGACGACACAAACTCGCCGCAGACCTTGTGGCGGGGAAAGCGCCCGCGCTCGAGCAAGAGCACACGTGCGCCGTCGCGCACTGCGGTGATAGCAGCGGACGTGCCCGCTGGTCCTCCGCCGATGACAATCAGGTCGTACATTGTCCTGAAATCCTTACTCCGAGATCCTTCGCTCAGGATTTCGCCGCAGGGCTCAGACGCCCCGCAAACGCTCAACCTTCCAGGCGATCGCGCCCATGCGGAACAGATAATGGCGCTGAATCTCCACCCGCGCGGCTTTCGTCTGCTGAAGCAAGGTCTGCATCTCGTGCGGAGTGTAAGCGGCGCGCACGGAAGCTGGGCCGTCATGTCGCGTCAAACGGCTGCGATATAAGGGATAGCCGGCATACACCAGAGCCACATGCAGCGGATGTCGCACCAGGTCATTGATCAGAACCGCCACGCGGCAGACGCGCAGAGCCTCGCTGACGAAGTCCTTGAGTTGCTCTGGGGACAGATGGTGCGCGAACAGCCCGCAGCCCACCAGGTCAAAGCTGCCATCGCCAAACGGCAGTGCGAGGGCGTCGCCGACCACGGCCTGTTTCCCGTTGGTCAGATGAGAGTGGGCGCGGTCGAGCAGAGTAGTTTGCAACTGGACTCCGCGCTTCTGCAGATGGCGTCGAACGAACTCGGGCACGTCTCCGGATCCTGCGGCTACCTCCAGAAAGGAGAGCGCAGATGCTTGCAGCTTGCGAGCGACAAGCTCGATCATCGAACACGTTGTGGCCGCGCCTCCAAACCAGCGATTGATAAGCCGCAAATCGGCAAGGGAGCCGGCGATCTCGGCAGGTGTACCGGAATCGGTGTCGAGCAATTCGGGAGTGACCACTCTACGCATGTTGGAAATTTGTTTTGCCCGCGGATGTGGGGGCGGGATGCTCCCACCCTTCGACTCCGCTCAGGGCAGGCTGCCGGCGGGACGCCGGCGCTACTCTTGACGTGCCTCCGCCCGAACCTTCAAAGCTGCACCGCGTTTGTGGGGTGACCCGCAATTGACAATTGGCGATTGGAAATTGGCAATCACACCTCGGCCAGTTCCTCTTCCAAAAGTTGCTTGTTATACAGGTCGGTGTAATAGCCGTTCTGGGCGATGAGTTCGTCGTGGGTGCCCAGTTCGACGATGTGTCCGCCGTGCAGCACGGCGATCTGGTCCGCGTTCCGCACGGTGGAGACGCGGTGCGAAATGAAGATCGTCGTCCGGTCGCGCATGACCTCGCGCAGGTGGTTGAGGATCTTGTCTTCGGTATGGGTATCCACGCTGGAGAGGGCGTCGTCCAGAATCAGGATGCGCGGGTTGCGGAGGATAGCGCGCGCGATTGCGGTGCGCTGCTTCTGTCCCCCGGAAAGCGTGATACCACGTTCGCCGACCATGGTCTTGTATTGCTCGGGGAAGCCTTCGATATCTGCGGCAATGCTGGCGGCCTCGGCGGCGGAGCGGACCTCATCTTCGCTGGCTTCCTTTTTTCCGAAGGCAATGTTCTGGCGCACGGTTTCGCTGAACAGGAAGGTTTCCTGGGGGACGAAGCCTATGTTGTGCCGCAGGAACGCGAGGGGAAATTCCCGGATGGGCTTGCCGTCAATCAGCACGGATTCCGGCGCAGCATCGTAGATGCGGGGAATCAGGTTGACCAGTGTGGTCTTTCC
>JAIQET010000115.1 GCA_020073645.1 Terriglobia bacterium | reverse complement strand
CGGGTGTCGTCGGCGATTTTGAAGCCGCGTCCCTGGTTGCCGGGAATGCCGTAGCGGAAGCGGTCCTTGTGCTCGGCCCAGATGGGAAGATGGCGGTCGTCGAGACGCGACTCCGCCGACGGCACGCCGAAAAAGAACACATCCTGCTTGGTGGGGCGGATGCGGTCCCCAATCGTCTTGGGAAACAGCTTGCCCATCCACGGGCCGCAGGCAAATACGTAACGGTCACCGGCGAGGGTCGAGCCATCTTCGAGCGACAGAGCTTTCCACCCAGACTCCAGTTCCTCGGGCAGCACCGCCACCTGCCGGTACTCGCCGCCGGCCGCCATGAAATTCTGCACTACCAGCTGGCAAATGATTCGCGCGGAAAGATAACCGGCATCGTGCTCAAAGATTCCCCATTGCACGCCTTCGAAGTTGATCTGCGGCCAGCGTTTCTTCAATTCGCGGGCGGGCAGTTCGTCATACTTGAGCTTCGCCTTGCGCAGCATCTGCACCGAGCCACGTTCGAAGCTGTCTTCGCCGCTCGACGCCATCCACAGCACGCCGGTGCGAAACAGCATCTGCCGCTTCCATTCTTTCTCGTACTTTCGCCACAGGGGAAGCGCGCGGGCCGTCATCTCGGTGTAGGGGGAATTCGGTCCATAGATGCCGCGGATGATTCGGGTCTCGCCCCCGGAAGTCGCGCGCGAGTTCCCCGGCCCCCAGGCATCGACCAGAGTCACTCGGGCGCCGGCATGTAATAAGGACAGCGCCGTCCAGCCGCCGAAACAACCCGCTCCAATCACCACGACATGAGGTTTTCGTTGCATGTTATGTATGGCTCGTCCAGCAAACCCAAGCTATTCTGCCGGGCGTAAGCTGGTCAAGGACAAGCACTCCCAAGCCGAGAGTGCTAATGCTTGACAGACCTACCTTGCCTTCCTAGAATTCAAGCTGGGGAGCGCGGTGCGTCCTAAACCTAAGTTTTTGCATCTAAAGGTGTTAGTGGATTGGGTCCGAGCGAATAATCCGCCCTCCAAGGCTGTTTCAAGGTGATACAGAAGAATAACATTCAATCCGGGCCGCCCATCGGAGGCCGCGAGCGGGAAATCCTCACCGCCATCGTGGAAACCTTTATTGCCAGCGGCGAGCCGGTGGGGTCGCGCACCCTGGCGCGGGCCAACCGCGAGGGCCTCAGTCCGGCCACCATCCGCAACGTCATGGCCGACCTGGCCGATGCCGGCTTTCTGGAACAGCCGCACACTTCGGCGGGACGGGTGCCTACTTCAGAAGCCTACCGTTATTATGTGGAGCAACTGACGGGCAAGGCCCACCTCTCGCATGAGGACGAGAACATCATCCAGGATTCGCTGCACGGGGTCGCCGACGTGCAGGAATTCATGGAGCGCACGTCACACGTGCTGTCGCTGATCTCGCATAACGTCGGAGTGGCGGTAGCGGTCGGCGGACCCAGGAACGCGCTGGAGCATGTTTACTTCTCGCGGCTGGGCGAGCAGAAGGTGCTGGCGGTGGTGGTCACGCGCTCGGGCCTGGTGCGGGACCGGGTACTGCGTCTCGATCTTTCGCAAGCCGACCTGGATGGCGCGGCGCGCTTCATCAATGAGAATTTTCGCGGCTGGACCATGGATGCGATGCGCACCGAACTCGCCCGCCGCCTGGAACAGGAGCGCAGCGAATACGATCGGCTGATGACTTCGGTCGAACAACTCTACCGCCAGGGCGCACTGGCCGCGGAAGACACCGCACAAACCGTCTTCGTGGAAGGCGCCGCCAACCTGGTGGCCAGCGAGCAGGATCGCCACCGCCTGCAGGAGTTGCTGCAGACGCTGGAGGAGAAGCAAAAAGTCGTCGAACTGCTGGGCGCCTACCTGGACGCCAAGCAGGAAGCCGTGCGCGTGGTGATTGGTCTGGACCAGGCGCTGCCTTCGATGCGTAACTTCGTGCTGATCGGCGCCCCGGCGCGAGTGGGCGGGGAAGTGATGGGATCGCTGGCCGTGATTGGGCCCACGCGCATGGACTATCAGCACGCGATTACCGCCGTCTCCTACATCGCGCGGCTGTTTGACAAGCTGTTGAACGAATCTGAGTGAGAAGCGTTATGGGAAGAACGAACGGAAAATCGGAAGTCGAGCCCCAAGAACTCGACGCGGCGCACGAGCTGCCGGCGTCGGACGAGGGCGCTGAAGAGACGCCAACCGCAAGCACGACCGCGGCAGCAGCGCAGCCTGGCGTCGCGACGCCTCGCGATGCCGCGCTCGAGAAGCTCAAGGCCGAGCGCGACGCCTTGCTGGATCGCCTGGCGCGACTACAGGCTGAGTTTGAGAACGCCCGCAAGCGCAGCGCCCGGGAGCAGCAGGAATTTCGCGAATACGCGCTGGCGGAGGCCGTCAAGGGCCTGCTGCCCGTCCTGGACAGTTTTGAACGCGCCCTCGAGGTGGGCGCGAATGAATCGGAACTCCGCGGTGGAGTGGAGCTCATCTATAAACAACTGCAAGATGCGCTGGCCAAGCTGGGTCTGCGTCCCATCCCGGCGAAGGGTGAGCCGTTTGACCCGCATCTTCACCAGGCCATCGAAATGGTGGATACCACGGAAGCCGACGATCATCAGGTACTGGAAGAACTGCAGCGCGGATACAAGTTAAGAGACCGGCTGCTGCGTCCTTCCATGGTGAAGGTCGCACGCAACACAAAGCACTAAATCCAGGGAAAATCTGAAAGGGCTTGGGAAAGGCTATTCTGGCCGGCAACGGAAAACGCGACTATTACGAGGTGCTCGGAGTGGCGCGCGGCGCCAGCGAGCAGGAGATCAAGAGCAACGGGACGGAAAGACCCCGTGAACCTTTACTATAGCTTAACATTGATTTTGGGTAAGTAATGTGTAGGATAGGTCGGAGACTATGAACCGGTTTCGCCAGGAATCGGGGAGTCGTCCTTGAAATACGACCCTTTAT
>JAIQET010000085.1 GCA_020073645.1 Terriglobia bacterium | reverse complement strand
CGGCTTGCGCCAGTACATGTTCTTGGGCCAAGAGATCCCGTTGATCTCTTTCGGCAGAAAGTCGGCCAGGATCTCCCTTGCTGTTCGGCCCTTCTTCTTCAGTGTAGCGGCGAGATATTCGCCCTTGGGCGTAGTGACCCTCTTGACCTCGGCCAAGCTGAGGCCAACCTTCTTCGCGAAAGCGTGGGCCGGGGGGGCGGGCTCACCATCTTTATAGGCCACTTTCACGGAAGGCCCCAGAACCTGCTCTTCGACATCGGGCTGCCCGGACGCGACGGAGGTCATCAGACTCAGGCGGCGCGGAGTGGAGAAACTCCGGACTGAAGCAGGCAAACCCAATCCCTCGCGAGCCAGAAGTTCGCCCACCCGCAGCCCCAACTGCTGCAAGGCGTCGTCGATCATGCGCGCCGGGATCTCTTCGCAACCAATTTCCAGCAGAAAATCAGGCATGAGACCAAAACCTTATTCTCCCAGAATTAACCCATCCCCCAATGTGAGCCCCGTCACAACTGTATGGCGCGGGCGTCCCGCCTGCGCGACGCCAGCCATCCCTCGTAAAGCCTTCTGTCCCCACAGATGGGGGCGGGACGCCCCCATGACAGCCGCCGGGACGGCGGCGCTACAAAAGACGCCTACGAAACTGCCACCTCTTTTTTCGCCTTCCCGCCCTTGCCCGCGGGTTCTTCTTCCTCGGACTCGGTGGGGGTCTCTCGCTGCTGATCCACCCACGCCTTCGCAATCCCCACCGCCAGCGCCCGCACTCGCGCGATCACCCCCACGCGCTCGGTCACCGAAATGGCGCCGCGCGCATCGAGAATATTGAAAAGATGGGAGCACTTCAGGCAGAGATCGTAAGCCCCAAGAATCGGTGCCCGCAGTGCCTTCCGAGCCTCTGCTGTACTGTGATTCCAAAGTAGCTCTGCAGTTCCTGGCGTTACAGCTCCCCCATGGGCTGCCAGCGAGCTGAGATCGGCATTAACCGCTGCGATGAGTCTCAGACACTCCCCCTCATACAGCCTGAAGTGTTCCCAGGTGGCTTTCACGTCCGCGGCCTCAAAGTTGTACACCGAGAATTGCAGTTCATCCGCCAGCCGTACATCGCCATAGGTCGTAACCCGGCCGCTCTCCGGATCGCGCGCCCACACAATGTCGTAAATCGAATCCACATCCTGCAGGAAGGCCGCAATGCGCTCCAGTCCGTAGGTCAGCTCAGCTGAGATCGGGTCCAGGTCCACGCCCCCACACTGCTGGAAGTAGGTAAACTGCGTAATCTCCAGCCCGTCGAGCATCACCTGCCACCCGATGCCCCACGCGCCCAGCGTTGGCGACTCCCAGTTGTCCTCTTCGAACTTGATGTCGTGCTGGCGCAAATCAATCCCCATCGCCCCCAGCGACTCGAGATAAAGCTCCTGCACATTCTCCGGCGGAGGCTTCAGGATGACCTGCAACTGCATGTGCTTATAAAGCCGGTTGGGATTCTCGCCATACCGCCCGTCGGCGGGCCGGCGCGAAGGCTGCACGTAGGCGACCTTGTAGGGATGAGGCCCGAGCACGCGCAGAAAGGTCTCCGGGGCCATGGTGCCGGCGCCGACTTCGACGTCATAGGGCTGCTGCAACACACATCCCCGCTCAGCCCAGAAAGTCTGGAGGCGGAGGATGAGTTCCTGAAACGTCAACCGTTTTGAGTGGGATGGATTCATGAATTCGGACGAGCACCCAGCATTCAGCCTGGGCATCCGTACGTACACCATCGTTTCTGATCGCTCACAGTACCATGGGAGCCAAACAGGTTGATTAACGATTGTAATGGAAGGAGATAGCAGACGTCAGCAATCAGCCGCCACGCACATTCACGACCATGAAGCATCTGTGGCCGCGCGTGTACCTTATATGGTACACTGAAGGCGTCGTGGCCAAAGAACCGGCACCACAGAAGATCCCGCTCGTCTTCTTCCGCAACAGTACTGGCAGCGAACCGGTGCGCGAGTGGCTGAAAGAACTGGAAGTGGCGGAGCGTCATGCGATCGGGAGAGACCTGTTGCGGGCACAGTGGCGTTGGCCCGTGGGCATGCCTCTGTGCCGCCCGATGGGAAAGGGCTTGTGGGAAGTGCGAACCGACCTGCCGGGAAATCGCGCCGCCCGCGTATTGATTTGCCTTTACCAGGACCACCTCGTGGCCCTGCACGGGTTTATTAAGAAAACGCGAACCACACCGCAAGATGACTTGGCGTTGGCCCGCAAGCGCCAGAAGGAGATTGCACAATGAGCAAGAAACATCTGGGGTCGAGTATTGACGACTTTCTGAAGAAGGAGAATATCTTCGAGGAAGCACAAGCGCAGGCCGTCAAAGAAGTGGTAGCGTGGCAGCTCGCGAAGGCCATGAAAAAGAAAAAGATTTCCAAGGCCCGCATGGCCACTTTGCTCAGGACCAGCCGCTCCCAGGTCGATCGCATTCTCGACCCCAAGCGCGATATCACGCTGTCCAGCCTGCAGCGGGCCGCAGCCCTGGTTGGCCACCGGGTGGTGATTGAGCTGGTTTGATCGGTTGACGCGTACCCAACGGTGATGGGCCTAAGTGCCGATTTTCTCCAGCATCCCCGCGGTCACCAACTTCTTCTCAATGTGCCGCTGCAGCGTCTGTATCAGAAACTTTCGCAAGTCCGAGCCGCGCTGTCTTGGCCATGACTCTCCTGCGAAACTCTCTACCGGCCTGCGAAACATTTGCGCCGCCAGCGCTCGCGATTCCGCCGAAATTTCCGACGACGCCAGCCGTTTGTCCTCCGGGCACATCAGCCCATCGGCCAGCGCATGAAAGTAGGCCCGGCTTCCGTTCAACGTCCGGCCGCAAACCATGCACTCGGAAAGCTCTGGCAGATACCCCATCAGCCGCGTCATCCACAGCTCAAAGTAGGTGACAGGCATCCACACATCGGGTCCGCGCAACCCGGCCAGCACGGAAAGCGCAAGGCGAAAAACGGTGTCGTTGGCCTCGCGGTCCGGCAGCAACTCGTCCAGCAATTCGGCCACATGCCCCAAGGCAACCGCCCGCGGATAGCTGACCTCGGTGGCCAGCGGCGACTCCAGCACTTCACAGGAATCCAGCCGCGCCAGTTCCTGCCGCTCCCGGTCTTCGTAGTAGGCCCGAACGTAGGTCAGCGGCTCCAGCGCCCCACCAAACCGCCGCTTGGATTTCTTCGCCGACCGCGCCACCCCGCGTACCTTGCCTTCCAGGCGCGTGAACAGCGTGACCAGCAGGTCGGCCTCCCGCAAGGGATAGGTGCGCAGGACAATCGCTTCCGACTCCTTCAGCGCCATGGAAATCCAGCAGGGTTAATCTCCGATTGTAATGGAGGGGTGGGGAGATGGAAAGCACGCCTCCTCAGGCTAGTGGCGCGGCCCAATCCGCGGTAAAATATCGCACCATGCAGACTGTTCCGGAAGAAGAACGGGAGTGGAACCGGCTGGCGCGCGCTGAAAACCGCAAATGCCCGGCTTGTGGGGAACTCATTCGCTTCGACGAGCGGGAGATCTTTGCGAAGCGTAACCTGTGTACCTATTGCGCCGAGATGATCCCCGAGAAAACGGAGTAGGCCGCCCGGCGATTCGCCAGTTTCCCGGGTGGAGTCAAACAAAAAGCGCACACCCGCGACGCAGGTGTGCGCCCTTCCAGAAACTCTCTGCCCGGGCTACCGCCCGTAGTATGCCGCGTTGCGTTCGGTGAAGTGTTTCCACTTTTCCGGCAGATCGTCGAGCGCGAAAATCGCCGACACCGGGCACACCGGCACGCACGCGCCGCAATCGATGCACTCGACGGGGTCAATGTAGAGCATTTCCTCGGTGGCGTGGGCCTCTTCATCCTTCTTGGGATGGATGCAATCCACCGGGCAGGCGTCCACGCAGGCCGTGTCCTTGGTCCCGATGCAAGGTTCTGCAATCACATAAGCCATATTGTTCTTTGTCTCCTGAAATTAGGCGGAACTCTTGAGAACTGCACATTTTAACAAGAATGCCGGTCGGCGGTACAGCGCCGCAGCACCAACTCGTTCTTCTGATGGCGTTATCCTGAGCGGAGCGAAGAATCCGGCGCGCCACGGCACTATCCTCATCAGCCACCTCGCAGCTTACGCCCCCACCAACTCCCGCTCCTCGCTCGGTTGATACTCCACAATGTATCCCGCCACAGCGCTCGCCGCCACAGTCAGCGGGGACGCCAGGTACATCTGTCCCGGCCCGCTGCGGCCAGGAAAGTTGCGGTTCTGCGCGCTGATTACCACCTGGTCCGGGCGCGTCGAAACCCCCGGCCCCGCATTGATGCAGGCCCCACAGCTGGGCTCGATGACGTGCGCCCCAGCCTTCTGGAAAACGTCGAGATATCCCTTGCGCAGGCAGTACTCGCGCGTCTCCTGCGATCCGAACTGGATGTAAAACTTCACCGAGTCCGCCACCCGCTTGCCGTGCTTCAAAGCATCCGCCAGCACGCGGGCGTACATATCCATGTCTTCATTCTTGCCCGCGGTGCAGGTGCCGCCGTAGGCCAACTCGACCGGCACCGGCGTATTCAGCTCGCGGATGAACTTGCCATTGCCCGGATCACCAGGCGTGGCCACCATCGGCGCGATCTCCGCCGCGTCCAGCTCAATCACATTTGCGTACTGGGCATCGGAATCACTGTACAGGCCGTCCATCATGGCTTCCACTTGCCGGCGATCCATGCCCCGCCGCTCCACCAGGAACTCCACTGCCTTCTTGTCTGGCGCGACAATCCCGGTGAATCCGCCGATCTCGGCCGCCATGTTGGTCATGGTGGCACGCTCGTCCACGCTGAGTTCCTCGATCGCCTCGCCGGAGTACTCCATCACCTTAGCCAGCGCCTTGCCGCTGCGCACGTAGTCCAGCGCCAGAATCTGCAGGATGAAGTCCTTCGCCGTGACGTTTGGCCGGCGATTGCCACGGACAACGACCTTCACCGACTCCGGCACCTTCACCCGCACGTCTTTCGTGATCCAGGAATTGAACACGTCGGTTGTGCCAATGCCGAAGGCGATGCACCCGATCGCGCCCACATGCGGCGTGTGCGAGTCCGACCCCACATTCACCTGGCCGGGCAGCGCGTACGACTCCAGCATCACCGAATGGCAAATGCCCTCAGAGCCCTTACGGTCTTTGAGTTCTCCGTGCAGCTTGATCCCCTGCGCCTTAGCGAAGTCTTGCTGCTTCAGCTTGAGCTGAGTGGCCAAATCGAGCAGCCCCATCTTCTTCTTTTCTTCGGAAATCACCTCATCCAGGAAGGTCAGATGATCGCGGAAGAAGCGGATGCTGGAAGCGTCGTTGACCGGCACATCTTTGCCCACGTTCTGCTCGTAAAAGATGGCCGCCATAGGCGTGACGTACTCGTGGCTGAAGCGCAAGTCCACACGGGTGAAGCCGCTGTCGCCGGGTTTGACCGCCTCCACTCCCACCTTGCCGTCCGCCGTCACCATGTGGCGGGCAAAAATCTTCTCCGCCAGCGTCATCGCACGCCGTTGGGTTTTGATCGGCGGCAAGAACACCTTCCCCTGCATGCGCGCCACATTGAAGGGAAACAGTCCACCGTGCTCGATGACCTGCCGCGTAATCTCATCCTCGCCTTGCGTGAACTCGGAAAGCGGAATCTCTTCTCCCGCGCGAATGCGATCGATCAGATCAAAGTTCGTCGAGGTCAGTACGCCCAGGTTCTGGCAATTCTGCTTGTAGATGCGTTCGATGTTCTCAGCGATCACGACCTTGATCCCCGCACACATCTCGGCGTAGGGAGATTGCTCGCGGCTCGAACCCTTGCCCCGCCGCTTGCCGCTCACCGCCGCCACGAAGCCGCCGCGCTTCACATCACCGCGCTTGATCGGAGTCTCAGCGCCGCACCTCAATCCAGCGTAAGGAATCTCTCCCAAAGTCTGATCAAAGTAAAAACAAAGATGCGCCGGCGTAATTTCATCGGTCGAGATGTCATCGCGCAGCTTGGGATTATTGGCAGGATTCCTGGTATCCCAGGGCAGGTCTTCGCCCGCCAGTTGCCGCCGGATCAGCTCCGGGTCCTCTGTCAAAAACAGAATCCGCCCGTGCAACCGCACTTGCGCCGGGCGTTTTTCGATTTTGCGCTCCAATAACGAATTGATCACGAGTTAACCTTCGAAAGTCCCCAGCCCACCTTGTTATTGTACCGCCCAACTGAGAACCGAGAACCGGATCTGAGAACTGCTGAGATCAGTGATGCCCTGCCTTGCGGTCGTACTTCTCTCCCGCCGGAATGGCCACCGCCAGCTGGTTCTGCTTGGGCGGCAGCGGGCAGGTCGCATAAGGCGTCACCGCGCACGGCGGATTGTAGGCCTCGTTAAAATCCAGCTCGACCGTGTTGTTCACCACCGGCCCGGTCTGCAGGAATCGCCCCGGAGGATAGGTTCCCGTCTTGCTCGTCAGATCCTTGAAAATGAAAAACAGCCCCTCTTTCGGATCGCCGCCCAGCGCCGACAAGCTCACGTCCTGTCCATTGATCTTGAACCGCGCTTCGCCCGCCACCGGTGTCGGCGTCACATCTCCCAGCACGTTGGGCACGTCTACCATCTTCTTTCCGTCCGACGGCTCCCATTTCGCCGTGATCCGGTACGCCGTACTGAGCGGATAGAAAATCGGCCCGCGATAATTCCGCACCGCCGGGCCGTCGAGGTCCTTCACCCGAATGCCGATGCGCTGCCCGCGCTGAATCACATGCATCCGTAACTTTCCCAGCTCAATCACAGTAGGCTTGCCCGAGGTGTCCGGCTGCAGCTTGGCAGTCGTTGCCGGCTTGCCGTCGATCTTCGCCGCGCTCCCGGCCGAAAACTTTACCGTCACTTCGTTGCCCTGCAAATCAAACTCGCCCGCCTGGGCCGGAGCCGAATGTTCAGGAAGCACGATCGAATTCTTTGCATCGGTACCAAAACTGTTAGCCCCGGGCTTCAGCCAGAACAGTCCGGCCAGCGGCAGCCAATTCTCCTTCAGGTCTTCCACCAGGTCCGCTTTCCATTTCTCGAAGGACTGCTGGTACGCCGCATCCACGGCGGGGTTGGCTGCCTGCGTGAAGCAAGCCGCGCTCCACGCGACCATTATCGTTATTAACGCGAAGGACCGCACTCGCTGCATAAGACGACCCCCGCCGAACCTAGAGCCTAAAGCCCAGATCCTGGAGCCTAGCTTCTGTATGTCCGCGGATCGGGCAACTCTTCCAACCTGCGTCCGCTGAAGATAGCCTCAAACTCCGCCAGCATGGCCTGGTGCACCAGCCCGTTGGACGCCAGCGTCTCCCGGCTGCTGATCTGAAACGGGCCGCCGCGGAAGTCGCTCACCCGTCCCCCTGCTTCCTCGACCAGCAGCACACCCGCCGCCGTATCCCACGGGTTCAGATTAAATTCCCAGAAGGCGTCGAACCTTCCGCAAGCCACACAGCACAGGTCCAGTGCCGCCGAACCCGCCCGCCGCACGCCATGCGTTCGCAGCGTGATCTGATGATAAAAAAAGATGTTGGGATTCTTGTGCCGCTTGTGACTGGGAAAGCCTGTCGCCACCAGGGACTCCGCCAGGTTCGCAGTCTTCGAGACCTGAATCCGCTGCTGATTCAGGTAAGCTCCGCTTCCCTGCTCGGCGGCGAACAACTCGTCCCGCGTGGGATCGTAAATCACACCAGCGACGCGCCGGCCCTTGTATTCCAGCGCCAGCGAAATGCAAAAAACCGGAAACCCGTGCGCGAAGTTGGTCGTCCCATCCAGCGGGTCCACGTACCAGCGATAATCGCTGCCCTGGTCGTGCAGGCCACCCTCTTCACCCAGGATGTCGTGCGAAGGCCAGCGCCCGCGAATCCGCTCCAGGATGAGCGCCTCCGATCTCCGGTCCGCCACCGTGACCAGATCCACTTCACCCTTGTACTCGACTTTCACCCGCTGGTGAAAATACTCCATCACCAGCGCCCCCGCTTCGCGGGCAATCTCCGTCATGGTGGGCAGGAACTCGGTGGAGTGATCAGGCATGAGTAGCGAGTAAGCGAGTAGTGAGTAGCGAGCAGCGAGGCCCAAGGCATTCAGGCTGGCTGCTCGCTACTCACTACTCGCTACTTTTTGTCTTCTGCAATGTACATGATCTCGTGCTTGAAGATGAAAAGGTTAGGCTGGCCCTCGCGCGTCAGCCGCACCATATTCTTGTCGTAATACTCAATCCAGCCCCGCACCACTTCGCCGTGGGCCAGCTTGATGTTCACGGGCTTTTGCTTTTCTCCCAAAGCCTTCAAATAAGCCGCTTCCTCCGAGGTTTCCTCCGGAGGAACCGACCTTGCTTTGCGCTGCGAACCGGGCGTTCCCTGACCATGAAAAGGCATAAACGGCATTCTACACGCCACCTGCGGAACGGTTTTTCACAACTGTCTGGGCCCTTAAGCCCCGGCACCACTTCCTGCAATCCCCTCAAGAATTCCAGGTCATCTCAACAAAACAGCGATACAATCCGGCCACCTCACTTGTGGAGGTCTACCGTGAAGCTCACCGCCCTGTGTCTTTTTCTTCTGTCATGGATTGTTTGCCTGCCAGCCCACGCCCAAAACCAAAAGAGGCAGTTCTCCTGGCCGCAACCTCCGCAGCCTGCGGAGTCTGCGGCAGCCGTGCCTCACTTCCCTGTGCGTACGACCGCGATGCCCACGCAGAAGGCAGTGGATCCCGTGCAATTGCAGCGCGATGCCAAGGAACTGCTCGAACTCTCCCAGTCGCTGCAGCCCGACATCGATTATGTCAATCGTGGCCTGCTGCCCAAGGACACTCTGGAGAAGCTCAAGCGCATCGAGAAGCTTTCCAAGCACCTGCGCAGCCAACTGGCCCCGTAGGGGGACTGCCCCCACTTCGCATCCATCCGCTCCTGTGGCCAGCCGTTCGGGCGTCGAACTGTCCTCGTCTAAAAGCTGAATTGCAGGCCAAACTCCAACTGGCGAGGAGCGCCCAGGCCGAAGACGCCGGTTCCGAGCCCAATGCGGGTGTTGCCCTGGGAACGCTGGGCCGCGGTGGTGCCATTGGCTGAACCCACGCTCCCGTCAAGGATTCCACTCAAGTGATTGACGGGGGAGTCGAAGTTCGCCAGATTGAAGACATTGAAGAACGCCACCATGGGTTCGACGGTCAGGCTTTCGCGAATCTTGTAAGACCAACTCACCTTCAGGTCCATGCTGCGCACCCATCCCAAACCCACTTGCCCATTCGGCGCATTCTGAAGTAGTTGTTGCACCCCGCCGAGCGCCACCAATTGCGCCTGACTAACCACGCCAGCGTGAATCAGGGCCCCACCTGCAGGGGTCGGTTGCCCAGCATAAAAGCTGTTGTAGGTGTCGATCAGTTTGTTGATGTCACCTCCAGACGAGTAGCCGCCGGCACCGCCGAGCTTGGTACCTGGAATGAGGTCGCCGACGCCACCGTTGGAAGCCGCCGTCCCATCCCCAGTCCCGTCTCCGGTCACGTCGGTGACGAAAATTCCGCCCGGCAGTCCAGTGGTTGGCAACCGCAGATCCAACGGCAACGGACTGTAGAGGTGACCAATGAAGCTCAGCTGGAATGATGCGGGCAGGCTCATCGTGCCTCCAAAGGAGAACTGGTTCCTGCGGTCCAGCCCGTTGGGTCCGATAAAGCGCGTGGGAAAGTTGTTATCCTCGGCGAAGTTGATAAAGTCGGTATCCTGCGCGGTCGCTATGTATTTTGACAACGCGTAGGAAACCTGCAGGTTCATGCTCTTGACACCGCGGATGGGGTGGTCAACATTCTGCTTCAGCGAGAACTGCAAACCGCTGTAGACCGAGCGGCCGATCGGGAAAAGCATTTGATTGGCACCCAGATTCTTGTTTTTCCCGGGAAAAGCCGCCGCCGGGAGCGCTTGCGAGGAACATGGAAATCCGCCACAGACGGAATTGCCTGAGTCCAGCCCGAACTGCGCGAAGTCGCTGATGGTGCCGGCCAACGGATCGGCCATGCCGTGGATATCGACGAAGTTGAAGTGGGCGAGGTAACAGTTGACCGCGGCTTGCGAACTGCCGCCGACGGCAATTGCGGGGCCGCAAACCCCTGCCGTCCCTTGATTGTTGGCGATGGTGGCGTTGATCGCCGCCAGCGCGGCATTGGTGTCCAGGAAGCGCGCGTCCCCGACATGATTCACATCCACACTTAACAGGGCGTGAGTCGCAACATTGCGTACGTAATCCACGGTGAGAACCGTGCCGCGCCGGAATTCATGCTGCAGCCCGATATTCATCTGTACCGAGCGCGGGGTCTTGTAATCGGGCGCGAACAGGTTGGTGCCCGTAATATCGGTTCCCGCCGTGAGCGTGTTGCCGATGAACACGCTGTTCACCGCCGGTCCCACGGCCAGCGTGGCCGCCTGGTACTGTGCCTGCAGCGCGGCGATCGCGCTCTCCACCGTGCCGATCGGCTGATTACAGAATTGGGGATTGACCGGAGTTCCGTCTGGCAGCGTGAAAGGGACCGCGTTGCCGTTGGAACACGCGGACTGTTGCGCCAGGAACAAGCCTTGCTGCAACCTGCCTGGACGGTTAAACAGGTTGTTGTTCCAGACGGAATTCTCATAAAACAGTCCGACGCCGCCGCGGACCACGGTTTTGCCATGGCCGGACGGGTCCCAGGCGAACCCGAGTTGCGGAGCAAAGTTACTGCTGGGTTGCCGCACCCGGTTCCCCAGCCCCGGTCCAAACAGATCCAAAATATTGCCGGTACAAGGAGTGCCGCCCGCCGCCAGGGCTTGCGCCAGGCTTGCCTTCAGTTGCGAACAGGGAATCGGCCCCAGGTCGCTGTCAGTCCGGCCGGTGTCCCGCACGTACCGCACGCCGCCACTCAAAGTCAGGTTGGGACGAATCTTCCAACTGTCGCCCACGTACCAAGAGATGCGATTGTCGGGGCCGAGGCCACCTCCCGGCAATCCGAACCCCGGCTTTTCCGAGGAGAAGCCCTGGCCATTCCCCAGGATCACCTGCTGCGCCGGGTAGTTCAGCGGATTGGCAGCGCCGCCGGGGAACGGTCCCGTCGCGAGCGAGATGTCGGAAATTGATGACACCGCGGGCGCAATCCCAAGGAATTCCGCCGAGCCGCCGCCCAGCAAGCGGTTGTAGCCAAACCCGTAACGGAAGATGTGAGCGTGGTAGCTGCGGCTGCCGTCGTACTTGAATTGCTTGTCAGTTTGGAACGTGCTCTGCGGCGCAAGAAAGTTCGGCCCCGAACAGAAATCGTCTTCCCCCGCGTTCAGGCAATTAGGATCGTTGCCGATCGCCAATTCGAGCAACGGAGCTGGATTGAAAATGTTCGTCCCCGTCACCGCGTCCGTGATCCCGTTGCGGAACTTGGTGTAGCCGACACGAATGCTGTGAGTGTAGCTCCCGGTATTGAAATCCAGCCCGAACACGTGCACCGGAGCGTGGTTGTTGTTGGCAAACGGCTGGAAGGTATTGGGGATGAATGCCGACACGCTCCGATTCTGGTCGAAAGAGAAGCGGTAGAACATTCGCGCCGAGCCATGGAACTGGTAATCGAGGCGGCCATCCACCTGAGTCTCGCGAAAAGGAGAGTTGAAATTTCCCGCCAACGAGGCAAACTGATTCCCTGGAAGCACTGGGGCTTGCAAGTCCTGCTTGGTTCGCTCGCCATCCAGGAAAAAGAAAAGCCTGTCCTTGATGACCGGCCCGCCTACCCGCCCGCCGAACTGGTTACGCTGGAACGGGCTGTTGGTTCCTCCCGGAAGGGCCGCGGCCACGCTGCTGTCGCGAAAATAGTAGAAAGCGTTTCCATGCCAGTCATTGCTTCCAGAACGGGTGACCACGTTGACTGCGCCCGAAGAAGTCAATTCCGTCGAAAGGTCGAGCGATGACTGTGCAATCTGGAACTCCTGGATCGCTCCCTGGGGAATATTCTGCGTGGTGGTGCCCACAGTTTCGTCACTGATATCAATACCGTCCACCTCGATGCGCGCCGTCCGGCCGAAACGCCCACCGAACGAGACCGAAGAAAAACCGTTCTTGGTGGGATCGAAATTGCCTCCATCCTGGATCTGCACCCCCGGCTCAAGCTGCGCCAGGTCCAGAAAATTGCGCCCATTGATCGGCAAAGTATCAATCTGGCTGGCCGTCAGCACGCCCTGCACCGTCGCCTGCTCGGTGTTGACCTGCTCTTGCGTGCCCTTGACTTCCACGACTTGGGTGGCTTGGCCGATCTGCAGCCGCACGCTTCCCGCACTCGTCACCCCGACCTGTACGGTTAGTGGGAGCTCCGCCGTCTTGAACCCTTTGGCCTCCACCCGCACCACATAGTTCCCCGGAATCAGCGCGCCCGACGTGTAGGTTCCGGCAGAAGTAGTCGCCGTCGTGACCACCTGCCCCGTGCCGGGGTTGGTGATCGTCACCTTGGCTCCGCTCACCGCCGCGTTGCTCGGGTCCAGCACCGTGCCTTGAATGCTTCCGGTCGAAATCGTGGTCTGAGCCAAGCCAGCGGAAACCAGTCCCGCCGCCATCATGCAGGTCAGTAGCACCAACTTCCAGTGCGCGCGCTTCGCGACCTTCCCAGGACCTAATGGAGACGACATCTTCCACCTACCTTTCAGGGTCACATCTAAACCACAATTCGCAGAAACTACCACGGCGGGACGAATCTTCAAGCCAGCTCCTGAATGCAGAGGGCAACCTCTGAGGGCTCCGGTAGCTGGTTGTCCGCGATAGTCCTGACATTTTAGTCTTTCGTGTCAACCCAACAGGGCGCCTTAAGTCTCTCTCACCCCGGCTAACCCTACCTGGTTGTGCTGTCAGTGCGATTTCGACGTGTAATAGCCGGTGCGGTAGCGCGACTTAAGATCGGAATCAGCAGGTAGCCCGGTGATCGTCACCTGGATGCGCCGGAAGTCGGAATCCGCCAACCTCTGCGACGGATAGTACGCCAGCAGGTATTGGGTGCGCAGTTCGTCGCTGATCTTCTTGAACGCGTCGTCGAGTTCGGGCACCGAGGTCGCGTAAAAGTACTTGCCTCCGGTGTCTTCGGACAGCTGAATCAGGGCGTGCTCCCCGCCGGTGTCACGGCCGGCGCTGGCCTCGATCGGCACCACGATGATGCTGTACACGATGGCCTCGGCCTGCTGGGCCTCCCGCACTGCCTCCTTGTAGTCCACCTTGCTCACGGTGTCGCCGCCATCGGTGATGACCACCATCACCCGCCTTCCCTGCCGCGGCTCCAGCGCCTGCGCTCCCAGAAATAGGGCATCATACAGCGCCGTCGCCGATCCCACCCGAATCCGGTCGATAGAGCGGTCAATGGCCTTGGGATCAGAGGTAAAGGGCGACACCTCGTTTACAATTTCACTGAACTGGTACAAAGACAGCGCGTCCACCGGCCGCAGGATGGCATGCGTAAAACGCCGCGCCGAAACCAGCTCCAGCGGCAGATCCTTGCGCGTACTCAGGCTGGTATCAATCGCCAGAACGATGGAGAGCGGCAGCGCCGACTCCCGGTCGAACACCGCGATCTTCTGATCTCTTCCGTCTTCCCGCAGTTGAAAATTTTCCTTCTTCAGGTTGGCGACCGGCGTGCCGTGGGCGTCGGTGACGGTCACAAACACGTTCACCAGCTTCACATCCACGGTAATGGTGGTTTCGGGTTGCTGCGCGGAGGACTGACCCTGCGCCATCGCAGCCACGAATACTAGAAAAAAGATGAGACGTCTCATCGGAAGGCTGGTCACTTAGATGCGCGCCCTCCCGCAGGGCTGCCTTCCGCCCGCCGGATCTCCGCTGGAAAAGGCTCGCCGTCCACCCAAACCGCACCATCCTCAAAGTACTCCTTCTTCCAGATGGGCACGGTGCGCTTCAGCGTATCAATCAGCCAGCGACAGGCCTCAAACGCCGCCGCCCGATGCGCCGACGCCACCACGATCAGCACGCTGGTCTCGCCGATCTCCAGCCGCCCCAGCCGATGCACCATGGCCACGTCCCGCACCTGGAACTGCGCCAGGGCCTGCTCCGCCAGCGCCTCCATCTGCTTCAGCGCCATCTCTTCGTAAGCTTCATAGTCCAGAT
>JAIQET010000084.1 GCA_020073645.1 Terriglobia bacterium | reverse complement strand
TCGGTCGTAAAGCTGATTCCGTTTGAGACCGCGAAGCGTTACCAGATTCTGCCGTTGAGCCGGGTGGGCGCTTCGCTGACCATCGCCATGGTGGACCCCACGAACGTGTTCGCCATGGACGACATCAAGTTCATGACCGGCTTCAACATCGAGCCGGTGGTGGCGTCGGAAAGCTCGATTATCGCGGGAATCGAGAAGGCGTACGGCACCAGCAACGAGGAAGACCTTGAGCAGGTGATGCAGTCGATGTCGGACCTGGGGGACGCCGACGTCGAATTGCAGTCGGAAGAGACGGAAATGGAGCTGGCCGACCTGGAAAAGGCGGCCGATGAAGCTCCGATCGTAAAACTGGTGAACCTGGTGCTGACAGACGCGGTGAAGCGAGGCGCGAGCGACATCCACATGGAACCGTACGAGAAAGAGTTCCGGGTACGCTTCCGCATTGACGGTGTGCTGCAGTCCATCATGTCGCCGCCGCTGAAGCTGAAGGACGCGATCACTTCGCGCGTGAAGATCATGTCGAAGCTGGACATCAGCGAAAAGCGCCTGCCGCAAGACGGCCGCATCATGCTGAAGATGAACATCGGCGGACGCAAGAAGCAGCTCGACTTCCGCGTCAGCACGCTGCCCACGCTGTGGGGAGAAAAGATCGTGCTCCGGCTGCTGGACAAGGAAAACCTGCGGTTGGACATGACCAAGCTGGGTTTCGAGCCGGAGTCGCTGGTCAAGTTCGAGAAGGCAATCTTGAAGCCGTACGGGATGGTGCTGGTGACGGGGCCGACGGGGTCGGGTAAGACCAACACGCTGTACTCCTCGATTTCGCGGCTGAACACTCCGGATACGAACATCATGACGGCGGAAGACCCGGTCGAATTCCAATTGGCTGGTGTGAACCAGGTGCAGATGAAGGAGCAGATCGGGTTGAACTTCGCGGCTGCGCTGCGCGCCTTCCTGCGGCAGGACCCGAACATCATCCTGGTAGGCGAGATCCGCGACTTCGAGACGGCGGAGATCGCCATCAAAGCGGCACTCACCGGCCACCTGGTTCTCTCGACGCTGCACACCAACGGCGCGCCGGAGACCATCACGCGACTCATGAACATGGGCATCGAGCCCTTCCTAGTGGCGACTTCGGTCCACCTGATCTGCGCGCAGCGGCTGGTACGGCGCATTTGCAAGGAGTGCACCGAAGTGGTGGACATGCCGGTGCAGGCGCTGATCGAGGAAGGCTACGCGCCGGAAGAAGCCAAGACGGTGAAGATCCAGAAAGGCAAGGGTTGCGGCACCTGCAACAACACCGGGTACAAAGGCCGCACCGGCTTGTACGAAGTGATGGAAGTAGACGATGAGATCAAGGAACTGGTGCTGGTGGGGGCCTCGGCGGTGGAACTGAAGAAGAAGGCCATTGAGCGGGGGATGATCACGCTGCGCCGGAGCGGGTTGATCAAGGTAGCCGCGGGCATGACCACGCTGGAAGAAGTGGCCCGCGAGACCATTCACTAGGTTTAGGGGAAGAGGAAAGGGAAGAGAACACTATGGCGCTCTCGTTAAGCGATCTCTTGAAGCGAATGCTGGAGATGAGCGGCAGCGATCTCCACATCACCACCAACTCGCCGCCGCAGATCCGGGTGCACGGACACCTGGTGCCGCTGGACCTGCCGCAGTTGACGCCGGCCGAAACCAAGCAGCTGGCCTACAGCGTGATGACCGACTCGCAGAAGCACCGCTTCGAAGAAAATTTCGAACTGGACTTTTCCTTCGGCTTGAAGGGCCTGGCCCGCTTCCGTGCCAATACCTTCAACCAGCGCGGCGCTACCGCAGCCGTGTTCCGCTTGATTCCTTTTGAGATCAAGTCGTTCAACCAGCTTGGCCTGCCGGCCGTAGTGAGCAAACTGTGCGACAAGCCGCGCGGGCTGGTGCTGGTCACCGGACCCACGGGGTCGGGCAAGTCCACCACGCTGGCGGCCATGATCGACAAGATCAACAGCGAGCGGCACGACCACATCCTCACCATTGAGGACCCGATCGAGTTCGTGCACATGAACAAGAATTGCGTGGTGAACCAGCGCGAGCTGCACGCCGACACCAAGAGTTTCTCGGACGCGTTGCGGGCCGCGCTCCGCGAAGACCCGGACGTGGTGCTGATCGGCGAAATGCGCGACCTGGAGACCATCGAGTCGGCGCTGCGTATCGCCGAAACCGGCCACCTGACATTCGGCACGCTGCACACCAACACCGCGTCATCCACCATCAACCGAATCATTGACGTGTTTCCGGCGCACCAGCAACCGCAGATTCGGGCGCAGTTGTCGCTGGTGCTGGAAGGCATCATGTGCCAAAGCCTGCTGCCCAAAGCGGACAACAAAGGGCGGGCCATGTGCATGGAGATCATGGTGCCCAATGCGGCCATCCGCAACCTGATTCGCGAAGACAAGATCCACCAGATCTACTCGGCCATGCAGTCCGGCCAGGAAAAGTTCGGGATGCAGACGTTCAACCAGGCGCTGGCCACGGCCTATTTCCAGAAGCAGATCAACCTGGAAACGGCGATGGCACGCTCCAGCAACCAGGACGAACTGAACGAAATGATTGCCCGCGGCGCAGGCCTGCTGAATCGCAACCAGCCTGCGGGGATGGCAAGAGCTGCGGCGCCCGGAAAGCGCTGAGGGGCGCGAGAGGAATCGTCCGGCCCGCGCAGGATGGGGCGGACACAGGGAAGTGGGGGTCCGGAGCGCGCACGAGCCGGCGTTCCGGAACGAAAGTAGCGTAGCAAGGAGAGGGTTACCATGCCAGTTTTCACGTTTTCGGGCAAGAATGCAGGCGGTGAGAAAGTCAGCGGCGAACGGACGGCACCCAGCAAACAGATGTTGGCCACGCAACTGCGCCGTGAGCACATTACAGCGGGGGCGATCCGCCAAAAGGGCAAGGAATTCGCCATGCCCACTTTTGGCACCGGCAAGGTAAAGACCAAGGAGATCGCGATCTTCTTCCGCCAGTTCTCGGTGATGATCGACGCCGGTCTGCCGCTGGTGCAGTGTCTGGAGATCCTGGCGGCCAACCAGGAGAACCCGGCGTTCCAGAAGACGCTGACGGGAGTACGAACCACGGTGGAAGGCGGCGCCACCCTGGCCAATGCCATGCGGCAGCACCCCAAAGTGTTTGACGACCTGACCACCAACATGATGGATGCGGGCGAAACCGGCGGTATTCTCGACATCATCCTGCAGCGCCTGGCCGTCTACGTGGAAAAGGCGGTCAAACTGCGCGCGGCGGTGAAGTCGGCGTTGATCTACCCGGTTTCCGTGGTCTCGCTGGCCTTCCTGATCGTAGGCGCGCTGCTCAAGTGGGTGGTGCCGATTTTCGCGAACCTGTTCATCGGCCTGGGTGTGGCGCTGCCGCTGCCCACCCGCGTGGTGATGGGGCTGAGCGCCTTCGTGAGCCAGTTCTGGTGGTTCTTCATCGTGGGCGTGTTCGGAGTGTTCTTCGGCATCAGGCAGATCCGCAAAGATCCCAGGGGCCGTTACTACCTCGATTGGATGATGCTGAAGCTGCCGATCCTGGGTGTTCTGCTGCGCAAAATCGCGGTAGCGCGGTTCACTCGAACCCTGGGCACCCTGATCACCTCGGGTGTACCGATTCTGGAAGGTCTCAGCATCACGGCGAAGACTTCCGGCAACGCGGTGCTGGAAGAAGCGCTGATGAAGGTGCGCAAGGCCATTGAAGAGGGCCGCACCATCGTGGATCCGCTGCGGGAATCGGGAGTGTTTCCCAACATGGTGACGCAGATGATCGGCGTGGGTGAAGCCACCGGCGCCATGGACGCCATGCTGCAGAAGATCGCGGACTTCTACGAGGACGAAGTGGACTCGGCCACCAAAGACATGCTGGCCATGCTGGAACCGATCATCATCGGGTTGTTGGGCGTCATGATCGGCGGCATCGTGATTTCGCTGTACATGCCGCTGTTCGCCATGATCGCCAAGCTGGCTGGATAAGCGCAAGAAGGGTGGCTGGTGGCAGGTTGCTGGTAGCTTGGCCAGGACCAGGTTTTCCAGCTAGCGACCACCAGCCGCCAGCTACCAGGAACACAAATGCATTCCATGTTCGATGATCGGCAGTGGCTGGCGTGGCTGGTCAAGGTCCGCATCATCATCCTGACGTTTCTGCTGGGAATTGAGCTGGCGGTGGCGCGTTTCACCGCCAGCAGCCTGCCGCTGGGGCTGTTTGTCAGCACCATCCTGCTGTGGTACACGATCTCGGTTTTCTACGTTCTACTGCTTTCCTTCTGGGAGGAATACCGTATCCAGTCGCTGTTGCAGGTGCTCACGGACCTGTTACTGGTGACGCTGGTGGTGTACATCACAGGGGGCGTGGATAGCTCGCTGAACTTCCTCTACCCGCTGGTCATCATTGTGGCCTGCATCCTGCTGCCGCGGGCGTGGGCCTACCTGGCGGCGGCACTGGCCTTCCTGTTGTATGGAACGGTTCTGGAACTGACCTACTTCGGGGTCGTGCCATCGTTCTCGACCACCCACCCGGGATGGGGAGCGCTGCAGGCGATCATCCTGGTCAATCTGTTTGCTTACGTGGCGGTGGCTTCTCTGACCGGACTGCTGGTTTCCAAGTTGCGCCAGGTCGATGTGAAGCTGAAAGACACCAGCGGAGCGCTGGAGAACCTGCAGGCACTGCACCAGAACATTATTCAAGCCATCAGCGGCGGGTTGATCACCACTGGACTGGACGGACACATCACGCTGGTCAACACGGCTGCGCAGAAACTGCTGGAACGCCCGGAAAACGAACTGCGGGACCAGCCGGTCCACCAGCTCTTCCTCGATCCGCTGCCCCAGGTAGGAGCGGAGCGGGCGCATGGCGAGGTGCGACTCGTCGCCCGCAACAGCTATCGCAAGACCTTCCGGGTCATGGTTTCGGCGCTGACCGTGCCGGAGCGCGGAACCCTGGGCTACGTGTACACCCTCGATGATCTGACGGAGATCCGGCGGCTGGAGCGGGAAGTGCGCATGCAGGACCGTCTGGCGGCGGTGGGACGTCTGGCGGCGGCGATCGCGCATGAAATCCGCAATCCTTTGACGTCGATTGCCGGGTCAGTGAGCATGCTGTCGGAAGTTCCCGATCTGAGTGACGAACACCGGCAGCTCTTACAGATTGTGACCCGGGAGTCGGACCGGCTGAACAGCATCATCACCGATTTTCTGGCGTATTCGCGGGGCAAGCAATACCAGTTCGCCAAGGTGGACCTGCTGCCGCTGCTGGAAGACACCTTGACCTTACTGGAGCACCGGCTGGTCGCGCAGAGCACGGGGATAAGGATTGAGCGGCGGTACAGCGTGCGGGAAGCCCTTACCCTGGCCGACGGAGACAAGATCAAACAGGTTTTCTGGAACTTCTGCGAAAACGCGGTGCGGGCCATGCGCGAAGGGGGCACCCTCAGCATTTCCCTGGAGGCCGTGGGGGACGACTGGCAGATCAATTTTGCCGATACCGGCCCGGGCATGAGCCCGCAGATCATTGAGAAGGTGTTTGAGCCTTTCCAGTCGAATTTTGAGGGAGGAACCGGGCTGGGGCTGGCGATCGTGTACCAGATTGTGCAGGCCCACGAGGGCAAGGTGTGGGCGCGCTCCAAACCAGGGCAGGGCAGCGTGTTTGTGCTGCGGCTGCGGCGCCTGGGAGTGGCGGAAAACCGGGGCGCAAGCCGCGCGACGCGGCAGTCCCCAGCAGTGGAGAGCGCGGCGGTTGCGCTAGCCACGGAAGGGAGAGCGCATGGGTAACATCCTGGTGTGCGACGACGAGCGCTCGATCTGCGAAATGCTGGACATCGCCTTGCGGCGCGAAGGACACAAGGTTGAGACCGTGAACTCGGGCGAGGCGGCGAAGAAGAAGCTTGAGGGCGCGCTGTATGACGTGGTGGTGACGGATATCAAGATGCCGAACACCAACGGCATCGAGGTGCTGCGTTATGCGCACCAGGTTTCGCCGGACTCGGCGGTCATCCTGATCACCGCGGTGGATGATTACGAGGCCGCGGTGCAGGCGGTGAAGGCGGGAGGAGCGACGGACTACATCCGGAAGTCTCCGGGGTTGGTGGATGAGATCAAGATTGCCATCAACCGGGCGCTGGAGAAGGTGGTCCTCAGCCGCCAGAACTTTGCTTTCAAGCGCGATGCCGCTACGCGCAATTCGCTGGACAACATTGTGGGCGCGAGCCCGGCCATGGAGAAGCTGAAGCAGACGGTACGCACTGTGGCCTCCACGCAAAGCACGGTCTTGATTTATGGCGAGAGCGGCACGGGCAAGGAACTGGTGGCCCGCGCGGTGCATGTATGCTCGCCACGCGCGGCCGAGCCGTTCGTTTCCATCAACTGCGGAGCTTTTCCGGAGACGCTGCTGGAGAGCGAGTTATTTGGCTATGTCAAGGGTGCATTCACCGGCGCCAATCAGAACAAGCGCGGGCTGTTTGAGGTGGCGGACCAGGGGACGATCTTCCTGGATGAGATCAGCGAGATGACCCTGACCATGCAGGTCAAGCTGCTGCGCGTACTGCAGGAGCGTTCGGTGCGGCCGGTGGGCGGGACCAACGAGATTGCGATCGACGTGCGGGTGATCGCCGCGACCAACCGCGATCTCGACAAACAAGTGGCGGAAGAGACCTTTCGTGAAGACCTGTATTACCGGCTGAGCGTGATTCCGGTCCTGGTGCCGCCGCTGCGCGATCGCCGCGAGGACATTCCGCTGCTGGTGAACCATTTCCTGAAGAAGTACGCGCCTGCGGCAGGGAAGAGCATTCTGCGGGCGAATCCGCGGTCGCTGGAAGCGCTGTGCGGCTATGACTGGCCGGGCAACGTGCGGCAACTGGAAAACACCATTGAGCGGGCGGTAGCTCTCGAGGCGGGCGAAGAACTCCGGGTGGAACTGCCGGCAGAGCGGCCCAAGGCGCGAGCGGCGGCGGCGGGAGTGGGAGCGGGCGGGGTGGTTACCATCTCGCCAGGATCGGCACTGCCCGAGGGGCTCGACATGGAGAAGTATGTCGCGGACATCGAGCGCTCGCTGCTGCTGAGCGCGCTAGCCCAGTCGAACGGCGTTCAGACCCGGGCAGCGGACTTGCTGAAGATTTCCTACCGCTCGTTCCGGCATTTGATGAAGAAATACGAACTTTAGTCGTTGGTCGTTAGTCGTTGGCCATCTTGGACTAACGCTGACACCTACCCGGAGCCGTAGGGCAGCAGAACGCGGCTGGTTTGGGGCCAACGACCAAAGACCAACGACTAAGGACCGCTCTTCTTCAACTGCTGCTTCCATCCCAAAATCCTTGCCTTGTTTCCTTCGGCCTCGGCCTCGGGGATCATGCCCTTTTTCTGATACAGCACCGACAGGCTGGTATGGGCCAGCACGTCGTCGGGATCGAGTTCGGTGATGCGGTTGGCGATGGCGATGGCTTCGTCCAGGCGATTGAGGTCCTGCAGGGCGCGGGCCATGCCGTGCATGGCTTCGGTGAAGCCGGGATCGGCGTCGAGGGACTTCTGGTATTCGGCGAGAGCGCGCTCGTGTTCGCCCTCGGTGACCAGATCGAGCGCGGCATAGTAGTGGTGTTCGGCCTTGTGGCGGGCGTTGTCGTCGGGCATGGGCCGTCGAGAGAGAGACGCAGCAAGCTGCGTCTCTACAGAGACTGATTCGATTCTAGCATCTGGTAAACGTGTACCTCTGGGAACGCAGCTATACTACAGACACATGCGCTACATGCTCAGATTCCTGTGGAACGCCACCCGCGGGCACCGCCTCGCTCCGTGGCGAAGCCCCTACCTGCTGTGGCGCATCGAGACCTACTGCGGCGTGAAAATGCAGCAGGTCGGCTTCTTGGAATTCTGGGAGTTCGCCTGGCGGGAACGCAGCAACCTGTGGCGGTTCCTGAAATGGACGGGGGAGATGGAACGCTACGCTCATCCCGCGGCGAAGAGGTCGTAGCGACTCTCAATTCACCACAGAGACACAGAGGCACAAAGGGGAACAAGGCGGGCCGATCCTGGTGGCGACTGAGGTTGTGTCCTGACGGTTCTTTCGCCCCGTTCCGGGGCTTCGTCGTTTCCCACGCTTACCCACGGCTCACGCCGTGGGCTTTATTCTGACGCCGCTTCCGCGGCTGATGGCGGACGCAGTTTTGTGCCGGACGCGATGCCGAGTGCGGCTGATGCGGGATGCATCTGGTGCACTGCTCGCAGGCTGGAGCACTGCTCGCAACAATCAAGGGTTGCGACACAGCCGCTACTGCCCATTGGCGACGGCGGAGGAGGTTTCCACGACCACGTTGACGTCTGTGCCCTTGCCGACGCCGATGATCTGGGCGGCGGCGGCGCGGTTGGCGGCGATTTCGAGGTAGCCCATGCTGCCCAGGATTCCGAAGACCTCTCCGGGAGCACCCAGAGCGTAGGCGGGCTTGATCTCGGTGATTTCGCGTTTGCCCACGATGATTTTGAAGGGCGGGGGTTCGGGCTGGAACAGCATGGGCGCGTCTAGCACAGTGATGTTGGTAACGAGATTGCCAAAGCGGTCGACCTTTAATACGACACCGCGCAGGGTCTGAGCATCCACCGGCTTGGGCTTGGGGGCGTTGAAGCGCACATAATCCTCGATCGTATCGCCGAATTTCTCGCTATCAATGCCTTTGGCGAGGTAAGCCACCACCGGCGCGAAGATATCGCGCGCATGGAATGTGTTGCTCACGGGCTGGTTGAAGTAATGTTCCGAGGTGACATGGCGAACCTGCATGCGCTCCTCGCGCGCATAGATAAGCGACAACACGCCGTTGTCGGGAGCGACGAAATAATGGCGCTCGCTGCTGGCAATGATGGGGCGGCGGGCCGTGCCTACGCCGGGATCCACCACCACGAGGTGGACCGTGGCGGCCGGGAAATAAGAGTAAGCCTGGGCGATGGTCAGCGCGCCGTCGAGCACGTCGAAGGCCTGCACGGAGTGGCAGATGTCGACGATCTCCGCCTCGGGAACGATGCCCAGTATGACGCCTTTGATGGTGCCGATGAAATGGTCGCCCAGCCCGAAGTCGGTGGTCAGGGTGATGATGGGACGCTGCTCCAAGATAGGTCCTCGCTTTAGAAGGCAGAAGTTTCCCCGGAAATCCCGAAAGTAAACCGCAGGTTAGGGTGGCGTCAAGGCACGGAGGTAATAACTGCGGGGTCTCTGCACTACAGACAGCGGGGGCAAGATGCCCCCGCGACAGCCGGCGGGACGCCGGCGCTACTGAATCTCGATGTTGCCTGATCCGGTTGCCACTTCCACCGGGACACCGCCGCCGCGAACTTTGCCTCGGACTTCCTTGCGGCCGAGTGAGCCCTGCACGGTGACTGGGTGATCGACCGTGACCGAGCCTGAGCTGGTGTGAGCGTCCAGATCGAACTTGGCGTCAGAAGGGAAGTGAAGTTGCACGCCGCCCGATCCGGTGCGCACGGTCCAGGCGCCGGTGGGATCGCCCTCGGCGCGGATAGTGCCGCTGCCGGCTTTGGCATCCAGCGAACCTTTGACGCCGCGGAGTTCCATCCCGCCGGAACCGGTGCCTACACGGACCGCGCCGGGCGCGGTTTGTTCGAGGGTAACGCGTCCGCTGCCGGTCTCCGCTTCGAATCCGCCGCCGATATCGGTGGCGTCAATTGATCCGCTGCCGGCCTTGGCGCGCACGTTGCCCTTTACGTGGTCGAGGGTGATGTTGCCCGAGCCGGTGTCGGCGCGTACGGTGTTTCCGATATTGGAGATGTTAAGACCTCCGGAGCCTGCGCTGGCGTCCAGCGATCCCTGGATGCCTTCGATCTTCTGGTTGCCGGAACCGGTGTGGGAGCGCAACTGGGTCTGGGCGGGAACAATCAGTTCGTAGCTGATGGAGATATTGTGGAAGAGTTCGGAGTCTTCGATATGCCCGATGTGAATGTCATTGCCATTCTGCACGATCGGCGGATTGGACTCGATGCGCTTGATGCGGTCTTCGGGGTCGCCCCCGAACCAGCTCGTGCCGCGGATGTGCCCGGTGACTTGCACCTGGGTGGAAGCACCGATGCGCACGTGGATGCTGCCCGAGCCGGTGGTGACCTCGAGGTTGACCGGACCGGTTACCGCCAGGGTGCGCTGGAAGCTGCCCTCAGCGGCGGCCGCGGGCAGGGGTCTCATGCAGATCAATGTCACCAGGACGGCGGCGAAGATCATTGTGCAAGTTCTTATCTTCATGGTTCCTCTCCTAAGAGGCAGCGGAAAAAAGCACAACAAGCACCTCAGCGGCTAAAAGCCGCGCTTGATTCCGGGGCAGTTATCGCAGCGCTGAAGCGCTGCGCCACCTCAAAGCAGACTCTTTCCGCAGTCTTTCCAAGGGCCGGTCAGTTGACGCGGACATCGCCCGATCCGGTGTGGACGGTCAAGAGCGGGCCGCCGCCATTGACCTTGCCGTGGATCGAACGATTGGCGCGCCGCAGGTCTCCTTGAATGGTCATAGTGACCGGGCGGGTGGTATCGACTCTTCCGGAACTGGTGGACGCTTCCAGATCGAAAGCCGCATCCGCCGGCAGACGGAGATCAACATTGCCAGAGCCGGTTCTCAGGTCCCAGGCTCCCGTCTGAACGCCTTCGACGGTCACATCGCCACTGCCGGCTTCCACACGTAGCGTGCCGTTCACTCCGTGCAATTCGATATTGCCCGAGCCGGTGTGGACCTGTACGTTGCCAGCGCCTTTCGAGTCGAGGCGGATGTCGCCGCTGCCAGCTTCGGCGGTAAAGGGACCGCTGAGATCGCGAGCTTCCACGTCTCCCGAACCGGTGTGCAGGCGGGTCTCGCCAGCGATGCTGCTTAGCCGCATGTCGCCGGAGCCGCTTTCAAGGTCGAGATTACCGTGTAGTCCTTCTATTCTCTGGTCGCCTGATCCGGTACGGCTGTGCACGTTGGTGTCCGCTGGCACGGTGATGTCGTAATCGATGGAGACGTTGTGCACGTTGGGGTAATCAATGTAGATGGAGTTGCCGCTTTGGCGGATGGGCGGGTTCTTTTCCAGTTCGCTGATGTCCGCCTGGCGATCGCTCGAGAACCAGCGGTCGCCGACGTGAATTTTTCCGCTGATGGAGACGGTTCCGGCAGGGCCGCTATGTACGGTGATGTCGCCGGAATGGGTGAGTGCATCGAGTTGCATGGGGCCGGTCACCTGGAAGCTGCGTTGAAATGAGCCCTGGTAGGAGTCGGCCGCCGCGGGTAACGCGCAGACCGCGAGCAGCAGGATCAGAGACAGGCACGTGGATCGCTTCATGGGTTCTCCTCTCAAGCTGAAGGGAGTCAGGAGTCAGTAGTCAGCGCCACAGAAGCTGGCACGATCCCAAACTCTTTGGATACGGACTCCTGACTCCCGACTACTGACTCCTGCGTTATTGCAGCACTACCTGGTCGCCTTCCTTCAGACCGCCGAGCAGTTCGGTCTTGGCGCCGTTGGAGATTCCGATGTTGACCGCCAGCTTCTTCTTGCCGTCTTTGGCGCTGGGATCGGGAATCTCAACCGAGGCTTTCTTGTCCTTGTCGTACAGGATGGCGCCTTCGGGAATCTGCAGCACGTTCTTGTGCTCTTCCAGGATGATTTCCGCGTTGGCGGTCATCTCGGCCTTCAGTTCGCCGCCGGGATTGTTGATGGACACGCGCACTTCAAAGGTGGTGACGTTGTCCTTCTCCACGCCCATAGGCGAGATCTTGGTGACCTTGCCGTTGAAGGTTTTGTCCTTGAAGGATTCCACCTTGATGCGGGCCGGCTGTCCGAGATAAACCTTGCCGATGTCGCTCTCATCCACCTTGCCCTTGACGTAAACCTCGCTGGTGTCGCCGAGCGTCATGACCAGGGTGGCGCCGGAACCGAGGACGAGGATGGAACTGACCGCATCGCCGATTTCCACGTCGCGCGAGAGCACGATTCCATCAATGGGTGATTCGATGTCGGTGTAGCTGAGCTGTTCTTCGAGCTGATTCAGATGAGCGCGGTCCTGTGCCACCTGCGCCTGGGACTGGGCAATTTTCGCCTTCATCACGGTAAGCTGCGCTTTGGCAACATTCTGCTTGTTCAAAGCCAGCTCGTAGTTCTTCTGGGCGTCCTCGAGAGCGGAGGTGGAAACCACGCCTTCCTTCGCCATACCCACGGCGCGTTCATAGGCGCGCTTGAGCAACGGGACATCAGGTCCTTCGGCATCGATCTTGGAGCGCTCGTAATCGGCCTCAGAACTCTTCAGGTTGGCTTCTGACGCCGCCAGACCTGCCCGGGTCTGCTCCACTTGCGCCTGGATTTCTTCCTTGTCCAACTGTGCCAGAAGTTGGCCCTTCTTCACCTGATCGCCGTATTCTACGAACAGCTTCTTGACGATGCCGCTGGCCTTGGATTTGACCTCGACCTTGGTGATGGGGGTGACCTTGCCGGTAGCCACCACGCTCTTGGCCAGATCGCCCTTCTCGACCTTGGCCAGCTTGGCGGGGTCAATCTTGGTGCCGCCGCGCGTGGCCGCGATCAGCCCGACTGCAATCAGGAGAACCAGGCCGATGGCGATACCGCCGTAAATCAGCCGTTTGCGACGCTTCCTCTTGCCGTTACCATTGCCGTTCACATCCGCCTCCAAGTAAGTAAGGTCAACCCTCGGTGATAGTTACGAAAGTGATGTGGGTTTTGTTCCTGGGATTCCAACCGGCGTCATTTTTCATGCCGTCCACAGTTCACAATCGGCATCCGTGGCTTTAGACCGCGCACGGGTTGAAAGGGAAGCAGGAAATCTGTTGACGGCGGCGGCAAGCCACCGGGTGGGTCGGAACCAGGACGGCACCTCCGGAAGCCTTAATTTTACAAGCTCTGAGCGGCGGAACGGAGTGCAGTAGCGCCTTTGGAATGTTAGAATTAGCCATCCATGCTTGCCTTTGTGCTGCTGCGGGTGTTTCTGATTGTGCTCCTGGTGGCAGCCAACGCCTTCTTTGCCGCGGCCGAATTCTCCCTGGTGAGCGTGCGGGATACCCGTATCCAGCAGCTCATTGAGGCGCACCGCATCGGTGCGCGCATCGTGCAGAGGCTGCACCGGAACCTGGACGAGGTCGTCAATGGCGTGCAACTGGGAATCACCATCACCAGTCTGATGCTGGGCTGGGTGGGCGAGCCCATGCTGGCGCACATCGTGGAGGGGTTTACCGGCGAGGTTCCCCATGCCAACGTGTATGCGCATGGCATAGCTATCGTACTGGCGTTTGGCCTGATTACCTGCCTGCACGTGATCCTGGGCGAACTGGTTCCCAAGTCGCTGGCCCTGCAGCGCGCCGAACAGGTGGCGCTGGCGGTGGCGGCTCCGATGGACGTGTTTCTGACCCTGACCCGTCCTTTTATTTACGTGATGAGCCGGGCGGCGGGCTCGGTGCTGCGCGCGTTCGGGTCGCCCAGAATGCGGCAGGGAACGGTACATTCGCCGGATGAACTGAAGCTGATCGTGACCGCCAGCCGGCAGTTCGGGCAGATTCCGCCGTTCCAGGAAGAGATGATTCATAACGCGCTGGAACTGGAGAACATCACGGTGCGCGAGGTGATGGTGCCGCGTCCCGACATTTTCTCGCTGCCGGGCGATCTGACTCTGGACGAAGCTCTGGCCCGCGTGGTCGAGGAACAACATTCGCGCATTCCCATCTACGATCCGCAGCGCGGGCCGGAACACATCATCGGCGTGCTCTACACCAAGGACCTGATGCGTTGGACGCGCTTGCGGTTGACCGCCAATCCGGTGCAGCCGGTCGCGGCTCGCGTCGCCGGCATGAAGATCAGCCAGATCATGCGCGACGTGCTGGTCGTGCCCGAGACCAAGGTGTTGATGGAGCTGCTGGAGGAGTTCAAGCAGCGCCGGCGGCACCTGGCAGTGGTGGTGGATGAGTTTGGTTCGACTGCGGGGGTGATTACCGCCGAGGACATCCTGGAACAATTGGTGGGGGAGATCGAGGATGAATTCGACATTGCGCCGCCCCAGCCGCCTTCCCTGGAAGAGGCGTCCACACTGGTACTCGAAGGTGCGGTGAGCATTCGCGACCTGGAGGCGCAGTACGAACTGGTGTTGCCCCACGATGCCGGGTTCGAGACCCTGGCCGGGTTTGTGCTGGCCCGCCTGCAGAGAATTCCCAAGACTGGCGATGGATTCGATTACGATGGGCATCGTTTTGTAGTGGTGGAAATGGAAGGCCACCGCATCGCCAAGGTCAAGATCGAGAAGGT
>JAIQET010000114.1 GCA_020073645.1 Terriglobia bacterium | reverse complement strand
TGCAAGCGCGACACCTCGTCGTTGACGGTCATGGTCTCCGACATGGACGGGTTCAAGCAGATCAACGACCGCTTCGGGCATCTGGAGGGCAACCGGGTGCTGCGCCTCTTCGCGCAGGCGTTGAAAGACACGTGCCGCGAATACGACTACGTGGCCCGTATGGGTGGCGATGAATTCGTGGTGGTAGCGCCCGGACTTCCCCCGGACGCGGCTGCGAAGAAGGCGGAGCAGTTGCGGGAGTTGGCCAAGCAGGCCGGCCACGTGGTGTGTCGCGAAGACATTCTCTCGCTCAGCGTGGGGCAGGCGGTTTACCCCGACGACGGACGCGACGCGGAAGAACTTCTGGCCGAAGCCGACCGGCGCATGTACATCGAGAAGCAGCAGCAGAACACCCACAAGAGCCGCAGGATGCATGCGCGCATGAAATGCCGGGTCACGATGGAGCTGCATCCCGAAGGTGGAGCCGGTCCCATCCTGGGGAACCTGATCGATGTCAGCCTGGGCGGCTGCTACATCGAAACCAGCGCAATTCTGACCACGGGGAGCGAAGTCAAACTGATTTTCTCGATCGATGACGGCAAGCTGCAGGCCGAGGGCGTGGTGGTTCGCATCGATCCCGGATCGGGCATCGCAGTCCAGTTCAATGCCATGGGACGCGAAGAACGGGAGAAGATGCACCGCATCCTGGAGTTTGTCCACAACACCACCAAGTTTTACGACAACCGCTACTTCAAAGAACTCTTGAAGCGCTAATCCAGACCATCCCCCACCCGCTCCGGAGGCAGAGCAAGCATTGCGTGGACTGTTGAAACTCGCGGCCAAGATTCTGATCACTGTCCTGCTGGGCGGCTTTCTGGGTGCGACCCTGGTGCGCCTGGCTCCCGGGTTTGGAGTGGATGAGGAGGAACTGGACGTCCGCCTCAACCAGCAGAGCATCTCGGCCCTGCGACAGGCGCAAGCTCCTGAAAGCAATCTGATGGTTTTCTATTTCCATTACCTCGACCGGCTGCTTCACGGGGATCTGGGGATCTCGCGCACGCTGCAGAGGCCGGTCCGGCAGCTCCTGGCGGAGCGCCTTCCGGAGACACTGAAGTGCGTTGGTCTCGGACTCGCGCTGGGGTGGGCGCTGGGACTGGGTCTGGCAGTGGCCACGGTGATGTCGAGAGCGTGGTACCTCGATCTGTTTGCCGGGATTCTGGCGGGACTGCTGCTGTGTCTGCCCGCGGCCGTGCTGGCGCTGCTGTTTGTGCTGGCGCAAGCCCCGGCGCGACTGGTTCTGGGATTGATTGTTTTTCCAAAGGTGTTCCGGTATTCGCGCAATCTGCTGGCGCGGAGTTCTGCCTTGCCGCATGTGTTGATGGCCAGAGCCAAGGGCCTGGGCAACCTCCGGGTGCTGCTGTGGCACATCCTGCCGACGGCAGCGCCGCAGTTGCTGGCGCTGGCCGGGGTTTCGGTCAGTCTGGCATTTACGGCGGCGATTCCGGTAGAAGCCTTGTGCGACCTGCCCGGGATCGGGCAGCTTGCCTGGAAGGCAGCCCTAGGACGGGATGTAGCCCTGCTGATCAATCTCACCATGATCGTCACCCTGGTCACGCTGGTGGCCAATTCGGCGTCCGATCTGATGGGAGACAGGTTCCGGAGGGCGGAAGCATGAAGTGGGCGCGCGCCATGGCGATCGCTTTTCTGTTGGTCGTGTCGGCAACCAGCCTGCTCGCGAACTTTATGGCACCCGCTTCATATGCGCATCAGTTCCGCGATGTGCCCGACGCGGCACCTTCACGGCAACATCTCCTGGGTACCGACGACCTGGGGCGCGATCGTTTTTCCCGCGTGCTTTACGGAACGCGAGTGTCGCTATTGCTGGCGCCAGCAGCGGCGTTGCTGGCGAGCGTGCTGGCAGCTCTGGTGGGCGGCATCGCCGGGTTTGTGGGCGGATGGGTGGAACGTTGTGTGATGGCCGGGACGGATCTGTTTCTTTCGCTGCCCTGGCTATTCCTGCTGATCACGGTGCGTGCTCTTCTACCTTTGAACGTGTCGCCGGTTACATCCGTCGTGATCACCTTTGCTTTGCTGGGCTGCCTGGGATGGGCGGGTGCGGCGCGCGTAGTCTGCGCGGATGCACGCGCCCTCTCACAAGCAGATTTTGTGCTGCTGGCGCGCGCCTCGGGTAGTGCCGGCATACGGTTGCTGTGGCATCACCTGGTCCCCAACCTGAAGCCGGTGCTGTACGCGCAATTCTGGATCTCCGTTCCCGTTTTCATCATTGCGGAAGCCAACCTTGGAATCCTTGGGCTGGGCGTGGCCGAGCCGCTGCCTTCCTGGGGCAGCCTGCTGCGCGAACTGGAAAGCTTTTCGACCATCTCCGGCCAGCCCTGGCAGTTTGTTCCCCTCATTCTTTTGATCGTTGTAGTCAGCAGTTTTCATCTTGTCCTGACGCAAGAGGAGTTGCCGGTATGAAACAACGCTGGGCTCGTGTGTTGCTGTTGATCCTGGTCACTCTGAGCGCGGGTATGGCGTTCGCCCAATCGGGTGGCGAGTTGCGCTTCTGCCTGCATTCCGAGCCCAAGACCTTTAACCCGTTGCTAATGACCGACGATGCCTCGGAGACCATTCGCTATCTGACGGGCGGTGTGCTGATGCGCTTGAACCGGCTCACGCAGGAAGCGGAACCGGAATTGGCCACCGCCTGGAAGGTGAGCGACGGCGGCAAGACGATCACGCTCAAGCTGCGGGACGGCGTTCGCTTCTCCGATGGCACGCCCTTCTCGTCGGAGGACGTGGCTTACACAGTCCAACAACTCATGGACCCTGCTCTGCATTCGCCTACGGGTGATGCTTTCCGCTCAGGCGAAGGCAAGGTCATCACCCGCGTGCTGGGAAAGAACCGCATCACGATCACCTTCCCGGCTCCCATCGCCGGCCTGGATAAGTTGTTTGACCAGGTGGCCATCATGTCGGCCAAGTCGCCGCAGAAGGAAATGGCGGTGCTGGGCCCGTATTACGTGGCGGA
>JAIQET010000122.1 GCA_020073645.1 Terriglobia bacterium | reverse complement strand
ACCCGTAAACCTGAAGCCTGAAACTGCGCCGCACGCGCTCCAAGGCTGACTCGAAGATTCGTCGGCTGGCGTCGGTGGTAAACAGCCGACGGCGATGGTAACAGCAAAAAGTGACGAAATGACTCTGCCCGCTGTGGTGAAAACGCGTTAGTCCCCATGGCATGAGGACAATCTAGTTTTGTTCGTTGGCCCAAGTCTGTGACGTGTGAACTTCGCCACTCAAGCCAAAACCGGGCTTGAGTGGGCCACCCCGTCCCGCCAAGACACGAAGGTAACTTGTCAGTTCCTGCACGTGTACACGAAACTCTTACCCGAGCAGGAAATGGAAGAAATCATACCCGTGATTATCTATACGTGGCGTCGTTTTGCAGTTTTGCTTTGCCTGATGATTACCGCGGCGGCGCTGGCACAGCAGTCGCCCGGCAAGCCGAAGCCGCCTCAGGAGGAGCAAGCTAAGAGTTGCTTCGACTTTCCAGAGCGGACTCACGCTACTCTTAAAACTCGAACAGAACTCGCCCACACCATGAACAACCTTTTGATAATTGAGGACAAATACGATTTCCGGATCGACACGGCAGGCGTAAGCGCCGAAATTCTCCGTGCTTATTTGCCCACAGAGAAGTTCGGAATGCCTCGCCACCGTCCAACCGACAAGAGACTCTTTATCCAGTGGGTAAACACAGAGGGCGTTAAGTGGTTACCTCAGGCGTGCCGTCAAGGGTTTCAGAAAGTGATGTTCGTAATGGATCATGAAGACGATTACGGTGTGACAGTCGTACGTGAAATACGGACCGACCCGAAGGACTTGCCCTCGAATGGAGGAAAATAGCCAGGAATGAAATGGAAGGACACCCAAAATTTGCCCCTCCATAGAAGCACTTCACTCACTCAAGGGGTAAGGAGACACTGAATGGCATACAAGATAGAGTGCAGGACACATGGAGGCTCAAACGCGTCGGACATCCTAGACCTGATCGAGAATCATACGGACAGGAGATTTGGACGGGATGGCGGAACGATAATCTGTCCCACGTGCAAAGAGCCAGCCGCAATACCCCGATGCTATGAGCTGCAAGAGAAAGGAGAGACCTGGAACGGTTTCTTTAAGCAAGTCGTTCGCATCCCCTCAGACATACGGACCTATGTTCCTTATGTGGTTTTTACGACAGGGGAAGAGGCAGGCAAAGTATCCGACGGCATCATGGTCAGTTACTACAAAGACACGCGAGACGGAAAGCAAGGCAGGCTCAAACACGGCCATGGACCGGGAGGCCCCGCGATCCTAGGCCGCAGCGAGCTTCTTCTCCTTATCCGTTACCTTGTTGAGGCAGGACTCGTCTCGGCTGGGGAAATCCGAAATGTTCTATCAACATTTACGCGTTGAAATCGGGCCTGAGAGGGGCACGAGTCAGTAACGCCGGGCTGGCTGGTGGCCCACTCAAGCCTGGTTTTGGCTTGAGTGGGGCAGTTCCGCTGGACAAAGTCTTCCCGCCGCCCGTTCGCGTTTTCGTGCCGTCCATTCTGACTCGATCTCAACCCGCCCCTCACACCCAGTTGCGTAGTGGCGAAAACTGCTACACTCCCAATCCTCCGGACGTTCGCACAACCCAGCCTTCACCGGATTGCGATGAAGGTAGCGCAGCTTCTCCACAAACTGCGGGTAATTTCGAATGTTGAAATCGTAGTACCTCTTTTGCCAGAAATGCTCGGGTGCCCCACTCAAGCCTGATTTTGGCTTGAGTGGGAGATTCCCAATCAAACGCCGCGATACTCCTTGCTTCAACGACTTCAGCGCCTCGGCCAGCGTATCCCGTTGTGGTTCGCTGAGCAGGAGGTGAACATGCTCCGGCATGACTACGTACCCGTAAACCTGAAGCCTGAAACTGCGCCGCACGCGCTCCAAGGCTGACTCGAAGATTCGTCGGCTGGCGTCGGTGGTAAACAGCCGACGGCGATGGTAACAGCAAAAAGTGACGAAATGACTCTGCCCGCTGTGGTGAAAACGCGTTAGTCCCCATGGCATGAGGACAATCTAGTTTTGTTTGTCGGACTAATTCTGTGACGTGTGAACATCCCCACTCAAGCCAAAACCGGCTTGAGTGGGCCACCGGCCGCGTCACAGCCCGCGACGAACCACCTGCGCCCTCGAGCAGCGAGTCCTGGAGCTGCGGCGGCGCTATCCCGACTGGGGTGCGCGCAAGCTGCGGGTCGTGCTGCAGCGCGAGGGTATCGAGTTGGCGCGTAACACCGTTCATCGCATTCTGTTGCGACACGATCTGGTTCATCCCCAGGACCGCCACGAGCCGGCGGTGGGGCATTTCGAACGCAGTACCCCGAACGAGTTGTGGCAGATGGATTTCAAGGGTCCGAAGCTGTGGCATCAGAGGGTGGGGCCACTGTCGGTGCTCGATGACCATAGCCGTTACCTGATCGTGTTGCGGGCGGTGGGAAGCACGCATAGGGAAGGGGTGCAGGAGTCCCTGATGGATGCTTTCTGCACGCATGGTCTGCCAGAGGGGATGTTGATGGATCACGGCACGCCGTGGTGGAGTGTGCACACCACGGGCGGCATGACCCAGTTGTCCTTGTGGCTGATGCGGCAAGGGATCGCGCTGCACTGGAGCCGGGTACGGCATCCGCAGACGCAAGGCAAGGTGGAGCGCTTTCACGGCGAGTTGCAGCGGGCCCTGGCGCGGCGTCGCGTGCTGGTGCCGGATGCGCAAGCCTGGCTGGACGAGTTTCGTTGGGAGCACAATCATGTGCGACCGCACGAAGCCTTGGCGATGCAGACGCCGGCCATGCGCTGGCGACCGAGCCTGCGGCGGTACCAGCCGAACCCGCCACGCTGGGAATATCCGCAAGGCGCCAAGGTGTTGAAGGTGGACTCCCAGGGCAAGCTGACGCTGGCTGGTGAGAACTGGAAGATCAGCAGGGCGTTGGCAGGCGAATGGGTGCAAGTCGTTCGCATCGAAAGTCGATTGCTGGTGTACTACTGCACCACCCTGATTCGCGAGATCGATCTCACGATCCAGCGCTCGACCATGGTCGAGCGCTGG
>JAIQET010000008.1 GCA_020073645.1 Terriglobia bacterium | reverse complement strand
GACAGCCAGGGATAGTGCTGGCGCAGACGGTCCATACGCAGGGCGATCAGATCACGTGAAAATAGTTCGGTTAGAGAAGATGCCACCGCTTCCAGAAAAGTGCGGTTTCTTACCAGCTCGAGATAGGCGTCCACGGCGTAACGGATTGCAGGCAGCACCTCTGCCCCACGAATAACGCGCTCGCGATCGAGGCCAGTGGCTTCCGCCAATTTTATCCAGCGTTCGATTCCGCCTTCGTGGGTGGCGTCGCCGTCGTGATCCACCACGCGTTTGCGCCAGGCGCGGCGGAACTCCGCGTCGTCGCTGCGCGAAAGAATGATCGCATCCTTAATAGGGATGCGGCTCTGGTAATAGTACCGATTCAAGGCCCAGGCCTGCAGTTGCCCGCGGCTGAGTTGGCCCTCGTGCATCATCAAGTGAAAGGGATGGCGATGGTGATAGCGCTCTTCGCCGACCTGGCGCAGACGGGCGCGCAACTCCTCGGGCGAGAGGAGCGTTGTGTCAGTCGATGTCCCAGTCGCAGCTTTCATGATTCACTCTTAGAAGTTCCGAGTTGCGAGTTCCGAGTTGTGAGCACCCGCTTGCTCGCAACTCGCAACTGATCACAACTCGAACCCCCATCCATCCTCGGCGATCTCCCATCCCGCTTCGCGCACGTCCGCGTATTCGGCGCTGGACTCATTCAGCATGGGATTGGTGTTGTTTACATGCAAGAAGACTTTGCGGGGACGGCGCAAGGCGGCGAGCTTTCGCAAACTACCGTCAGGTGATGAAACCGGAATATGCCCCATCTCTCGTGCAGTCGCGCCCTGGCCCTGGACTCGAATCAGCTCATCATCGCTCCAGAAGGTGCCGTCGAACAGCAGCACATCGGCGCTGTCCAGATGGCGCAGCAGGACGTCGTCTACCTTCGGCACCGCCGGAAGATAAGCCAATCGTCCGCCCGAGGACGATGACAGCAACAATCCCAACGAGGCTTCATTCGGCGAGAGGCTGGCGGCGCGATCCCCGATATATGCGGGATAGCGGCTGCCCAACGAGAACGGCTCGCAGCACAAGCCCGAGTCTTCGCCGCCCACCGAAACCAGAGGAAAGGCTTCGCCCGGCTTGATCTCCGTCCACACCACTTGATTAGGCACCCGGTTCAGCATGGCAAACACGCTGTTGTGCTCGCGCAGGATGCGGCGCAGCGACGGCGTGCAATAAATCCGGAACGGCTGCAACTCCCGCAGCGAGAGCAAGCCGGCAACCTGATCGATGTCAGCGGAAGTGAGCACCACGCCCTTGATCGGAGAGCTTCTGCCGCCTGCCCGGGGGTGCAATGCCGGAGTAGTCTCGATCTGCAAGCGCAGATCGGGAGAAGCATTCAACAGGTACCAGGATTGACTGTCGTGGCTGAGAGCGACCTGGGTTTGGGTGCGGGCCTTGCCTGGGAAAGTCCCGGCGCGAGCGGCCGAACAGTTGGGGCAGCCACAGTTCCACTGCGGAAAACCGCCGCCTGCGGCCGAGCCCAGGATTTCAATCCGCATTCCTACAGATTATAACGAGGCACTCGCGTACGAGTTAATTTCGCAGTTCAACGCGACTTCTTCAAACTGAGGTACGGTCCACTCCATCGGCTCACCCCTTCACGTCTCGGTTGTTTTTACACTATTTTGGGGCGGTTGTCCAGAGATTCCGCTGGCCGGAAAGCCTTGCTGGAAGCTAGGTTTGGAGCCTCTTGTTTTGAAAGGGCGCGCCTTCAGGCGCGCCATAAATCGTCTGCCATCAGTCCGGCTTCAGCCGCTGAGGCCAGGTGCAAAACGCCGATGCGGGTTTTCAGCAACTCATCAGCGGGGTGTCAAAAGGTCGGAAAGGCCCCAGGTCTCGAAAGGCACGAGACCTGGGCCACCCCCAAAGTCTTGCCGCGAGCAGCCAGCAAAGATATAGTGAGCCACGAAGACCCGGGCCACTCGTCAACTTACCCTTTGGTCGTGAGCCGACGATAGTTGCTCGGTCTGCCAAATCGAAACTGCATCGAAACCAATCAATGCTTATTAGCCGTTTCCGAAAGTCGGCGACTCTGAGGGCTCACCGGAAATTCGTGGCCGAGATAAAGGCGGCGGCCCGCCAGCAACTGCAAGGCAGAGCGCCCGATCCCACCACTATCGTTTCCCACGATCGTTGGCGCGGAACCCCTGAAGTTTTAGGATGCCGTCGATGATGGAGCAGGCTTTCGGGTAGGCAACTCCAATACGCTGCAGTAGAATGCCTCGTTAGTTTGGCTTTGCTTCGGAAAGGAGCATGAGGAACTTATGAAACGTTCCTTCACTTTTGCGTTTGGTCTACTCTTAGTTTCTTCTTTGGGGATTTCCCAGCAGACCGATACACTGGGCTCCGTGAAGCAAAAATACCTGAATCAGAAAGTGGTGCTCATCGGCTACGTAGCCGAGAACCTGCGTGCCCAGCCAGTCTTGATGGAATGGCACCTTGGGACTGAAGCTGCCGGGAGGTACGCAGCGGATATGGAAAGCTACTTGCCAGCAACGTACAAAGGGAAGACCGCAACCGTCATAGCAATTCAGTTGAACAACCCACAAAAAACCCCGACCGTGAATGCATTGGGAGAGCCTGTCAGCCCTGACAGCATGGTGAAGCCGTACTTTGATTTCATCGTGAGGTTGGACGATGGACAAGTTGCAATGACGACTGCGTATCCGAACACGATTTCACTGGATGTAAGGTTAGCTAGCGAGGAAAACGCAATTGCTCAAGAAATGGCGGACCAATTGCCCACTGTTGTCGGTAAGAGTTTTTATGCTTGCGGATTCACAGACCTTTATTCTACCGACGCAACGCTTACGCAAATTCTCGGTACATCAAGAATCCTCAAGGAATTGTCGGATGTCCCGCTTCTCGTCGCTCTGAAGGTTACCGTCGCGAAGTACGATGAGTCTGCCAACGCCGTAATTCTAAAACTGAAATTGCCTGACGGGAGGGAAGCTCTGGCGGTTGCCAGTGGTGACCAACTCACCAATAAGGATGCGACCTTCATGGAAAGAATCTCGGCTTCCTTGCTCAGTGAAGTTCCCAAGAAGCTGACGCCGCAGGAAATCACCGCCATCAAGAGACGCAGCATCTTCCGTGGAATGAGCAAGAATGCACTTTATTACTCTATGGGTCTTCCGAAGTCGGAGAATGACTGGGGGAGAGGTGGAAAGCAGTTTGTCTATGCTGACACCTTGATGGTCTACCTTGACAATCAAGATAAGGTCGTAGATTGGCAGTCATTGAACAACTGAACCGGACTTGCGAACTCAGTTTTGTTCGGCGGGGGCAACGGCAATGACTACAGCAGTTCGCGAGACAGTGAGGCCGTGTGCGTAAACTAAAAATGAAGCGCTCCAAGAAGCCATCCCTGACCCTGCTGAGAAGCAGGCAATGGGACAAGAAGAAAATGGCGTATATTCTGGTCGCAGACAAGTCCTACAAGCCTGCTTCAGGCTTACGCTCCCGTGTCATCTATATCGGGACCACTGCGAAGGGAGCAGGCAGACCAGCCGCTTCTGCCGTGAACAAAGCGAGTCAGGTGTTCTACAGGGACCGTGGTGTCAAGGTGATTGAGGTGTTCATAGTGACTTGTCAGGGACGCCAAGCAACGCCGACTTGGAAGCTCCTCGAAGCGGCTTTGATTCACACCTTTTGGAATATCCATCATCAGATTCCAAAATACAACAAGAAGAAGCCTGCCCACGTGGACGGCGTGTTTGGACAGCTCGCACTTGAGAAAATCATTCGCAGTCTACCGACGTGAAAAGCGATTGGCGGGTGGCGCGCCCCTCCGCCGCCATTGTAAGTCATGAGTATTAAGAGAGGGGTGCCCCTTCCTGTAGTTATGACTCAGAACGGCGAAGAGGGCCCACCCGTCGGTCTACCCCCGCAGCGGCAGTTGCAAACTGGCCTCACACCCACGTTGCGCGAGGCGGTTGGCAACGGTCAGGCTGCCCCCGTGGGCCTCGGCGATTTGCCGGCTCAACACTAGACCGATGCCTGAACCGCCGGGCTTGGTCGTAAAGAACGGCACGAACAGGTTGGCAGAATTGGCAATGCCCGGCCCCTCGTCCTGCACAAAGATGTTGACTGAGCTGCCATTCCTCGACCAGCCAATCTGAACTTTGCCTCCGGTTTCAAGCGAGGCATCCACCGCGTTGCGGATGAGATTAATGAGCAGCTGCTGGAGTTGATCGGGATCGGCTTCGATGGTGAGGTCCGGCCCGGGTACCAGTTCTACCGCCATTCTCCGCTCCAGTCCTACCGCCGCGCTGACCAGCGAACTCACGGCTACGGGGCGAAGTTGCGGTTTGGGAAGGCGGGTCAAGCGGCCATAATCTTTCATGAAGCGGCTCAGGGCTTCCGAGCGCTCGGCAATCACCCGCAAGCCACGGCGCAGGTCCTCTTCCCAGTCGGACGGCCGAGCTTCCCGCTTCACGATATCTTCCAGGCTGCCCGCAATGGAGCAGATGGGCGCCAGGGAATTGTTGAGTTCATGACCCAGCACGCGTACCAGGCGCTGCCAGGCTTGCCTTTCCTCTTCGCGCAAGGTGCGGCTCAAGTCGGTGAGAACGACGAGGAAGTGCGGCACTCCCCCTTGGCGGAAGGTGGTGCGGCGCATGCCCCAGCGTCCGGAGGTTCCGGGGAAGTTTCGTTCCAGGGTGCGCGCCGATTCGCCCTCGAGGCAGTCCGCCATTCCCAATTCTGCGGCGGTCTTGCCCAGCAACCGTTCTGCGTGCTGACCCAGGAGGCGCTCTCCGGCGCGGTTCACCAAGCGCAACCGGTGTTCGCCGTCGAACGCAAAGACGGCGACGTCGATTTCAGTCATCACAGTGGAGAGGAGCGCGGTAGCTTCCATGGCGCCCAGCCGCTGCTCGCGCAGCATCTCCGAGAGAGTGTTCACCTCCAGCATGAGCTCGCCCAGGGCATCGTTCGGATTTGCCCCGCGCACGCGGAAGGAGAAATCGCCTTCGCGCAAGGCAGACTGCATGTTGGAGAGAGTCTGCAAGGGGCGCACCACGGTGGATCGCACCGAAAATGCGAAACCGAGCCAGAGGATGGCAATCAAGGTGGTGAGGGTCCATCGGGTACTGTCGGTGTGATCGCCCGTCCAGAGGAGTATGACGGAAAGTAGAAGGGCCGGGGCCCCGGCAGCCAGCGCCAGAAGCAGGACCCGGTTTTCGTGGCTTAGGTGGCGTTTGGGTTTCCGCCGAACAGAGACTCGCGGCTGGCTTCCCGCAATTGCCGGGGCCACGGTTCCCTGCTGCGGTGGTTTAACTGCTGCCGATCCCATATTTCTGCAGGCGGCGGTAGAGCGCACTGCGGCTCAGGCCGAGGGCCTCGGCCGCCTGGCTAATATTACCCCCATAACGGTCGATGGCTTTGCGAACCAGCAGGGATTCGACCTCTTCCAGGCTAAGGTCTTCCATCTTGGGCAGACTCTCGCGGGTCTCGCGCAGACCAAGGTCGCTGACTTGGACGGCGTTGCCTTGCGCCAGCAGGACCGCGCGTTCCACCGCATGATCGAGTTCGCGTACATTGCCGGGCCAGGCGTACTCCAGCATTAACTGCATGGCGGCCGGTTCAAAGTTTGTGGTCGGCTTGCGATAGCGGTCGGCATAGCGCTTCAGGAAGTGCATCGCCAGCACAGGAATGTCGCGCCGTCGTTCGCGCAGCGGCGGAATGTGGATCTCCACCGTGTTCAAGCGGAAGAGCAAGTCCTGGCGGAAACGGCCGGCGGCCGCTTCCTGGTCAAGATTGGCGTTGGTGGCGGAAATAATACGCACATCCACGCGCTGCGTGCGTGAAGACCCGACCCGCTCCATTTCGCCGCTCTCCAGCACGCGCAACAGCTTGGCCTGCTGCGAAAGCGGGACGTTAGCAATCTCGTCGAGGAACAGGGTGCCGCCGTGAGCCAGCTCGAAGCGGCCGATGCGGTCGGTCTTGGCGTCGGTAAAGGCACCGCGCACGTGGCCGAAGAGCTCACTTTCGAAGATGCCTTCCGAAAGTCCGCCGGTGTTGACGGTAACCAGCGGACGCGATGCCCGCTTGGAGAGCGCATGCAGGCTGCGCGCGACCACTTCCTTGCCGCTGCCGTGGTCGCCTGTGATCAGAACATTGGCATCGGAGGGTCCGACTTTGCTGATGAGGCGCAAGACGGGCTGCATGACTTCGGCTTCGGCGATGAATGTGGGAGCGCCCTCCGCGCGCAGCAGGCGGTTCTCAGCTTCCAGTTGCTGGCTGCGGCGCACCGCGCCGCTGAGCTCGATCTGGGTGCGCAGAATGGCCAGCAAACGCGCATTTTCCCAGGGTTTCTGGATGAAGTCGCGGGCGCCACGCCGCATGGCCTCCACCGCTACGTCCACGCTGCCCCACGCCGTCATGACGATCACCGGAAGCGTGCTGTCGATGGCCTGAATACGCGAAAGGAGGTCGAGGCCCTCCTGGCCCGAGGTTGTGTCACGGGCATAGTTGAGGTCGATCAGGGCAGCGTCGAATTCCCGCGATTGCAGCGCGTCGAGAACGCCGGCGGGAGAAGCGCTGGTCTCAATGGCGAAGCCCTCGCGTTTGAGCAGAAGACGCAGGGCTTCCAGCACATCGCGCTGGTCGTCGGCGATCAGCACCCGCGGATTGGTAGTGGCGGTCATAGTGGCAACTTGGTTTATGAATTCTACGCTGCTCACGCGGCTGTCCCCTTAACTCTTAGGCGGCTGCTGCGGTTCGGCAGGAGCGGTGTCGGATCGTGGGGCCACTCCCGGCAAAATTGGAACCGCGCCCACATGCCCGCTCTCCGCATCCTGGAGCTCGATGCCAGCATGGGACAACGTCAGACCCGTGACGCGATCGAGCTCGACGCGCGACTTTTCGTAAGCCGACATGGCGGACACGAGGTTGGACTCGGCCTGCGCCAGGTCTCTCTGAAGTTGCAGGACCTGGTAGCTGGTGGAAGCGCCGAGAGAATATTTTTTCTGCTCGATTTCCAAGGTTTGCTGCGCCAGGTCGCGCGCCTTGCGCGCGGTGGTAACTCGGGCACGATTCTGCTGCAAAGCAAATTGCGCGTTGCGTACTTCGATCCCGATCTGGTTCTGCAGCTGTTGCAGACGAAGCTGCGCCTGGCGATATTCCAGTTGCGAGCGGATCTCGTCGGCCTGTGCGGCCCGATTGCGCAGGGGGATGGTGATGTTCAGTCCGACGGCGTAATCGGGAAAATCGTTGCGGAACAGGGTCGCAAAGGCATTGGGGAATCCCGAGCGGGGGACGGAACCCGGAGGCAGGCTGGAATTGTTGAGGTTTTGCTCTCCAGCGAGGCCAGAAGCCCCGTACCAGGCAATGAGATCCAAGGTGGGCAACATGGCGTTGGACGCCGCTTTGCGGCTGAGATCGCGGTTGTGAAGATCAATGCGAGCCTCGGCGAGCTCGGGACGATGGGAGAGGGCATCTCCGATCAGGTCTTGCACCGGCACCGCTGCTTCCTGCTCGGAAATGCTCATGGTATCGGTGGGAACCACGGGAGCCGCGGCGACCACCTGGTCGCTCAGGTCGCGGGTGATCGCGTTCTTGATCAGCAATTCCTGCAACTGCAGTTCGTTCTGCGAAAGCAGGAGATCCTGGCTGCGGGCCGCAACTTCGCTCTCGGCGCGCATGACTTCGATGGGAGCAAGCGCGCCAATCTTGACCTGATCACGATCGTCGGACAGGGTCTTGTCGGCCAACGCCAGCGAGCGTTCCTTTACTTTTACGTCTTCGTATGCGTTGACCAGGTCCCAATAGATGTTTTGGATCTGCGAGACCGTCGCAATCACTTGGTTGCGGAACGCGACATCCGAAATCTCGCGATTGTTGTGGGCGATGCGAATGAAGCGCGTATTCGGTCCCATACCGAAACCGGAAAGCAGCCTCTGCCGCAGGGTGAAGCGAAAGCCGGACTGGATCTGGGGCACGAGCGTGCTGGTAGTCGTGTTGTCGGTGCTACGCGCATTGTCGAACTCGACTGACATGCTGGTGCCGGAACGGAAGGCCTGGAAGTAATTAAAATTCGCGGTTCCTACGTTCTGCTGCAGGAACGGAACCGCTCCACTGAGTACGTTGCTGGACAGAGGGAAGGTACCGTGCTCCACCCGCAAGCCGGCGTTCAAAATCGGGTCATAGGAATCTACGGGTGCTCCCGTGCCCAGAGTCGATTCCACCAGGCCGGAGGCTCCGGTACCTGCGCCGCCTGCGCCACCGGTGGTGCCGCCTGCTCCTGCGCCGGAGGCACCAGTACCGAAACCGCCAATGCCGCCGCCGGGGGTGCCTTGCACGAGACCGGTGGCGACACCACGGACCGAAGCACCGGACTTGGCACGCAGAACGTCCGTATCCGCAATATTGAGGTTGTATCGCGCGATGGCCAGGTCCAGATTGTTCTCCAAGGCCAGGCTGACGGCGTCGCTCAGCGACAGCATGAGCTTGCCGTCCTTCATAAGAGTCTCCAGGCGCGGCGTGTTGCCGAAGGTGGGCTCCGGAACCTGGCGAGGAATGTAGGGCCCGACCAGGTTGGGGAAATGGGCTGCCGGCTGGACGTAGTTGGGCAGTGATTGTCCGCCCACGAGGGTGCTCGACGTCAGAAGAACGAAAAGAGCCCAGAAAATGCGGTTCACTTTATTCATTGGTCTCCTGCAAATCCTGCAAGGGCGAATCCTTACTCATAGCGCAACGCCACCATGGGATCGACCCGGGTGGCGGCGCGCGCCGGCAAGAAGCAGGCCAGCAACGCCACTCCCCCGAGGAAGAGCGCAATCCCGGCGAATGTCGCTGGATCACTCGCACTCACCCCAAACAGCAAGCCTTTCATCAGCCGGGTCAATGCCAGGGCCGCGAGCATTCCCGCCGCCACACCCGCCAGCATCAATTTCAGTCCCTGGTCCAGGAACAAAGACAGCACGTCGGCTGGCGCCGCACCCAGGGCCATCCGGATTCCAATCTCGCGCGTCCGTTGCGCCACGCCGTAGGAAAGGATCCCGTAGACACCCACCGAAGCCAGCAGCAGGCCCAAACCGGCCAGCGTGCCCAGCAGCACGGTCGTGAAGCGTCGCGAGGCGACGGAATTGGAAAGGACTTGGTCCATAGTGGCGATGTTTGAGACCGCCTGGTCGGGATCCACCTCGCGAACCTGTTGTCGTACTTCCCCGGCCAGGCTCAGCGGGTCGGACTTGGTCCGCACCACGAGCGTCATGTATCCATTTCTGTACTGCGCATGCGGTAGATAGACCTGCATGGTGTGCGGCGCATCCAGCCCGGCTTGCTTCACGTCCTGGACGACTCCGACCACCATGCGCCCGGGCTGCGGGCCGTCATCAAATCCGGGTACCTTGATGTTTCTGCCGATAGGATTCTGATTGGGCCACCAGCGCTGCGCGGCGGTTTCAGACACCATGGCCACTAGCGGAGCATTCTCGTTGTCGGCGTCCGTAAGCAGCCGCCCACGCACCAGGCGGATTCCCAACGCATGCAAATATCCGGGGGTGACCATGTAACGCTCGGGATACGGCATCTGGCCGGGACCAAAAGCGAATCCTTCCGGCTCGACTCCCGCGGTATCGAAATTCCCGCCCAGAGGCAAGATGCTCACGGCTCCGGCGGACTCCACACCGGGGAGCGCGCTGATGCGTCCCAGCAGCTCGCGGTAGAACGCCAGGGGCTTAGTCGTGCCCGCGGGATATTTCGCCGACGGCAGGCCGATGTCCGCGGTGAGGATGTGGTCGTAACGAAAGCCGGGATCAACCCCGCGGATTTTGCTGAAGGTGCGCAGCAGCAGCCCCGCCCCCGCCAGCAGCACCAGCGATAGTGCGATCTCGCTGATCGCGAGCACCTTCCGGAACTGTCCGTGAGCAGAGCCTGAGCTCCTCGCTCCTTCTTTGAGGTTGTCATGAAGCGTGACTGTCGAAAGCTGCAACGCGGGAAAAAGGCCGAACAGCAGCCCGGTCAGTACACTGATTGCGGCGGTGAACGCTAAGACTCGTACGTCCATCGTGACCCCAACCAGTTCGGGCAGAACCTTGGAGCCGATGGCGACGATCAGGCCGGTTCCCCACATCGCCAGCAAAACTCCCAGCGCTCCGCCGCACAGGGCCAGCAGCATGCTCTCGGTCAAAGCCTGGCGAGCCAAACGCCAACGGCTCGCTCCCAGTGCCGCCCGGATCGCGATCTCCTTCTCGCGCGCCGTTGCGCGCGCCAGCAGGAGGTTCGAAACGTTCGCGCAGGCAATCAGCAGCAGGAATCCGATCGCTCCCAAAAGCACCAGCAGCGCCGGGCGCAAACGCGCCGCAATGTCATCCTGCAGCTTGACCAGCCGGACGCCGGTGGTCGCGTAAGCGTCCGGATACTGCTGCGCCAAACGGCGATTGATCACCTCCAAGTCCGCCTGTGCCCGGACGAGCGTCACCCCCGGCTTCAACCGCCCGATTGCCCGCAGATGCCGCGACAAGCGTTCCTTGTCGTCATGCTTATCCGCTTCCGGCCGGTAGAACTGCGCCGGCCCGTCCACCAGCGTGGAGGGCAGCATGGGAAAATCCTGCGGCGTCACCCCGACGATCGTGTACGGTTTGCCGCTCAACGTAATTTGTTTTCCAATCACCTGCGGATCGCCGGCGAACCGGCGCTGCCACAAACCGTAAGTGAGGATGATGACCTGGTCCTTGCCATCAATCTGTTCCTGCGGCAGAAACTCGCGTCCCAAGGCAAACTTCGCGCCCATGAGCGAGAAATAGCCATCCGAGACCTGCATGGCGGGAATGCGGGCAGGATCGCCTTCTCCCGTAAAGGTCGCGCTCCAGTCGCCAAAAGTCACCAGGTTTTCGAAGGAGTTGCTCTGCGTCCGGTAATCGTCGATATCGGTGTAGGAAACCTGGTCGCGGTCGTCGCCGGGTTCGTTGCTCCAAAGCAGCACCAGACGGGCCGGGTCTTTGTAGGGAAGCGCGCGCAGCAAAACCGAGTTCACCACGCTGAAGATCGCGGTGTTCGCACCAATGCCCAGCGTGAGGGTCAGCACCGCCACCAAGGCGAAAGCTGGATTCTTCACCAGCATGCGAAACCCGTAGCGAAGGTCTTGTGCCACATCCACGTCGTTTACCCCTGCGGCTGGGCGGCGATGGCGGGCGTGTTCTTGGCGCCAGCGGCCGCTGCCGAATTTTTCGGGTCGTTGGTAATCCAGCCATCGAACAACTGGATGGTGCGGTTTCCGTAGCCGGCGTTTACTTCCGAATGCGTCACCTGCACGATGGTCGTGCCCTGGTCGTTCAGCCGCTTGAACAGCTCCATGATTTCCTTGGCCTGGCTGGAGTGGAGATTGCCGGTGGGCTCATCAGCAAGAATCAGCTTTGGATTCCCCACCACCGCCCGGGCCACACCCACCAGTTGCTGCTGTCCGCCGGAAAGCTGGCTGGGATACAGGTCTTTTTTCCCGACGATTTGGAAGCGGTCCAGAACCTCAGCCACCATGCTGGCGCGCTGCGAGCGCCCGATATTGCGGTAGGAAAGCGGCACGTCGAGGTTCTCGTACACCGTAAGATTGTCGAGCAGGTGATAGCTCTGGAACACGAAGCCGACGTACTGACGATTGAGGTCGGCGCGCTTCTTGCGGTCGAGCTTGTGGACGGCGTGATCCAGGAAGTGGTACTCGCCGGTCCAGCCGTCGTCAAGCATACCGAGAATGCTGAGCAGGGTGGACTTCCCTGCCCCGGACGGGCCCATGATGGTGACGAAATCGCCCGCGCGGATCTCGAGGTTGATGCGGCGGAGCACATAGGTTGCGCCCGCGCCGGTTTTATAGAGCCGTTCGATGTTCCGCAGTTGAATCATTCGTGTCTCTCCTCACTCGTATCGCAGGGCCACCATGGGATCGACCTTCGCGGCTCGCCGCGCCGGGACCAGGCACGCCACCAGTACGACTGTTGCCAGCAACGCCACCACACTCGCGAAGGTCAGCGGATCTTTGGCCGTTACCCCGAACAACAGGCTTGCCAGCAGGCGCGTAACCGCCAGAGTGCACAGCAGCCCGATCCCGATGCCCACCGCCATGAGACGCATCCCGCCGCTCACTACCATGCGCAGCACGTCTGTCTGCCGCGCCCCCAGCGCCATCCGAATTCCAATTTCGTGGGTACGCTGGGCGACCGAATACGCCACCACGCCATAGATCCCGACTGCCGCCAGCAACACGGCCAGCGCTCCGAACAGATTCAGCAGGAGAGTGGAAAACTTCCTTTCGGCGAGCGATTCGCTCAGGTACTGCGTCATCGGCTGTATCGCCGAGACGGGCAGCTTGTCGTCCACGGAATGAATCGCGTCTTCGGCGGTCTTGGCAAAATCCATCGGGTTGCCCACCGTTCGGGCGACCAAAGTCATAGCCGCGGGAGGAGTCTGGGCGAGCGGCTGGTAAACCTCAGGCTGCTGCTGAGCATCGGGACCATCCTGCTTCACGTCGTCCACCACGCCAACGATCTCGCGATACGGCGACGGATCCTGAGGAAATCCCTGCTTGACGCGTTTGCCCACGGCGCTCTCATGCGGCCACCAGGTGCGAGCAAAGGTCCGATTCACGATGGCCACTGGAGGCGATTTTGCCGTGTCTCCGCTGTCAAAGTATCGGCCTTCATTCAGCGAAATTTTCATAGTTCGGAAATAATCAGCGTCAGCCAGGTTGAAAACCGAATGCGGCAGCTCGGACTGCTTTGGGATCGGACGATCGGAAAGCTCGTAGACCGAGCCCCAGCATTGCCCAGCCGAGGGCGGACACAGGACGGCACCAGCCGACACGACTCCGGGCAGTCTTCGGATCGTCTCCAGCGCTTGTCGGAAAAAGATCTCTCGCCGTTCGTTCCCCCTGGGATACTGCCTGGAGGGAAGCATCACATCGAATGCCAGCACATGATCGCTGCTGAAACCAGGATTCACGGCTTGGGCTTTGACCAGGCTACGCAACAGCAGCCCGCAGGGCACCAGTAACAGCAGCGCCAGTGCGACTTCCGCCACGAAGAGTCCAGAACGCAACAGTTGGCGCGAGCGGGTGCCCGTGGCCGTAAGACCGCTCTCCTTCAAAACCGTGTTCAGGTTCGATCGTGAAGACTGGAACGCGGGTGCACCGCCAAACACCAGCCCGCTCAGAATCGAGATTCCGAAGGTAAACAGCAATACGCCACTGTCGATGCGGGTCTCCGCCAGCCTAGGAACATCCTGGGGAGCAAACCGCACCAACGTCGCGATCGCCCAGGGCGCCAGCAAAAGGCCCAAAGCGCCGCCCATCCACCCTAGCAGCACGCTTTCGGTCAGCATTTGACGCACGATCCGGAACCGCGGAGCGCCCACCGCCGAGCGAATCGCGAATTCCCTGTGACGTGCAATGGCACGGGCCTGCAGCAGATTGGCCACATTGGCACACCCGATCAGAAGCACGCATACCACTGCGGCAAGCAACGTGTAGAGAACCGGCGCAATGTCGGCGAAGCGGTACTTGTACAGCGAGACGATCTTCGCCCCTTCCCCGCTGTTGGACTGGGGATACTGCTGTTCCAGCCTCCCCATGATCGTGTCCATGTCGCTCTGTGCCGCCGATTGGGAGGTGCCGTCTTTCAATCGGGCGATTACCCGCAGACCGGGATGGTTTCCACGGTCCTGCCAGATTGGGTTGTTGCCGTTCAGTCCGACCGGAATGTACAAATCAATGTTCTGCTGAAAGAACTTGAAACCCGGCGGCAGCACGCCAACCACGGTGAAAGGCACGCCATCAATGGTCAGTTCGTGGCCCTGAACTGACGCGTCACCGCCAAGCCGGTTGCGCCAGAATTCGTAGCCCAGCACTGCGGTCGGCTGCGCAGCTGGCTGGTCCTCGGCTTCGGTGAACGTGCGGCCGAAGATGGTCTTAGCTCCCAGCATCGGGAAAAATGGGGCGGATACCTCCCCCGCTCGCAATAAGAGGGGTTCGCCGACTCCTGTGAGATTCCGGCTGTCGGTGCGGACCGCGGCCATGGCTTCGAACGCGCGGCTCTGCTGGCGCCAATCCAGGAAGTTCGGCCAGGCGACACTTGATTGCCCGGTATGCTTCTGATACTCGCCGAGCACCATCAACCGGTCGGGGCTGGGATACGGCAGACTCTTCAGAAGCACCGCCTGCACCACACTGAAGATGGCGGTGTTGGCGCCAATGCCCAGGGCTAGCGTGATCACCGCCACCGCCGTGAAGCCTGGGGACTTCCGCAGCATGCGGAAGCCGTAGCGAATGTCTTGCAGCAGAGTTTCCATCACTCGTACCTCAGGGCGACCATGGGATCGACTTTGGCGGCGCGGCGTGCGGGGATGTAACAGGCGACCAGCGCTACCAGAATCAACAACACAGCGACCGCAGCAAACGTTATTGGGTCAGTTGCGGTCAAGCCGAATAGCAGCGAATTCATGGTGCGAGTCAGGGCCAGCGAGCCGAGGAGACCGGCAATCACGCCGGCTGAAATCACCAGCATCCCTTGTCCCAAAACCAGGCGCAAAACCCCGGCCGGGGTGGCGCCCAGGGCCATGCGAACCCCGATTTCACTGGTGCGCCGCGTGACCGAATAAGCCGTCACTCCGTAAATGCCCGCAATAGCGAGTAGCAGAGCTGCTGCCGCGAAGATTCCCACCAGCAGCAAATTGAAACGCCTGGCGCTCAGGGACGCGGACACAACCTGATCGAAGGTTTCAAACTTCGGAGGAATATCAGGATCAAGCTCACGGACAATCTGGCGAGCCGTCGCGATCACGGCTGCTGGGTCAGCCGCCGTGCGGATGACGACCGCGAAGTTCGCCGTGCTCTGTGGCCGCTGGGCAAAATCCACGTAAATGGTCGGCCGGGCGGGGCGTTCCAGAGCGGCGGTATGCACATCTCCGACGACTCCCACCACGGTTAAGAGCCGAAGGTCGCCGTCCATGTTGCCGAACTCGATCTGGTGGCCAAGTGGATCCTGGTTGGGCCACTTTTCCTTGGCCAGCGATTGGCTGATCAAGGCTACGTGCGGCGAGTTCATTGTGTCGGTGTCGTTGAACAAGCGACCGCGCACAAGCGGGATTTCGAGCGTGCGGAAATAGCCTCCGTCTGCCGAAGCGTAGTCCGCGTCGCCGGTGCGGTTGGGATCATGAAACATCTGTTCGAGCGTCTTCATGTCGGTGGGAGCTTCCTCGCCCGGATTCATGAGGACGTAGGTGCCGTCAGAAAGGCCCTGGGTGAGCGGCAAGTCACTGGTGCCGCCGACCTCTTCCACGCCCGGAATGCCCCGCAGGCGGGAGAACAACTTATCTAGAAACTGCAAACGCTGAACTTTGTCGGTGTCGTGCTCGGGGGAGGTGAGCGCCAGATCCATGGCCAAAGCGTGTTCCGCACGGAATCCGGGGTCTACGGAAAGCACGCGCAGCAGACTTCGTCCGAGAAGCCCGGCACCCACCAGCAGAACCAGCGTAATTGCGACTTGGCCGGCGATGATCGTTCTGCTGGCGCGCTGCGCCCCTCCGCGGGAAGTGCCCGAGCGTGTTCCTTCGAGGAAATGCTGCACATCATGCGAGGTGGCGCGAACCGCAGTCACCACGCCCAGCCCGACCGCCACCAGACACGCAATCGACATTGCGAAGAACAGCATTGGCAAGTTGATCGATATTTCTTCCAGCCGGGGGAGCATGTGAGGCGCGACGGCAAGCAGAGCACGAACTCCCCAGACGGCGGCAATCACGCCAAGCACCCCGCCTGTCCAGGAGAGCAACAAAGCCTCGGTGAGAAACTGGCGAATGAGCCGGCTGCGCTCGGCTCCCACGGCGGTCCGGATGGCGATCTCTTTCTGTCGGGCTGCTCCCTGCGCGAGCAGAAGATTGGCGACATTCGCGCATGCGATCAGCAACAGAAAAACTACGGCACCCAGAAGAATTGCCAAGCCTTGGCGAACGCTGCCGGTCAGAGCATCGCGCAGCGGCACGATGGAGACACTCATCATCATCGTGTCCTGTCCGTACTGCTCCTTCAGCCGCTGGGCGATCGTTGTCAGCTCGCTGCGGGCCTGAGCAAGCGATACACCGTCCCGAAGGCGCCCAACCACCTGCCAGTTGTGAGCGGTGCGGCTCGGCAACTCCTCGTACAGCTCCCGTGGCACCCAGATTTCGCTGTTGGATGGAAAGTCGAACGCGGGCGGAAGCACGCCGATCACCGACGCAGAATGGTTCTCAATGGTTAGCTTGATCGCCGACAGGTCCGCAGTTCCGCCCAAAAATTGCTGCCAGTATCCGTAACTTACCAGCGCCACTGGAGCCGCGCCGAAACGCTGATCTTCCGGCAAGAAGCTGCGGCCTCGAACGGGCTGAACTCTCATCACCGGGAAGAAGTCCTTGGAGACAGCCGCGAGCATGCTGCGCGTTGGCTGCGCGCCACCCGAAACTGGTGAGGTCCAGGCATTATATTCCGCGAGAGCCTGGAGAGAACGGCTTTGCGCGCGCACATCTTCAAAGTTCGGATCTGCGAATTGCATGAGGTGGCCCTGCGCATTGACTTCCCGCAAATCCACGATCTGGTCCGGTCTCTCGTATGGAAGGGGACGCAGCAGCACGCCATACACGACGCTGAAAATGGCCGTAGTCGCGCCGATGCCGAGCGTGAGCGTCAGGATCGCAACCGCCGAGAAGCCGGGCCTCTTCCGTAATAAGCGGAACGCATAACGCAAGTCTTGTATGAACCCATTCATCATTTTTCACTCGTAGCGCAGCGCCACCATGGGATCGACGCGGATGGCCCTCATTGCAGGCACCAGCGTCGCCGCAAACGTCACCACCACTAGAACCGTAATCGCACCCACGAAGACCAGCACGTCCGTGGGTGCCACACCGAATAAGAAGCTACGCAACGCGCGGGTGGCAGCGATCGAACCCAGAATCCCGGCTGCCAGCCCAACCGCAGTTAGTCCAAGCGCGTGTCGCATCACCAGCCGGAGAATCGCGCTGCGCTGTGCCCCCAGCGCCAGGCGGATTCCGATTTCCTGGGTACGCCGCGCCACTAGAAACGCCATGAGCCCGTAGATGCCTACCGCAGCCAGCAGCAGACCCAACCCACCCAAAGCCACGATCAGCCGTGCGGTCATCCTTTGTTCGTAGAGCGCCTCGCGAATCTGGTCTCGCCAGGTGAGCATTCCGAGGATCGGCACCTCGCGATTGATATCGCGCAGCGTGCGCCGCACAGTCATAGCCAGCGTCCCTGGGTCGATTCCGGTGCTCACCGCGAGCGCCAGTTCGCTGTAGTCGTCACTCTCCATGGGAACGTAGAGAAACGGCATGGGATCTTCCTGGTAGTCGTTGTACTTGCTGACCTCGGCGACGCCGATCACCTGGTACTCAGCGCCATCCAGTTTGTCCAAGCGAATGCGTTTTCCCACCGCGTCGCCATTCGGCCAGAAGCGGCGGGCCATCTGCTGGTTAACGACCGTCACGTGAGCGCCGGTCTCGAGATCGTGGGCCTCGATGGCACGACCTCGCAGAATTCGTGTCCCCAGCACGCTGAAGAAACCATCGCCGACGGGATCAAAATTGATGGTGACACCTTCACGGTCGGCAGTCCCCAATTCCGGAATAAAGACCTTGCGGGTCGCGCCACTGCCGCTCATACCAAAGGGAAACCGCATGGCGATGCTGGTGGCTGTCACACCCGGCAGGGCCTCCAAGCGCCGCCGCGCCTCGCGTACAAACGCCAGGCTTTCCTGCGAACTCCGGGTGCCGAAACCCGGCACAAGTTCCAAGACCAGCATGTTCTGGTGGGCATTGAAACCCGGGTCCGAGTTGAGCGCGTTCAGCACTGAACGCACCAGCAATCCCGCGCTCACGACCATGACTGCCGACAGGGCCACCTGGGCCACCACCAACACGCTCCGAAGCGGCCTCCGCGTCGCGACGCCGGTCGCACCAAGTTGCTTGAGGGCCAGCGCTGGAGCCACGTGGGACGCCTGCAAAGCCGGCGCAAGTCCGAAGACAAATAACGAGACCACCGCGATGACCATCGCGAACAAGAACCCACGTAGGCTCAGGTAAGCATCAACTCCCGAAGGAACGCTGGTTTGCGGCAGCAGCGCAGGAAGCAACTGGAGCACAAGGTTGCCGAAAACCAGCGCCGCCGCTGTCCCCAGAACGGTCAGCAACATGGTCTCGGTCAGCAACTGGCGCACGATCTGTCCGGGAACCGCACCCAAGGCCACGCGGGTGGCAATTTCCTTGCGACGGTGCTCGGCGCGTGCGAGCAGCAGGCTGGCAACGTTGGCACAGGCAATCAGCAGCACCAGCGCCGCGATCCCCAGCAGCACCAGTCCGACCTTGGCGGTCCAGTCCCCGCGTGTCTCGGTTTCCGGCACCACGGTCATCTTCCGGCCGGCGTTCGTATCCGGATAACTTTGCGCCAGCGCGTTCGCCACAGCCGCGAGTTCCAGTCCGGCCTGTTGCAGAGTTACGCCCGGCCCCAATCGCCCGAACAACTCGTAGTCGCGGAAGCCCCGGGATACCAGCCTGTGCTGCTGCTCGCCGGGGACAAGCTGCCCCCACGTGGTCATGGGGATCCACAGGTCTGGCACCTGCATAGCTTCGGTGCCCCGAAATCCGCGCGGCAGGATGCCGACCACCGCAACCTGCTGCCGGTCTACCACGATGGTCCGCCCGACCAGCGAAACGTCGCCTCCGAACTGGCGGCGCCAGAACGGATAGCTGAGTATGACCGGCAATGCCTGCGGGCTTTTGAGTTCGTTTTCAGTAAAAGTTCTTCCCAAGGCGGGCAACGGCTGGAGAACATCGAAAAAGTTGTCAGAGAGAACTGCTGCGGTCACCAGGTTGTTCTGCACGCCATCGTCGTACAGGGCGCCACGGCGCTCGAGCAGCGCTACTCCAGAGAGCGTCTTGGCACTGGTGCGCAGGTCGGCGAAGTCCGGGTACGAATTCCAACCCCGTTCGACCTCTCCCTTACTGCTGGGATTGCTGGTAAAAATGCGCACCAGACGTCCAGCATCGCGTACCGGGAAAGGCCGCAGCCACATCTCATCCACAAAGCTGAAGATCGCGACATTCGCCCCAATGCCCAGCGCCAGGGTGATCACGGCCACCAGCGTGAAGCCCGGGGTTTTCCGCAGCATGCGGAAGCCGTAGCGGATGTCCTGGAGTAGAGGTTCCATAGGCTCACTCGTAGCGCAAAGCCACCACGGGATCGACCTTCGCGGCGCGACGCGCGGGCAGGTAACTCGCGAACAGAACGGTGGAGGCCAGCACCAGGGAAGTCAGCACCAGCGTGATTGGGTTGAACAGGCTTACCTGGAAAAGCAAGCTCGACAGCGTGCGCCCAAGGGCGAACGTAGCGATCACGCCCAGGACCAGTCCGACGGCGGCCAAACGCGCACCCTTGCCCAGAACCAGGCGCAGAACATCCGCCGGCTGCGCACCGAGCGCCATGCGAATGCCGAGTTCGCGGGTGCGCAGCCGGACGGTGTACGTGATTACGCCGTAGAGTCCGAGCGCCGCAAGCAACAATGCCAGCCCGGCGAAGACCGACAACAGGATCACCAGGAAACGGCGGCCCAGCAACGAGCCATCCACCCGTTGCTCCATAGTCTTGAAGTCGTAGAGCGGCTGGTTCGGGTCTACAGCGCGAATAGCAGACTGCATCGCGCCGGCCAGATTCTCCGGATGAGAGCCGTTGGTCCGCACTACGATCGCGGCTGAGCGAAAGGGCGACTGCGCCTGCGGCAGGAAGTAGAAGCCCTCGGTTGTATCCGCTTCGAGAGCAGAGCTCTTGGCATGCTGCACCACTCCCACAATGGTGATCCGGGGAGAATTCCCGCCGAAATAGATGCGCTGGCCGATCGGCTCCTCATGCGGCCAATACTGGCGCGCCAGGGTTTCGTCGATCACCGCCACCAACTGGGTCTTGAGGCGGTCCTCCGGCGTGAACACCCGCCCTCGCATGAGCGGGATGCGCAGCGTCTTGAAGTATTCCGGGGAAACTAAGCGGATGTTGCCATGCGGGCCGGGATCGTTGGGTGGCAGGGTTCGGCCATCGATATCGAACGACGCGCTGCCGCCGTTGTTGGTGAAAGGCAGCGCATCCACCATGGCAGCGCTGGTCACACCCGGTATGTTTTTGAGTTGCTCCTCGGCGGCAGCGAAGAAAGCTGCCTGTTGCTCGTCGGTCTTGTAAATAGTGGAAGGCAGGGACAGCGCGGCGGACATCAGGCCATGGGGATCGAAGCCGGTCTCCACTCGTTCGAGCTGCTGCATGCTGCGCAGCAGAAGTCCCGCGCCCACCAGCAGCACCATGGCCAGCGCAATCTCACCCACCACCAGAATGGACCGCAGCCGCTGCCGGGTGTGGCTGGAGGTCTCCGAGCGCCCGCCTTCCTTCAGCGCCTCGTAAAACGCTACGTGCGTCATATGCCAGGCTGGCGCGGCGCCGCATAGCAGAGCAGATATCCCACCGAGCGCCGCGACAAACAGCAAGACCACCCCGCCCGCATGCACCTGGACGTTCTGCATCAAGCCTTCCGGCGCCAGCAGTAGCAACAGCGGAATCGCGCTCTTGGCTACCACCAGGCCAAACAGGACTCCAGCCACCGCCAGCAGCAGGCTTTCTGTCAACGCCTGCTGCACCAGGCGTCTGCCACCGGCGCCGAGCGCAATCTGGATGGAGACCTCGCGTTGCCTGCCCGAGGCGCGTGCAAGTTGGAGGCCGGCTATGTTGGCGCAGGCGATCAGCAACACCATTCCCACCGCGGCCAGCAGCACCAGCAAGGGTCGGTTCAGGTCTCCCGCGACAAACTGGACCAATGGCATGCAGAACATGCCCCAGCCGGAGGCCTGGCCGTAACTGTTCTGGCCCTCGGAGGAGATGTGTTGTGCGGCCCGCAGTTGCAGATAGGCATTCGCCCGTGCCAGCGTGACTCCGGGACGCAGGCGCGCCACGCTGAACAGGTACTCGTTATAACGAAACTTGCTGTCGAAATAGCGCCCGAGCGGCAAGCCGATCGGAACCCAGAGTTCCGCCTGGTTGGGCCAGTTGAACTCCGGCCCCATGACTCCCACTACCTGGTAGGACTCCTGGTTCAACAGCAGCGAGCGCCCGAGGATTCCGGGATCGCCACCGAACCTGCGTTTCCAGGTGAGATAGGAAAGCACTACTTCGTGCTCTGCGCCGGGCTGATCCTCTTCCGGCCGAAACACACGGCCCAGCAGAGGGCGCGCCCAGAACACGTCGAACCACTGCCAGGAGACCTTGGCCCCGGTCAGCCGCTCGGGTGTGGCGGCGTCACCGTTGTAGTTGAAGTCTGCGCCGTCAAGAACTGCTGCCGAAGTGAAGACTTCCTTCCCGGATACGGCGTCCCCGAAATCCGGCGGAGACATGTTGATGTTCTGCAGGTCTCCCACGGAATACCTGGTGCGCAGCGCTACCACACTGTCGGGATGGGGAACGCCGCTGGGATTCAGGAGGACCGCATTCATCACGCTGAAGACGGCGGTGTTGGCGCCAATGCCGAGTGCCAGGGTCATCACCGCCACGATGGCGAAGCCGGGCGACTTCACCAGAATGCGGAAGGCGTAGCGGATGTCCTGCAGCAGTGTTTCCATAAAGTTCACTCGTAACGAAGAGCTACCACCATGGGATCGACTCGGGTGGTCACCGGGCGGGCACGAATTCCACCAGCATGTCCTGCAGGACGGTGGCCATCAGTTCACCTCGACCGTCTCCTCCAGCACGCGGCCGTCAAACAGGTGGATCTGGCGCTCGGCGTGCGACGCGAAGCGCGGGTCGTGAGTAACCATGCAGATGGTGGCTCCTTCCCGGTGCAGATCGCGGAGCAGGTCCATCACGGCTTCCGCATTCCGCGAGTCCAGGTTGCCGGTGGGCTCGTCGGCCAGCAGGATGGAGGGACTTCCGGCCAAGGCGCGAGCCACCGCCACCCGCTGCTGCTGACCTCCGGAAAGCTGCGACGGGTAGTGCTTGGTGCGGTGGTTCATGCCCACGCGTTCCAGCGCCTGTTGCACCCGGGTCTTGCGCTCGGTCGAAGACATACCGCGATAGGTCAGCGGCAGTTCGACGTTCTCGTACACGTTGAGATCGCCGATGAGGTTGAAGCTCTGGAAGATGAAGCCGATCTCGCGGTTGCGGATGCGCGAGCGTTCGCTGATGTTCAGTTGCGCCACCGAATGCTCATTCAGCGTGTAGGTGCCGTCGCTCGGGGAATCCAGCAGGCCGATGAGCGCCAGCAGCGTGGACTTGCCGGAGCCGGACGGGCCGGCAATCGAAACGTACTCACCCTTGCGGATCTCCAGATGAACCCCCGAGAGCGCGTGGGTCTCGACCTCGTCCGTGTAAAAGACCTTGGTGATGTTTTCCATCCGAATCAGCGTGCCGTCTGTCATTGAGTATGTCCTTTGAGTTCAGGTCTCAGGTCTCGGGTCCCAGGTTCTAAGGTGTCGCTTCTCGGCCCCGCTTTCCTGAGACCTGAGGCCTGACACCTGACACCTGCCTTATTCCAGCCGAACCCGATCAAAATTGTCCCAGCGCGACATATCGGACAAGATGACCTGGTCGCCTTCTTTCAATCCCTGCACAATCTCGACCGTATTTACCGAACTGCGGCCCAGTTGGACCTGGGCGCGCACCGCGGTCTGGCCATCGGGCTCGAGCTTGAAGAGTCCAACTGTGCTTTTCTCTTGTCCAAATGCCGGACGGCCCACATAAAGGATGTCAGCGATCCTCTCCAGATCGATGGTGCCGTCCACGCTGAGGTCGGGCCGGGCGCCCTGTGGGAGGGTCCCGTCCAGACCGACGTCCACGGTGACGGTGCCATTCTGTACAGACGGATCAATGCGAGTAACGTGACCAGCGATTACGCCGTTATGGGTGTCAACCGAGGCGGGCTGTCCGAGTTGGATGTCCTTGGCCTGGGTTTCGGCCACTTTCAACTCCGCCTTCAGGCGCTGCGGCTGAACCACCTTGGCCAGAGTGGTTCCGGGCGTCACCCACTGGCCCACTTTCAGGGTTTGCTCCTGGAGCACGCCATCGGTGCCTGCGCGTACATGCAGACCCGCGAGCTGGGATTGCTTGAGTTGGGACAGGGCCCGGAACTGCTCGACTTCCGCTTGCTTCGCCTGTAGTTGGGCTTCCAGCACCTGACCGCTGTTGGCCAGGCGCTGGTGTTCAATCTGGTTTCGGGTGGCGGACTCTTGCTCCTTTGTAGTGGAGACTTTCAGGCTGTTTTCGGAGATCACTCCCAGCTTCTGCAGAGCGGCGTCGGTGTCGGCCTGCATCTTCGCCTGGCTGTACTCGGACTCAGCCTTGGCCGCCTCGGATTTCTGTGCCAGGACCTGGCTGGCCAACTGCATTTCCAGGTTCTTGTAATCGGCTTCAGCGGCTTTCAGCTTCCACTCGGCGTCCAGCGCTTCCTGCTGCAACTGCGGATTACTGAGGTCGAGCAGAATGGTGTCAGGCTTCACCGCGGCTCCTGGGAGGACGGGAATTCGATCCACGCGTCCCTCGGTGACGGCCGGAATCCAGCGGATTTCTTCCGGCACCAGCGTGCCCAGCCCGCGCACTTGCCGGAGCATGGGGCCGCGCTTCACGGTATCGATCCAAACCGTGGAACGTTCTACAGAGGGAGCAGCGGGCTTCAAACGCGACAGCCCCATGGTGACTAGGGCAATCAGCGCGATTCCTGCCGCAGCGTAGAGGATCTGCCGCTTGCGGCGTTGCTTTGCGCCAGAAGTGCGGGGAATATCCATGTCCGACCTTCGTCAGGGCAAGCGTCGTGCCAGCGACCAAGACGAGTAAGATGTTTATTTTGAGTAAAATACTGATGGCTTAGTGGGTTGGAACGGGAGCTTACTGTCCGCTCTTGGGAAGCTGGTGTTCGAAAACAGACACCGTCAAAGCGCCCCAGCAGCAATCCGCCAGGACGCGGTTTGCGTAAACAACAACGACTGGGCAAGGCCCAGTATGGCCCGCTCGAGGCTACTGCCGGACTGCGCAACCGCGGGCTGGTAGGGGTGGGCGCACCTGTCCGGGTGCCCACAGTGCAGTGTGCTTTCACTGTTATGCATATTTATGCAACTTAAGGACTTCTGCACAGATTCAGGCTTCGTTCTGTGCTGAAAACAGGCCATCACCGTCAACCCGAATTGGCAGCGAGCGTGCAGCACGCTGCAAGCAAGGGCCTTTGCGGTCCAAGTGGGGACCAGCAGCAGTAGACCGCGGTATCCGATCTCAACTGAGATTTTGGCAGCTCAGTCGAGGCTTGACCTAACCGGTCTCGTCAGGCTGCAAGTCCAAAAGACAGTTTTTTTCGTTTCACCAGGGGGCTGCGACTTGGAAGTGCAACTTCGAATTTCTGAAAAGGGGGCGCCAAAAATGAAGGGATCTCTCAGGACAGTAGGTAGCTGGTCAACCATTCTGGGTCTGCTGCTGTTGACGGTGCTGATCATGAGTCCGGCAGTCAGCTTGCACGCCCAGGTCAATGCGGTTTATGTAGAGAGCAATATCGGTACGACAACCGGCGGCAACACCGTGATCGGATATAGCAACGATGGAACGGGACACCTGACGCTGCTGCCCGGTTCGCCGTACTCCACCGGCGGGACCGGTGTGATTCCTCCCAGCGGACAGCCGCTGGGGTTCCAAACCGACGACGATCAACAGATCATCATCAACAAGGCGGGCACGAAGCTGTTTGCCGTGAATGGCCGCAGCAACACGATTGCTTCGTTCACCATTGGTTCGAATGGGAGTCTGACGCCAAACGGCTTACCGAAGTCCTCTGCCGGCACACAACCAGCCAGCTTGGGATTGTTCGATGGCGTCCTGGGTGGAGGCGGCAGCCTGCTGGTAGCGGTCAACAAGTCCAGCGACCCCGGTCAGATTAATCCGAAGGCGCCGAATGTGGTCTCCTTCACTGTGGCCTCCAGCGGCACGATGACTGCGAACGTTGGTTCCAAGATTAGCTATGCTTCTGGCGATTCACCCTCCCAGGCAGCGATTGGCAAGGGGAACCTGGCCTTCGTCATGGAGTTCATGGGGGTACCTTCGAAAATCGACTCGTACCGCATCCACAAGAATGGCAAGCTGACTTTTAACAATGAGGTGGACGTGCCGACCGGCAACCTGTTCCTCGGCGAAGTGGTTCACCCCACGCAGAATTTCCTTTTCGCCGCACTTCCGGCCGACAGCGCGATCGCAGTTTATAGTTACAGCACGAGCACCGGCCAGCTTTCCTTCGTCACCACGGCACCCGTGTCAGGATTGCTTCCTTGCTGGATGGCCATCAATGCTGACGGAAGCCGCGTGTACACCGGCAATACCATGTCGGTGGACGTCTCGGTAGTGGATACCTCGAACCCGTCGGCCCCGGTCGAAATCCAGACCATTGGCCTAAGCGGTGGAGGAGCCGGCCCGTCGAACGTTCGCTTGGATCCTACGGGAAAGTTCCTTTACGTGGTTGCTGGTCTGAACTTGCACATAATGAACGTGGCCAGCGACGGAACCCTAAGCGAGACGGTGTCACCGGTCGCTTTGCCAGTACCTACGGGGAACTTCCCCTACGGCATAGCGACGCTCCTGAAGTAGCGGCCCCAGTTCGGTTTTCCGGGAGAAGCTTAGCGGCGCCCACAATCCTAGTGGGCGCCGTTTTTTCTTAGGATTCCATCACTCCACCATCACAGGTCCACCGCCTTTAGGCTTCCTCAGCAGGAAAATGAGCGGAAACAGCGCGAGGAACATAATGCCAAGAAAGCGGAACGCGTCATTGTAAGAGAGCATGGCAGCTTGCCGTTGCACCATTCCCCACACGGCGCCATAGGCCTGTTTGGTTGCGGTCGCTGCGTCCTTGCCTTGCGACATGAAAAATGCCCGCATGTGTTCGATCATCTGACGAGTTTGCAGGTCGGCGGGCGTCACATGCCGGCCGAGGGCATTGATGTGAGTCTGCTGCTTGCGGACCGTTATCGTCTCCACCATCGAGATTCCTACACTGGCGCCCAGATTGCGCATCAGGTTGAAAATGCTGGTGGCATTCCCCATGCGCTCTTTGGGCACGGGATCATTGGTCACGGTGGTCAGCGGCACGAAAATCAATCCCAGGGCAGCGCCCTGCAACATCAGAGTCCACCAGAAGTTCCAGAAGCCGGCATCCAGGCTCAAGCGGGAAAGCAGAAACATCGCGACCGCAGAAGCCAGAAATCCTGCTCCCAGCAGTTTTCGTGAGTCCACCTTACCCACAAGAATGCCGATGAAGGGCATGGCCAGGAACGAAGCGAGGCCGCGCGGCAGGTTCGTTACGCCGGCGTGGGTGGCGGTGTAGCCGAGTAGTTCCTGCATCAGGAGCGGCAGCAGAACCGTGCTGCCATAGAGCACGAACCCGACGATCGTCATCATGAACGTGCCGATGGCATACGATCGGTAGCGGAAAACACTTAGATCGATCACGGGATGCTCGGTCGTCAGCTCACGAAGGATGAGTCCGGCAAGACCAATGAAAGCCAGAATGGCCAGCGTGAGAATAAAATGCGAGCCAAACCAGTCCGCCTCCTGGCCCTTGTCCAGCATGATCTGCAGTGAGCCGATGCCCAGCGCCAGCAGACCGATGCCCCAGTAGTCGATTCCCGTCCGCTCCTTGCGCAGGTACTCAGGATCGAAGACGAACATCTGCGTGAGCATGAGAGCCAGCACACCAATGGGAACATTGATGTAGAAAACCCAGCGCCAACTGTAGTTGTCGGTGAGCCAGCCCCCGGCTACAGGACCCAGCATAGGGGCAACTACGATGCCGAGCGCCCAGAAGGCCATGGCTTGGCCGCGCTTTTCCGGAGGAAAGGACTCCAGCAGAATAGCCTGCGACAGCGGCTGCAGACCTCCGCCGCAAGCGCCCTGCACGATGCGGAAGAAAATCAGGAAGCCCAGGGAAGGAGCCAGTCCACATAGAAAGGACGCCGCGGTAAAACCGGTGACGGAAAGCATGAGCAGGCGCTTGCGTCCAAAGCGGGTGGCCAGCCAGCCGGTCATGGGAAGAATAATAGCGTTGGCAACCAGATAGGATGTGAGGGTCCAGGTGGCTTCATTGGTGCTGGAGGAAAGGCTGCCGGCGATGTGCGGCAGAGAAACATTGACCACCGTGGTATCGAGCACTTCCATGAAAGTGCTGGACATCACAGCCACCGCGATCAGCCAGGGATTGATCCCTAAGGGTGCATCAGTGGTAGAAGCCATCCGACACTAAGAGATTCCTTCATGCCCGGAAACGATTCAGGCAAAACCGAAGCAGGCTGGAGGTTGGTTCTGCGGGCTCTACAGTCCCGTAACTACCGGCTATTTTTCAGCGGCCAGACCATCTCGTTGATCGGCACCTGGATGACCCGGATTGCCACCGCCTGGCTGGTGTATCGCCTGACCCACTCGGCCTTTCTCTTGGGAGTGGTCGGCTTTGCCGGGCAGATTCCAACGTTCTTCCTGGGACCGTTTGCCGGAGTCTGGGTGGACCGCTGGAATCGGCATCGCACCTTGGTGGTGACGCAGGTGCTCTCCATGCTGCAGTCGTTCGCGCTGGCCGCGCTGGCCCTGCGCGGGACCATCACCATCGCGGACATCCTCTGTCTGAGCCTGGCCCAGGGCCTCATCAACGCTTTCGATATGCCCGCCCGTCAGGCGTTTGTCGTACAGATGATCGAGAAGCGGGAGGATCTGGGCAATGCGATCGCCCTCAATTCCTCCATGGTGCACGTCGCCCGGCTTCTGGGGCCCTCGATCGCGGGTGTGGTGATCGCCGCCGTGGGCGAGGGTTATTGCTTCCTGATCGATGGCTTCAGCTACATCGCCGTCATCCTCTCGCTGCTGGCCATGAGAATTGTGCCGATCCCGCAGACAGGAACGGACAAGGCCGTCCTTCACGATCTTAAGGAGGGATGGAGGTATGCCACGGGTTCTGTCCCCATCCGCTCGATTCTCTTGCTGCTGGCTCTGGTCAGCCTGGTGGGCATGCCCTACACCATTCTCATGCCGATTTTTGCCGGCGCGGTGCTGCATGGTGGGCCTCACACGCTGGGCTTCCTGATGGGTGCCTCGGGCGCGGGCGCGCTGCTCGGCGCGATGTGGCTGGCGGCGCGTCGAAGCGTGTTAGGGCTCGACCGTGTGGTTTGCATCGCAGCGGCCATTTTCGGCGCCGGGCTGATCGGCGTTGGCTTCTCCCGCCTGCTGTGGCTCTCGCTGCTGCTGATGCCGATCGCCGGTGGAGCCATGATGCAGCAGGCGGCCGCCAGCAACACCATTCTGCAAACCATCGTGCACGAGGACAAACGCGGCCGGGTGATGAGTTTCTTCTCCATGGCGTTCATGGGTATGACTCCGTTCGGCAGCCTGCTGGCCGGCTCCCTGGCGAGCAAGATTGGCGCACCTAAGACTTTGATCCTCGGGGGCGCGATTTGCATCCTGGGCGCAGGTTGGTTCGCACACCACTTGCCGACCATCCGGGAGCTGGTAGGTCCTATTTACCGCGAGCGGGGCATCATCCCGGGAGTCGCACGCGGGGTGGAGAGCACGGCCGTCTTGCGGACCCCGCCGGAGGAATAAGCTCTCTCCTACGCCTGTATCCTTTTGTCCCCCGTCTTCGTCCTTGGGATAGGACCGGCGACTGGCCGGTCGGAGGAGGTACGGATATGGCCGTCGTCAAGCGTATTGGTCCAGCTTCTGCGTTCAAGGTCGGCCTGGTTTCGTACGGACTGCTGGGTCTGATTGCCGGAGTCTTCTGCAGCCTGATCGCCCTGGCCGGGATCTCGTTTGCCCCTCATGAGCGCATACCTTTTGCAGGCGCCATGGGTTTGTTCGCCGTGATCTTGTGTCCCATCGTGTACGGGATCATCGGTGGCATCGCCGCAGTAATCGGGGCGCTCATCTACAACTTGGCCGCCGGCTGGGTCGGCGGACTCGAAGTGGAGATCCAGTGAGCGGCTTTGCTGCTGGCGCCGTGTCCGTAGCCGCGGAAAGGAGTTGGTATAGCCATGTTCCGACGCAATGTTGGTGGGATTGACCGAGTTTTGCGAGTGACGTTGGGTCCGATTCTCTTTGTTGCGGGACTTTTCTTGCTCACGGGCACAAGCAGGATCGGTGTAGTTGTCGCTGTGGTCGGCTTGCTCGCCCTGCTCACTGGGATTGCCCGGTTCTGCGTACTGTACATACCGTTTGGCATCTCGACCGCACGACCGGGAAAACCACGGATGAAGCAGACGTGCGACTGTGAGCTGTGGATGAAGGAAATGCAGAGCCAGCACAACACCGCTGAACCGATTGCTTCATCGGAAGAGGACGTAGCCAAGACGATGACCGCAGGCCACTAGGCACAGCGTAAGGCAAGAACACCGCCAGCCGGTTTTCTCGCGGATGCGTCACATGCAAGCGTGATAGGCGCCGTGGATTTCCGCCAGTTTCCGAGCGTAAATGGTGGTATGTCGCCGGCTGGTGAAATCATTGACGCGGGCGAGTTGTTCGATGTCTATCACGATCGGATTTATCGCTATGTCCTCCGGCTGGTAAAGAATCCCGCGGAGGCCGAGGATCTCACCCAGGACACGTTTCTCCATGCGTATCGCGGCCGTGAGTCGCTTCGCGATCCGCAGGCGGTTCGCGGTTGGCTGTACCGCATCGCTACCCACGTGTGTCTCGACCGCCTGCGCCAGCGCAAGCCACAGGTCTCGATTGACACCGGAGAGGGCGCGGATCGCGTGAACGCGGCGGTTTCGAAGTCTCCCTCGGTACTGGAGATCACCGAGAGGAAAGAAACCAGCGCATGCGTGCAGCGATGCCTGGATTTCCTGCCAGATTCTTATCGTGCCGTGATCCTGCTGCACGAAGCCCATTCCCTCACAGCCGTTGAGATCGCAGACCTGCTGGGCGTAACAGTGACGACTGTGAAAATCCGGCTCCATCGCGCGCGCCGCAAGCTACAACGGGTGATGGAATGCGGGTGCGCCATCTCCAAGGACAGTCGGGGTCTGCCGGTCTGCCAGCCCAAGTCCTGAGCCAAACCGCAAAGGCTGTGATTGGGGTCACGGCACGATGCGCCGCGCTCCGGCAGAATGGGGTCATCCACGGCAGGAGGCAACGATGGAACCGTTCCGTTTTCACATGTTCGTCTGCACCCAGGAAAAGCCAGAAGGGGTCCCGTCGTGTCCGGCGAAAGGTTCATGGCGGGTGTTGAGTGCATTGCAGCGGGAACTGAGGTCGCAAGGGCTGAGCGACGAGGTGCATGTGACCACCAGCGGATGCCTGGGGCTGTGCGACCACGGCCCGGTAATGATCGCCTATCCCGAGGGCACCTGGTACCGGGAAGTGCAGGTTGAAGATGTTCCGGAGATTGTTGCCTCGCACCTGCAGTCCGGCAAGATCGTGGTGCGCAAGGCGTGGACTGACGCTGTGGCGATGAAGGCGGAAATTCTGGACCATGTTGCGCACTATCTGGCGATGGTGAAGGCGCGAGACGAAGCGGGTATCCTGCCCGATGATTTGAACGAGACCATTCGCGGGTTCATGTCCAGCCGGGCGGTGCTGACCGCGCTGGAGCTGGACGTGTTCACGGCAGTGGACGCGGGCGCTTCGGCGCAAGACGTGGCGGAAAGAATTCAGGCCAATCCGCGAGCCACCGAGATGCTGCTCAACGCACTGGCCAGCCTCAAACTTCTGGAAAAGAAAGACGGAAGTTTTCGCAACACGCCCATCAGTGCCCGCTTCTTTGTGGAAGGTTCGCGCGACAACGCGCGTGGCGGACTGATGCACACGGCCAATCTGTGGCAGCGCTGGTCCACGCTGACCGAGTGTATGCGCACAGGGACCGCGGTGCTGACGGGGAAACGCGATGGCAGTTGGACCCAGGCCTTCATAGCTGCCATGGACCGAAATGCGCGTGAGCGCGCCCACTCTGTGGTCGAGGCGGTCGGAAGCGATGGCATTCGCCGCATGCTAGACCTGGGAGGTGGTTCGGGGGCGTACTCCATTGCGTTCGTCAAGGCCATTCCCGGCCTGCAAGCCGACGTGCTGGATGTTCCCGAGGTGCTTCCTCTTGCCCAGGATTTCATCCGCAAGGCTGGGCTCGCCGACCGCGTGCACACGCGGCCGGGCGACATGCTGCATGATCCTTTGGGAGAGGGTTACGATCTGATTCTGCTCTCCGCCATCTGTCACATGTTTTCCCCGGAAGAGAACCGCACGTTGTTTCAGCGCGCCTACGCGGCCCTGGCGCCAAACGGGAGGCTCGTAGTGCAGGACTTCATCCTGGAACCGGACAAGACCGCACCCCGCTTTGCCGCCCTGTTCGCGCTCAACATGTTGGTGGGGACGCGTACCGGCGGCAGCTACAGCGAGCCCGAATATTCGGACTGGCTGCGGGAGGCCGGCTTCGCAGAAGTACGGCGGGTGCGGCTGGCCGGACCCAGCGGGCTGATGATTGCAACCCGAGCCGGAGGTCCAAACTAGTACGCTGCACTCGCGCAGTCACTTGAACACGCGAGTGCAGCGTTTCCTTTTCCCCTCGTGACGCAGCGCCGGCGGACTATTCCCCGCTGCCGCCTTCCGGCGAATGCATCACCCGGAACGTATTGCCACCGTTCGACCACACCAGCAATAGAGCATCCTGTCCCTTGGGCACGCTGGTGAGAGCTTCCTTCACCTCGGCGGCGCTGTGCATCGGCTTGCGATTTACCTCCACGATCACATCGCCGCGCTGCAATCCGGCGTTGTCAGCCGAACTGCCCGGTGCGACTTGGCCCACCACGGCGCCGTGCAAATCGGACGGTGCTTGCACCTGCTGGCGCAGGTCGGGCGTCAGATCGGTCAGCCCGACGCCCCAGCGCATCTTGCCGTGCTCTTCGCTGGTGCCAGCGCTCTCGCCGTCGCTCTTGCTCATGTCGGCCAGTGTGACCGGGACAGTCATGGTCTTTGCGTCGCGCATCACCTCCAGTTCGACCCTGGTTCCCGGCTGCTTCTGTCCGATCACCACCTGCAACCGTCCGGCGTCATTCACTTGCTGGCCATCTACCCCGGTAATGACGTCGCCCTCTTTCAGCCCCGCGCGGGCGCCGGGAGAGTCGGAATCCACGTGCGAGATCACTGCTCCGCTCGCCTGCTTCAGATCAAAGAACTTGGCGTTATCCGGCGTGACATCGTTAATGCTGATGCCGATGTAACCATGGCTGACCTTGCCGTGCTTGATCAATTCCTCGGCCGTCGGCTTGGCGATCTGCGCGGGGATGGCAAACCCCATGCCGGAGAATCCTCCGCTCTGCGAAATCAGGAAGGTATTGATGCCCACCACTTCGCCGCGGGCATTCACCAGCGGGCCGCCGGAATTGCCGGGGTTGATGGCAGCGTCGGTCTGGATGAATTCGCCCGGCTTGCGCGGATCATCGTTGTAGGGGTTGGCCCGGTTCAGGGCACTTACGATTCCGCGTGTCACCGTGAACCGCATCCCCAGCGGGTTGCCGAACGCCAGCACCGTCTGCCCAGGGTGCAACGCGGCGGAGTCACCCCAGGGAACGCTGGGAAAATTCTTGCCCTCAATCTTGATCACCGCGAGATCGGTGAGTGGGTCGGTGCCGATCAGCTTTGCCGCAAGCACCCGCCGGTCACTCAAGGTGACGCGGATGTCGGTCGCGCCGTGCACTACATGATCATTGGTGACAATGTATCCGTCGGGCGAAATGATCGCCCCCGTGCCGATGCCGCGCTCAATTTGCGGGCCAGGCTGCATCGGGCGCCCAAACGGCCCGAAGAAGCGCCGGAACTCAGGAGGAATCTGGTCCTGATCGGAGTCGTCGTCTGGCTGTCCGCGGAGCACCGAGACTGGCTTGGTCTTCGCCGTGACCGCGACATTCACCACCGCCGGAGTGACGTGCGCGGCCAACGTTTCCATGGCACGGTCGAGCGACAGCAATGCGCTGACGCTATCGGCGTCGAGCGGCGCCGCAGGAGGAGCCGCCACCGCTGCGGTCGCGGCTGACGGCGTCACAAGTTTGTAGGTTGCGAACGAAACCGCCAGAGCCACCGCCAGCACCGGCGCCATCAGCAATCGCATTTTGCTTGTTGTCCAATTCTGGTTGATCCAGGCTTTCATTTCTTCACCATCCTTGAGGTAGTTTGTCTACAACTAATTCTTTAGTTATTTGAAAAACATATCTTCGCGCCCATCTTGTACCTGCCTAAATTGATTTCCGGGTGATACCCTTCGCGGCTGGATTATCTGTTTGCTGCACGGTGACGCGCCACACAGCGACTTGCCATTCCAGGATTCCGTTCGCACCGTAGCTGCGGCTTTCCACGAAGACCAGGATGGTTGCCGGGAGCGTCATCCCTTCGTCGCCACTCTTGGCTGGCACCACAGCTAGCGCATTTTCTTGCGGCGCTAACTTGGCCTTGATGGCGGAGTCGTTACGCTGCGGAACTGGTGGTTTGGCCTGCAATTTCGCGGCGAGGGCCTGCCGGCTTGCGGATACCTTGTGCACAGCGGGCTTGGGCGCCGCATCCTGAGCGCCAGTAGGGACAGACCCCTTCGCCGCGGTCGGCAAGACCGGAGCTGCCGCCGCCGCATGCGCCACTACTCGGGTAGTGTCGTCTCGGAACCCGACCAACTTGGGTGCACGCCCCAGAAAAATCAGGCTGGCACACGACAAGACCGCTACCAGCGATACGGCTGGCTTCCACACTCGCGTCGTGCGTGGCCGGTCCCCGTCCAGAATCTGCGCGACTCGCATCGAGGTGTGCCGAAGGCGGCCTACGGCGGCCTGCGCCAACCTCAGGCTGCGGCGTACAAAGCTTTTCTCCGCGAGATACACCAGGCATCGCGCATAAGCCCGCGGGTCGGCGGTCTCCGCCAGCACCGCGTCGTCGCATGCCATCTCCCGCTCCAGAGAAATTCGCTGCTCGACCCACCACACCGCGGGATGGAAGAACAGCAGCGCCTTGAGGATCTTCTGGACCAGGTTCGTCCAGTCATCCCGGCGCCGCAAATGCGCCAGTTCGTGCAGCAGCACAGACTGCAGCTCCACCGTGGACAGCTCCTGCATCAGGCCACTGGGAAGGACGACCGCAGGTTTGATGAAGCCTAACGCGGTGGGCGCCTGCACCCGGTCGGAAGAGCAAATTGTGACTGCTCTTGGTGCCTGGAACCGCCGCAGCATTTCCTGCAACACCGGATCGAGACTCGTGGCCTCGATCGCGACACAGCTCTTGCGCAGCCTGTACAGGTGCCAGAGACCCGCGCCGACGCGCACCAGACCGACGCCCGCCAGCAGCGCCCACGCCCCGACCAGGTAGAGCGCCCACGAGGCCGGCACGGTGATGGCTGGCCGAACGGCACCGGCTGTTGCCGGGACGATGCCTGCGACGCTCGCCCAGATACCGCCTGACACGGCCAGAAGGGGGATCGCAAGCAGCACCGAAAACCAAACGGCAAAGCGCGTCCCGGAATTCTGCCGGCGAATCACGCGCAGCAGCAGCCCTACACAGGCGGTGATAATCACGCCTTCCACCAGGCAGTCCACCAAGCGTTCGGCTGAGATCTGCGCAATCGCGTTCAGGTTGAGCGCGGCCGTCATATCTGGCTCACTTGCTCCCTTCCACCAGCTTGCGCAAGCGATCCAATTCCTCGGCATCGATGCTCTGGTCTTCCAGAATGTTCAACACCAGCAGTTCGTGGGAATTCTTGAAGAACCGGTTCACCAGGTGGCGTACCTCGAACCGCGTCGCGTCCTCGCGACCCACCTTGGGCATGTACACGTGAGCACGCCCCTCTTTCACGTGCTTCACATACCCTTTCCTCTCCAGAATGCGAATGGTGGTGAGAACGGAGTTGTAGGCCAGCGGAGGCTTCTCCGAGAGAGCCTGCATGACTTCATGGACGGTCGCCGACCGCTTGAGCCACAACACATTCATCAGCCGCAGTTCGGCTTCGGTCAGGGTTTCGGACTGCTTGCGCGGCAAACGGCCATCCTCCGGTTCGTTGAAGTTTCTGCCCACCAGGTTAGACGTGCCAGAACAAAAACGTCAACTAAATCATTAGTTGCTTGCGGGCCAGCCGCGGGTTGCACAGTATCTCGCTCATTTTTCAAGGAGTTTCAGATGGATTAGCAAGCCGCGGCAGTCTTGGGAGGTGGTATCGGGAAACATCCTGCGCGCAATCTACGCCGCCCCGGATTTCAACGGCTCAAGCCTAGCCCCAAAACGCTCAATCATCTCCAGCATGCGATGCTTTACGTAACCGTCCTCGGTGAGATGTGCCGATGCGGTGTCGTCCAACTCATTAACCACCCAGCGATCCACCAGTTTGCGCTGGCTGAACTCGGGATCAAGGCGGTGACAGAAACCGCAGTCGCGGCCGGTGCGAGTGTCGCCGTGCTGGGGTTTGCGATGGACAAGATCCATGATGGCAGGCTCCTCCCGGAGAGAGAACTGTGGAAATTTGATCCTGGGCTGCGGCGGTATGTATACCACATCACCGCGCGCAGGCAAAGTGCGGCTGTCTGTCCCGATTCGTGACACGGTGAAACCGTTTCTCACCGGCCAGCATCTACCGCCATATTCGATTTTTACGAATTCAGGGCAAGCATCTTTTCCGGGTGTCCGGCCCGGAGTTATGATTAGAAATCTCTCGGGTGGGGTCCCGGGCTCAAGCGAATTGTCCTTCTTGAGGAGAAAGCTTCATGGCTACTGCACCAGCACCACCAGCAGGACCTGCGAAGTTCCGCATTGACGTTGCCATCCACGACCTTCTCATGAATTCCAGTCCCAAGCCGCCGGCGCCGGCGGCGGCCAAGGGCGCTACCTTGCCGGAGGCGGTGTTCCCGCAGCATCCGGAGATGCTCGACGATCCCGGGCTGGAGACGCCTCCGGAAAAGCGCAAATGGACTCCCAAGCTGATTTATCGTACGGCGCGGGGGTGGTTGTTTCCCTACGTCAAGTCGCGGGTTTTGCCCGGCACCTTTCATCCCATCACCGCGTACCTGTTCCTGGAATACAAGTGCAACCTGGATTGCTGGTACTGCTGGGCCTATGACAACAAGATCAAGGGCATGACCGAAGATGTGGCACGGCGATCCATCGACTGGCTGCACGACCACGGTTGCCGCGTGCTGGCGCTGATGGGAGGCGAACCGCTGCTGCGTCCGCAATTCGCGCACAAAGTGGTGTATTACGCCGCCAAGAAGGGATTCTGGATCTACGTCGGCACCAACGGCCGGCTGTTGCGTCCCGAAGTGGCCGACCGCTTGGGTGACGCCGGCGTGGCCGTCTACAACTTCGCGCTCGACGCCTGGGACTTGAAGCCGGGCTTACCCAAGGCCCTGGTGCCGGTCCAGAAGAACCTCGAGTACCTGATGAAAAAGCAGTACGGTTACGGCTACATGATCTTTTTCAACATGAACATCTGCCGTAACAACCTGGAAGATATCCGGCGAGTGACCGAGTACGCGCGTGAGCACCGGCTGGCCACCGACTACCACATCAACGAAACCCCGATGCTCGAGCAGGACGATCACTTCAGACATCTGTATGACAATCCTACCTACATCCGCCCGCAGGACTGGCGTGCAGTGGACGATCTGATCGACTGGATCATCGAGAAGAACAAGTCCGGCTACCAGATGGTGAACTCGGTGCAGCGCCTGCAGGAGATGAAGGCTTTCGTACGCATGTCCTCAGGCCTCGACCTCAAGAAATACGGCTGGTACGGCGACGGCACGTCCAGCAACGGGGATGTGACCGCCATGCTTAACTCCATGACCGGCATTGTCCAGGAGCCCGGCGGCGAACTGCACTTCACCGATTGGAATTGCCGCGGCGGGGAAAACAATGTGATCATCCGCACCGACGGCACGGTCGCGCCCTGCTTCCCCATGTACCCATCAACCTTCGACTGGGGAAACATCGACAACCACAAGTTCGAAGCCAGGCAACTCACCAACATGAAGAAGACGTGCCAGCGGCATTGCTTCTCCACTCTGAACCACAATCTGGGCTACTGCTACAACGATGCGCGGGTGGTGAAGTGGGTGTGGCAGCGAGCCAAGAACGGGTTCCAGGGCGGGGCCCGGAGCTTCGAGGATTAATCTTTCGCAGAACAGCGGGCGCGGGGCCGGTGCCGTACTCGGCCCTCGCTACCCGCTACTTTTTCGCCCGCAATTCGTCCGCCTTTTCGAAATCCGCTTGCGCCAGGTCTTGTGTAGCCGGGATCTGGTCGTAGATGTTGCCTCGCTTCTCGTAGAGGTCAGCCATCTCCGGGTGCTGGGCGATGATCTCGGTGTAGGCTTGGATCGCGTCGTACCACAGGCGCTTGTCGGTAAAGATGGCCGCTCGCTTCATCGCGTCGGCGCCTGCCAACTCCTTCTCCAGCACTGCACGTTCCTCCGGGCTCAGAACGCTGAACTCCGCAGCTAGACTCCCTCCGCCCAATAGTCCGAGCCCTGCCAACACGTTCCACACGTAGGTCTGGCCGGGTTCCAGCGGGGGTGCGCTCGTAGGATACTGCAGACTGAAGTCGGGGGTGCGGGTTTCGTACCCAACTTCACCCTCGGCATCGTACAGCCGGAAGACAAAAGCTTTCGTGTGGACGGCGCTCGTCCAGTAAAAGGTCGGAGTCAGGGTGTAGACCTTGGTCAGGTGGGGCGCGTACAGAAAGACCGTCGGCCCTGCGCCGCGAGTTGCGCTGCCGACTTGCGTGTTGCCGGCCTGACTCGCGGATTTCTTGTCGAGTTCGAAACCCTCCATGTGCACATGCACGTGCTTCACGGAAGGCTTGGTCGCTGTGCTGCTTTCCTTTGGCGCCGTCTGTGCCTGTGTCGGCGGTTGGGTGGGTGTCTTTGCCGGCGGTGGGCTCGCAGGCGATTGGGTGGTCTGCTGCAACGGCAGCCAGATGAGAGCTGCAATGAAAACGGTTAGCAAGGACTTCATCAAACTTCTCCCGAAATAGAAGTGGATGACAAGCTGGAGGCGGACTTTGCTCGTCCGATAGTGTACAACCGAACTGTTTCCTCGACCCGGTGCCCTTCGCCGCCCCTCAACAATTCTTAAGCGCTGGGGCCGGTTCCAGAGCTGCCCCTTCCCTGCCAGGGTCAGCAGCAACGAGCCCTAACAGGATGCGGAACAGCAGCAGCCAGCGCCGGACGTTGGTCGTGATCAGCAGGTTCTCTTTGACGTGTTCGCGCCCGTTCTTGCCGAGTTGCGCGGCAAATTCAGGATGAGTGAGCAGGTAGCGGATCTGGTAGGCACAACCCTCCACTGAGTGGACCAGCATGCCGGTCAGCTTGTGGATGATCTGGCTAGGAATGCCTCCGACTGCGGCCGCGATAGTCGGCTTGGCTTTCCAAAGGGCCTCTGTCACAGTCAGACCGAAGCCTTCCTTCAGGGATTTCTGCACCATGAGCGTAGAGGCGCGCTGCAAGGCATTGATCTCGAGAGCGGACCAGGGCGGGAGGTCGAGAATAATGATGTCCGGGTCATCGGCAGCGGCCTCCTGTACCTCCTTCAGCACGACGGAACCTTCGGGGTCGTCGCTGGCGCCTCCTCCGGCCAGCACCAGTTGGCAGTCCACATAGTTCTTGGCCATCTTGTAGGCTTGAATCACTCCCAGCGGATCTTTGAGCCGGTCGAAGCGCGAAATCTGGGTCACGATGGGACGTGAACGGTCGATGCCGAAGTCGTCGCACACCTTCTGCAGGTAGCCTTCTTCCAAGTCCTTGTTCTTCTCTGAGAGCGGATCGATGCAGGGATAAAACAGGTATTGCGGGATAGACAGGCTCCGCGCAAACGCCGGGGATGAGAAGATCGCGGCGTCGTACTGCTCCACCATAGGCCGCAGGAATCCCCACACCTCGGGATGCGGGTTCGACAAATCGATGTGGCAACGCCAGATCCATTTTCCCGGGCGATCTTTTCTCGACGCCACCAGTCCCGCGGGTTGCGGATCGTGGATGACGACCAGGTCCTCCTCAAACTTCATGCGCATCCGGTTCTGTTCGGTATGTGCGAGGAAAACCTCTTGTGCCTCTCGCGTCAGGACGTAGGGCGCCCCATGCAGGGCATTGTGAAATGCCTTGGTCACCTCGAAGAAGTCGTTGCCCCCGGTGATCACCTCCCAGTGGGTCGCAACTCCCAATTCCTCCAGTAAGGGAGCCAGGCGGTTCAAAATCTCCGCCACCCCTCCGCCTACTGCGGTGGAGTTGACCATTTTCACGGTCTTGCCGCGCAAGTCGTCGGCCAGGTAGCGCAACTCCTCCAGTTGTGGCTTGCCGATGATGCTGCAGTAATCTTCCAGCTTTGGCCGAGGAGGGGGCGCCGGCGGGGTCTGCGAAATACGCGGCTTCTTCCGCCGTTCCTGCGTAGAAAGCTGCGCTTCCTGCAGTCTTGCCTTTGCTTGATTCCCGTCCTCACTCATCGCGGCTGTCCTTTGCTTTCTCAGGCCTGCGCATTTTGCACAATGCGGATGATCTGGTAGCGCACCCCTTCCAGGGTCGAGGTATAAATATCGATGCGGTTGAGGCTCGCCGCGGCCCTCTTGAGGCCCATTTCGTTTTCGAGCCACAAGGAAAAGTCGTTGGAAACCAGTTTGAGCCGAAGCCTGGCCTCGATGAAATGGTGATGGATGCAGTGCACCCCGACTTGCTTGAGCGCTTCCACAAACTCACCCAGGTCATGCGCGACAAAGGGAGTTGGCATGACGACCGTGTCGGAAGCACAAAAATAGAAAGGCTTGAGCGCGGAGCGGTCCCGAACTCGTGGGTTCGACTTGATGTAGTCTTCTACGATCTCGAGGACACGTTGTCTCAGGGCAGCTATCGAGGTGAAGGGACGGACATCCAGGCTTGCCAGGCGTTCGGCCAGCCCGGCTTCGTTGCAATCGGTGTAGGCCCAGTGGGCGAAGTCGTTGGAAAAGCCCTCGCGAATGAAATGGTGCTCCTGCAGCGTGCGGAAGGTATGCTGGAAAATTGATTCTTCCGGACAACTTCGCAGCGCTTGCAGGAATTCTCCCAAAGTGGCGGCGTGCTCTCTGCCGATGCGCAGAAGATGGGCGGAGGATTTGAAGTGAAAAGGAGCCTGTGCCGGGCGCGCCCGGAAGTTCGATGTCTCAGAGGTACTCATGGCGTTGTGCTGATAGCTCCTTTCGACCTCGTTTCTGCATCTATGGCAGAGGCGGAGAACAACATTGCGATTTCAGGCCGTAGCGACGGATTTTGACGGCACCCTTGCTGATCACGGCCATGTCGAGGGCGACACGCTGGCGGCCTTGACACGCCTGCGAAAAACGGGCCGGAAGCTGATCCTGATCACGGGCCGCGAACTGAGGAGCGTGCGCGAAGTTTTCCCGGAGCTGCGCCTGTTCGATCTGGTGGTCGCGGAAAATGGCGCCTTGCTGTATCACCCTTCCACCGGTGAGGAGCGCCCCCTCTGCCAGCTTCCGCCCGCCCGCTTCCTGGAAAGGCTGCATCGGCTCGGCGTCAGCCCGATCTCGATCGGCCGGGGGATTATTGCCACGGTGAAACCGCATGACGTGACGGTCCAGCAAGTCATACAGGAACTGGGACTCGCCCTGCAGATCATCCTCAACCGGGAGGCGGTGATGATCCTGCCCGCCGGAATCAACAAGGGCACAGGGCTCACCGCGGCGCTCGCTGGCCTCGGCGTGCCGAGCCCAGCTGTGGTAGGAATCGGCGATGCGGAAAACGATCACGCGTTCTTGCGCCTTTGCGGATTTTCGGTGGCGGTCGCCAACGCAATCCCCAGCCTGAAGGAGCGGGTCAATCTTGTCACGGCGGGCGATTCCGGGGCCGGCGTCAGCGAGATTCTCCAGAAGTTGATCGCAACCGGCAATCTCCCATAAGCCGCTTCCGGTCCCGCACCCGTATCAATCGTAGCCTGCCCCTGCCTCGAGGTGCTCGGGCTCAACGCGAACATCGCAGAGTTCGGCGATCAAATTCCCCGCCCAGCGATAGACGTTGTTTTCCTTCACCACCTTGCGCATGCGTTGCATTCGGTCTCGCCGCTCCTCGGAAGGCAGTTCCAGGGCCAGCCGGATGGCCTCCGCCGTCTGACCGATGTCGTAAGGATTCACGATGAGCGCATCGCGCAGTTCTCGCGCGGCCCCGGTAAATCCGCTCAAAATCAGTACGCCTTGCTCATCTTCGCGGGCCGCCAGGAATTCCTTGGCAACCAGATTCATGCCGTCGTGCAACGAAGTAACCAGGCACAGGTCTGCTGCGCGATAGAACCTTTGGATTTCCTGATGGCTGTGCTGTCGCTGGAGCAGGACAATGGGCCTCCAGGAGTCGTGTTGAAAGCGCCAGTTGATGCGGTCGGCCTCGGCCTCGACTTCTCCCAGCAGGTCGTGGTAGCGCTTGATGTGGGTGCGGCTGGGGGCTCCAATCTGGATGAAAGCGAACTTCCCCTGGTACATGGGATGCTTGTCCAGAAAGTGTTCAATGGCCAGGAAGCGCTCCAGAATCCCTTTCGTGTAGTCCACCCGGTCCACACCAACGCCCAGAAATTCAGCGCTCACTCCCAGTTCGCGAAGCAGGTTGACCCGTTCCACGTAGGCCGATTCTTCCCGAGGCGGACTGGCCTCCCGGAAATCCACACTGATGGGGAAAGGTTTCACCACCGTGCGGCGGTCTTCGCGGGTGACCGTAAAATGCTCCCAGTCGATCCGCGATTCCAGAGTACGATCTACCGTCTCCAGGAAGTTGTTGCAATGTGCCTGGATGTGGAATCCCACGAGGTCGGCGCCCAACAAGCCGTTGACCAGTTCTCGCTGCCAGGGACAAATGCCAAAGGCTTCCGGGTTGGGCCAGGGGATGTGCCAGAAGATGGCCACCCGGGCATCGGGACGCTTCTGCTTGACCAGTCGGGGCAACAGCGCGAAATGGTAATCCTGGGCCAGCAACATGGGTTGCTCAAAGTCCGCCATTTCTTCCAGCACCGCATCCGCGAACTTCTGATTGACCGCGCGATAATGCTCCCAATCCGAGGCCCGGAAGATCGGCCGGGTGTGGGCGATGTGGCAAAGGGGCCACAAGCCCTCGTTGGCAAAGCCAAAGTAGTACCCTTCCTCTTGCTCTTTGCTCAGCCACACCCGGCGCAACGTATAGCGGGGATCATCAGGCGGAACACGCAGACAGTCGCGCCGATCCACAGTTTCCTGATCCCCGTCACCACTTCCGTGAGCGACCCAGGTGCCGTCACAGGCGCGCAGGATTGGTTCCAGTGCGGTCACCAGACCGCTTGGTGGGACAACCACCTCCAAAGACTTTCCCTTGTGGATATGGGAATAAGGTTCACGGTTCGAGACCACGACAAGCCGGCTGTCTCCAAGGCGGCTGCGCACATGCACCGACAATCGTTCTGCGGTCCAAACAGTCTCGGCCGCTTCGCGCAGCTGGGCCTCTGTCTCGGCGGCCGAACGGGCAGCAACCAGGCTGGCCGCAAAGGTCTCCACTTCCCTGGCCAGGGGACGCAGCAGATCCAGGTCCGGGGTAGGCGTCCCCAGCGAGCCTTTGCCCGTCCGCAGTGCTTTCATCCATTGGGCCGCCTTGGCAATCGGACCCACAATGCTCCAGCGCACAATCAGCAGCGTGATCAGCGCAATCAGGAAAACCTGCACCAGGGTACGCAGGAAAGTCTCCCGCCAGATGCGTGCACTTTGCAGGTTGATGTAGCTGGCGTCGTGGACGATGGCCAGGCCCCCGACCACCGCGTCATGCTGCTGGAGGGGCACGGCGTAGATGTGAAAGGGCTTCCCTGCCAGGTGAACGAACTGCCCGGAACCGTGATTCGTGGCAACCGCTTGCGCAACTACAGGCGGCTGCTCGGTGATGAGCTGCTTGAGTCCGGGAGTGACGGCTAGAAGGGTACCGTGCGTGTCGTAAACGGCTACGCCATCCAGATGCTCACGGTTGCCAAATTGCTCGACGATGCGCTGCAGCTGACGCTGAGACTCTTTTTCCAGGCGGGGCTCGATGTTGCCGGCCAGGCTTTCCGCCAACACTTCCGCGCGGTGCTCCAGGTCTTTGCGCAAACCTCGCTTCTCCACACGCACCTCGTTGTAGGAGAACGCCAGTGAAACCAGCGTGATCCCCACAATGAGCGACACGATGAGGCGAAAACTTAGCAAACGCACAGTAGCTCCTCAGCCAACTGAGCTCTTTTGTTAGATGCGCCGGTAACCCCTTTGTTCACCATTGCTACCACAAACAGGACGGAGAGGCGAGGTGCCCTTAGGACATCGCCCGCATGCGAATCGATCGAAGCATTCCGTTCTTTCCTGGGCGTTGGATCACGTTTCTCGCCGTGGTCTCTCGTCCTGTTGTATTCTCGAATCTATCCACGAGCGGGCTGGCAGAAACCACCCGGCTGTCTTGTCTTGGCAGATCAGTTGTTTTGAGGTCCATCGTGTCTGCCAAGCGACAAAGGCTTTGTTCGTCCCCTGAACTGCTGGCGTGACCGATTCCACAGAAGGAGTACTGTCATGACACCTGTGGCAACAGCCGAAGAAGCTAAGAGTTCTTTGAGCGCATACGGCACGGCGACATCTACCGTGCAAGGAGCGCCCCTCAGCGCGGAGGACTTACGCAAAACCCATGCCTACTGGAGAGCCTGCAACTACCTGATTCTTGGCATGCTTTATCTGCAGGAGAATGCTTTGTTAAAGGAGCCTCTTCAGGCGGACCATATCAAGAATCGTCTGCTTGGGCACTGGGGATCAAGCCCTGGTTTGGCGTTTACCTACCTTCATCTGAACCGCCTCATCAAGAAGTACGACTTGAACATGATGTTCCTCGCCGGCCCGGGCCACGGCGCGCCTGGCGTCCTGGCGCCCGTCTATCTGGAGGGCACCTACTCCGAGATCTACGGAGACAAGAGCGAAGACGAAGAAGGTCTGCGCGAATTCTTCAAGCAATTCTCCTTCCCCGGCGGTATCGGCAGTCACTGCACTCCGGAAACTCCCGGTTCCATCCACGAAGGAGGAGAACTCGGCTACGTGTTGTCCCATGCTTGCGGTGCCGCCTTCGACAATCCTGACCTGATCGTCGCGGCTGTGGTCGGCGACGGCGAATCGGAAACCGGGCCGCTTGCCACTTCCTGGCACATCAATAAATTCCTGAACCCGGTACGCGACGGCGCGGTCCTGCCGGTTCTTCACCTGAATGGCTACAAGATCAACAATCCCACTGTCCTCGCCCGCATCAGCCATGCCGAACTGGAAAGCCTGTTCCGCGGTTACGGTTGGACACCATACTTTGTGGAAGGTTCTGATCCCAACAGCATGCACCAGGCAATGGCGGCGACTATCGAACACTGCATATCGGAGATCCGGAACTTTCAGCACGAAGCCCGGAGCACGGGTGTAGCGAAGCGTTTTCGCTGGCCCATGATCGTGCTGCGGACGCCAAAAGGGTGGACCGCTCCGAAGGAGGTCAATGGCCACAAACTGGAGGGCTTCTGGCGGGCGCACCAGGTTCCGCTGCCGGACGTGAAGAAGAATCCGGAACAACTTCGCCAACTAGAGAACTGGATGCACGCGTACAAGCCCGAAGAACTCTTTGATCAGAACGGGAAGCTTGTTCCCGAACTAAAGGCGCTTGCACCGACCGGCACGCGCCGCATGAGCGCCAACCCTCACGCCAACGGAGGACGCTTGAAGAAGGCTCTGCGCCTCCCGGACTTCCGGCAATATGCCTTGAAGTTGGAGAAGCCGGGGAAGGTTGAAGCAGAAAACACCCGCCCGCTAGGTGCTTTCCTTCGCGATGTGATGAAGTCGAACATGAAGAACTTCCGTGTCTTCGGTCCCGATGAAAACACGTCGAATAAGCTGGACGCCATCTACGAGGTCAGCAAGAAATTCTGGATCGAAGAGTACTTCCCGGAAGACGCAGACGGCGGCGAACTGGCCCCTGACGGACGAGTGATGGAGATGCTGAGCGAACACACCGTCGAGGGGATGATCGAGGGGTACCTGCTCACGGGGCGGCACGGCTTTATCTCTTCCTACGAGGCCTTTATCCATGTCATTGACTCCATGTTCAACCAGTATGCCAAGTGGCTTTCCATCTGCAACCAGCTGTCATGGCGCGAGAAGATTGCCTCACTGAACCTGCTGGTTACGTCAACCGTCTGGCGGCAGGACCACAATGGTTTCACCCACCAGGACCCTGGTTTCCTGGATGTGGTCGTGAACAAGAGTGCTGCCGTCACTCGCATCTATCTGCCTCCGGACGTCAATTCTCTGCTCTCGGTGGCCAACCACTGCTTGAAGAGTGAGAACTACGTCAACGTGATCGTCTCAGATAAGCAGATGCACCTGCAGTACATGGACATGGATGCCGCCATCGAGCACTGCACCAAGGGCATTGGCATCTGGGAATGGGCGTGTAACGACCAGGGCCTCGAACCCGACGTGGTGATGGCATCCGCCGGGGATATTCCCACCCAGGAAGCGCTCGCCGCCATCGCACTGCTGCGCGAGGAGTTCCCTGACGTCAAGATCCGTTACATCAATGTGGTGGATCTCTTCAAGTTGGAGCCCAGCACGGAACATCCGCACGGCCTGTCGGATCGCGACTTCGATTCGCTGTTTACAGTGGACAAGCCCATAGTGTTCAACTTCCACGGATATCCCTGGCTCATCCACCGATTGGCGTACCGTCGCACCAATCACCACAACTTGCACGTGCGCGGGTACAAGGAAAAGGGCAACATCAATACCCCGATGGAATTGGCCATTAACAATGAGATCGATCGCTTCAGCCTGGCGATTGATGTCATCGATCGCACGCCGAAACTGCAGAGGATCGGGGGCCATGCCAAGGAGAAGTTCCGCAACCAGCAGATTGAGTGCCGGAACTATGCTCACGAACATGGCACCGATAAGCCTGACGTTGCCGGGTGGCGCTGGCCGTATTAAGCCTGCTCGCGCGGAACCGGATCGGCCAACACCCAAGCTCAGGGCGTTCCCTGAACACGACAGGTCTGTACAGAAATGATGAACGTTCTCGTACTCAACTCGGGAAGCTCCAGCCTGAAGTTTCAGCTCATTGCCACCGACCTCGATCGTATCCAGCATGACGCGGATGAACGCTTATGCCGTGGAGAGGTTGAGCGCATCGGTGGAGAAGCGATCATCACGGTGCAGATGCGCAATGGCCCCAGGCAGAAGTTCACGGCCTCGCTCGCTGACATTCCTGCTGCGCTCGACTACCTGGTTCGCTGGATTGCCTCAGACCGATCGGGAATCAAAGAGGTCCAGACCCTAGCCGACATCGGTGCCGTGGGGCATCGCGTGGTCCACGGCGGTGAGATGTTTGCCGAGTCGGTCATCATCACCGACGAGGTATTGAAGAAAATCGAGGACTGCATTGATCTGGCTCCTCTCCACAATCCCAACAACATCAAGTGCATTGTGGCGGCGCGGCAGATCTTCGGTCCAAAACTGCCGCAGGTCGGGGTTTTTGACACCGCCTTCCATCAATCCATCCCCGAGCCCGCTTACCTGTATGCCGTTCCCTATCACTTGTACCGGCGCCACCACATCCGTCGTTACGGCTTTCACGGCACCTCGCACCGCTATGTAGCTTACCGCTACCGGGTCTTGCGCAAGCTGACCCGGGAGCAAACCCATGTGATCACGCTGCACCTCGGCAATGGCTGCTCCGCCGCTGCCATTCGTGGCGGCTGCAGCGTAGACACTTCGATGGGTATGACGCCCTTAGAGGGTCTGGTGATGGGGACGCGCTCCGGCGATATTGACCCTGCCATTGTGAACCTGATTGCGACAAAGGAGGGGCTGTCGACGCACCAGGTGGACGCCCTGCTCAACACCCAGTCCGGATTGCTGGGCATCTCCGGGTTGACCAACGATATGCGGGTCCTGCAACAGGAACTGCGAGAACACGACGACCGCCGGGTACGCCTGGCGATTGAGGTCTTCTGTTACCGCGCCAGAAAATACATCGGCGCATTTCTTGCCTGCATGGGCGGAGCGGATGCGATCGTGTTCACTGGAGGCATCGGGGAGAACTCAGCAGACATTCGAGCTCGCATCTGCGCGGGCCTCGAATGGGCAGGTTTGAGGTTGGACGAGACCAGGAACCAGCAGATGGTCGGAGTGGAAGGGGAGATCAGCAGCAGCGATTCCAGCCTTCATGCCTACGTAATTCCGACTGACGAGGAGCTCCTCATCGCGCGTGACACCGTCCGCTGCATTCTGGGAGAGCCCCATCCTTCGTAAGCGGACCTCGACTTGGCGGTTTTGTTATCCTCTTTGGCCTATGCGCAGCCTCTGTCTGACCTGGTTCCTTCTCACGCTGAGTACGCTTTGTGCCTTCGCTCAGCAGCCGTTTCTTTCCTCTCGTCAGTGGGCAATGCTCCGAGACGAGTCGAGCGGCGCTGCGCCCTACGAAAATCTCCGCTACCTGACCGGCCTGCACCGTGTCCCCGCAACGGCGGATTTCGACCTGGCAGCGCAATTCGTACTGCAACGCGCCCGCGAGTACGGCCTCGCCGATGCTCACAGTGAGCAGTTCCCGATCGACGGAAACAGGCAGTACGGTCTGATGCGCTCTTACCTGGGCTGGACGGTTGAGGCGGCACGCTTGTGGGAGGTTCGTCCACAACATCTCCTCCTGGGCGATTGGAACACCGATCCAATTCGCCTCGCCGACTACAGTCACAGCTCCGAAGTCGAAACTGCATTAGTGGATGTGGGCAACGGAACCAGCGAGGACGACTACGCCAGCAAGGATGTGCACGGCAAGATCGTCCTGGCGGACGGTGTTCTGGCACGAGTGCAGGAATTGGCAATAGCCAAGCATGGTGCCGCGGGCATTCTCAGTGACATGCCCAACCAAACGACTGCCTGGTCGGGACTGGATAGGACGTTGGTCCGCTGGGGTCACCTGGATGCGCGCCAGCCTTCCGGCTTCGCCTTCATGGTCTCGCGCGAAACTGCTGAGTCGTTGCGGACCCGCTTGCGCCAGGGTGAACCAATTGTTCTCAACGCTTATGTGAAAGCCAGCGTCGGGCCAGGACATTGGACGGTGGTGACCGGCACCATTCCCGGCTCTGACCCGGCAGCCGGTGAAATTATGTATAGCTGCCACCTCGATCACGAGCGGCCTGGAGCGAATGACAATGGCAGTGGGTGTGTAACGATTCTGGAGTCAGCGCGCGTCCTCGCCCGGCTTATCGGATCGGGCGCGCTGCCGCGTCCCAAACGCACCCTGCGCTTTGTCTGGGGGCCGGAGGTCGAGGGCACCATGGCATTTCTTGCCACCCATCCCGAGATCCGGCAGAGTCTGCGGGCCGACATCCACATGGATATGGTGGGCGGCGACCCTTTCAAGAACAAGTCCGTATTCCATGTCACCGGCACTCCCTGGTCATTGCCGAGTTTTGTGACCGATGTGGGAGTTGTGTTCCTCGATGCGATCCGTACTGCCGCGAGCGATTATGCGGAAGGCAACGCGTCGTCAGCCACGGGCATTGTCGAAACCAGGGCCGGGGAACAAGGCACGCGCAATGAATTCATCGCCGACGTAACCCCGTATTCGTCCGGCAGCGATCACGATGATTACGACTCTTCCACCATTGCCGTCCCGTCGCTTTACTTGCGAGACTGGCCAGACATCTACATCCACACGGACCATGACAGCTTGTCTCAGATCGATGCCACAAAATTGCGCCGCGTGGCGCTGCTTGGCGCGGCCTCTGGCTACGTCTACGCGAGTTTGGATAAGACACAACTCCCGACCTTGCTGCCCTTCCTTACTGCTCAGTGCCAAGAGAGGCTTGCCGAAGTCTTCGGAAGCGCACAGAAATTGGTGGATGACCCTCAACTTGGTCCTGGCGAGGCATGGTACGAGGCCCGCAACCTTGTGAACCACGCTCTCCGCCGCGAAAACGAAGCCTTGCACTCGCTGGTCGAATTCACCGGCGGGCCTGCGGGGGCCGAAGCCGACGGAGTGAATACACTTGCGGCTCAAGCCACCGCTTTCAGCCGTTGGCTCGACGCCCAGGCCAAGACTCGAGGAGCGATAGGAACAGCGCCCGTCCCGCCTTGGGCCGCGGACGCTGACGTCCGCCGTATACCGTTGCGCATCGGCGAGTTCGGGCCGCTCACCTACCAGAACGACAATGTCCTGCTGGCACGTCTGGGAAAGGAGCGTTACTCGAAAATCAAGCTGCTCAACAGCGAAGCCACACCCTTGCTGAGCGTGCAGGACCAGTCTGAGCTGTATGCCTACGAGATCGTCAATTTCGTGAATGGCAAGCGTACCGTGGGGGAAATACGCGATGCGGTGTCCGCCGAATACGGCCCGTTGCCAGTGAGCCTTGTGGCCGACTACCTCAACGCCTGCGCTGAAGCCAAGGTCATCCAGTGGAAGTGAGGCGCCCTGCCTGAACCGGCTGCACGTTAAACAACTTCTGGAAACTCGCCGAAACAACAATTGAGGCAGATCGTGTAGTCGCTAAAGCAACGGAAATCTGGCGGAGAGAGTGGGATTCGAATTCAGCGTTTTACAGAATCTAAAGGAACTACGCGGCGTGAATTGTCCTTGTAAGGTATTGATGGGAAGAAAGCGGAACTCTTAGCGCCCCCGGGATTGCCCCCGGAATCGACCCAAGTGATCGCTTGGGGGAAAAGGGGTCGCAATGCGCTCGCATAGCTTCCGAGTTGGCTTTTTCGCTTCCCAGAAGGGCGTTTATCGGGATCAATCCGTAGGGCATCACTTCTGGTTTGCCCGTCAGTCGGGAGCAATCGGCACAATAACCGGGGGGGTAGAGCTTTTAACAAAGCCTCTGATTCCGACATTTGAGGAACGCGCCTGACAAGTAAGATGGAAAAGCCCGCCTTCCCGCATCTCAGACCCCGCGCACCAATTCAAACAGGGTAATTTCCGGCCTTGACCCGAAGCGACTGGGGTACGTCCGAGGATTATTTCAAAAGGGCGAGTCACAGCTTTTACGTCAGTCGCGGCATCGGCACCGTCGATTTTGTCGGCATGGCGAAGTCAGTTAGTGGCAGCGTCTGTGTCGTGCCATCCCAAGAATATGCCGAGTTCTTCGACGAAGACTCCCCAGGCTGGTTCATCCGCGAGAAGAATGTGATTGGCACTCGACAGCGGAACAAATCTCGCATTTGGAATCTCTGCTGCTAGTATTCGACCCTCGTCGGGCGGCACCGCGCGGTCGCCATCGCTGTGAAACACGATGGTTGGAACGGAGACCGACGGAAGCAGTGCACGCACGTTGATCTTGTCGCATGCTTCCATTATGCGTGCTGCATTTTCGGGGGAAGCTGACACACGGCGTAAGTCGTTGAACCATTCCTGGTGTTCGGGCGTGGCGTTTTGTGGCACGTACAGGTCGGCAAAATTGAAAGAAAAGGCTGGATTCTTAGTTCCCCAATCCAACCGCACCAGCGTTTCAAACGCACGACGCGCTTTCAGGGCCTCAGGATCGTCTCTATGCTCAAAGCCACGGCTATAGGCGCCCACCAGGATTAGGTGACTCACGCGTTCCGGATGCTCCACGGCATAAGTAATGGCCGGGGCTCCGCCCTGCGAGATCCCCATTAGCGCGAACCGGTCAATACCAGCCGCGTCAACGACCGTCTCCAGGTCCTGTACCCAGGCCTCAGCAGACATCTCCTTCACTTCCCAATCCGATAGCCCATTACCCCGTTCGTCGTAGCGAACAAAGCGGTGGTGTTTTGTCAACTCCGCAATCCAGTGCTTCCACACGGGGCTTTCCCACTCGTAATCCAGATGATTGAGCCAGTTGGCGGCCTTGACTAGCGGATAGCCAGAACCGACGTTCGCCCAGGCAATGCGGACGCCGTCGCTAGTGGAGCAGAAACGGATTTGTTGACGTGCAGGGGATCCGACATGGCGCCTTTCAGGCTTTGGCCCTGGGGCTTTCGACGCAATCTCCGTCACCGGTGCGATGAAGCGATAGCCCACACGGGGAACGGTCTCGATGAACGACTGGCCGTTTGCCTGCTCCCCCAGCGCTTTGCGCAAGGCAGATATGTTGCGGTCCAAGTTGTTCTCCTCCACGGTGGTCTCCGGCCAGACGGCGCTCATCAGGTCCTGTTTAGAGACAAGCTTTCCGTGACGTTCCACCAGAACACACAACGTATCAAATGCCTTCCCGGTCAGCGGGATGGAGTGGCCCTCACGCACCAATCGGTGCTCGTCCACTTCCAGCCGAAAGGGGCCGAACTCATAGAGGACGTTGGTAGGCTCTGAGATCACAATGTCAGAAAAATAACAGAAAAAAGTCAGCCCCCCCAAAGGACGCAGCCGGGCTTTCGGAGAGTTAATAGCAGCGTGGGGAACCGCTCTGCGCCGGTGTCAATATTGTAGCCCCCGGGCCACCCGAAGGAGAAAAAATCGATATGTTGAGCCGAATCACCGCGTTCTTGTATGGTGTCGTTTGCTACCTGGTATTTTTCGTAACTTTCTTGTACGCAGTTGGGTTTATCGGGAATTTTGCTGTTCCGAAGTCCATCGACTCCGGGGCGCTGGTACCGATATTCCTAGCATTGACGATCAATCTAGCATTGCTGGGATTGTTCGCTGTTCAGCACAGTGTCATGGCACGGCCATGGTTCAAGGCCGCGTGGACCCGAATCGTGCCGGTCCCCGTTGAGCGCAGCACCTACGTACTATTTTCCAGTGTCGCTTTGCTCCTGATGTTCTGGAAATGGCAACCCATGGGTGGTGCGATCTGGAGTGTACGGAGCACCTCCGGACGGGTGGCTCTGAATGCTCTGTTCGCCGCCGGCTGGCTGACCGTCCTCGCCGCCACCTTTCTCATCAACCATTTTGATCTATTCGGGCTGCGCCAGGTGTGGCTGTATCTGTGCGGGCGCCCTTACACGCAGCTTGAGTTCCGTACTCCGGGCCTGTACCGGTATGTCCGGCACCCGTTATATGTAGGATGGCTGCTGGTGTTCTGGTCGGCCCCGGTGATGACGTCTGCGCATCTGGTCTTCGCCATCGCCACCACCGCGTACATTCTCGTTGCGATTCAATTCGAGGAGAGAGACCTGGTGCGGTTTCATGGAGAATACGCGGAGTATCGCCGCCGGGTGCCGATGATCCTGCCCATCGGTTCCGCTAAGCAGCGAACACAATTGAAGTCTCAATCCGCATGACTCCAGATTGGCTCGTAGATCGGATGCGGATGGTTGTGGGCTTGCGGTTGGCAGGGAGAACCGCTTCCCAATTACCATATAAAGGGGTATTGCTCAAGGGGGGTGGCCATGCCCGTAAAACAGGGGGATCTTGAGCTCTTGCGGCATCCTGCTTCGCAAGCGCTGCTGCAATCGACCATTCCCGCCCGGCTGGCTTATGTCTGGACCGATGGCACGCCCAGAGTTGTACCCATCTGGTTCCACTGGAATGAGCGGGAGTTTGTGCTGGCAAGTCCGCCCAAGGCGCCAAAGCTGAGGGCGCTCTGCAAGAATCCCAAGGTGGCGCTCACGATTGATGACAATATTTTCCCCCACAAGGTGTTGCTGGTGCGGGGCACGGCGCGGTTACAGGTCATGAGCGGAATCGTTCCCGAATATGCGATGGCAGCCGAGCGCTATTTTGGAAGTCAACAAGGTAAGGCCTGGGTGGAGCAGCTAGGCTCCATGATTCAGGAGATGGTGCGTATCACCATTACACTGGAGTGGGTCGGACTGCTCGACTTTCAGACCCGCTTCCCAAGCGCCCTGCCGCTGTGATTGCGGCCCAAGAATAGCTGTCAGGTCAATATGCCCAATTATGTCCTGGACTACCCCGAAACGGCTTCCGGGGAAATCGTGAACCACTTTCCGAGCGGATCGTCGGCCAACCGGAAGTTATCCGCGGCAGTCGGGTCACATCGATGCTGATAAGTCGGCTTCTGGGAAGTCTGGATGCCGGAGAGTGGTCGTGATTCCCACTCTCCCATCGAACCAACGGCCTTAGTTTCTATACGTTACATGTTTGAGCAGAGGGCACGAAGCGGGTCACCTGAGGCCTAAGTACCTGATCATGAATGGGATATGGCGGAGAGAGTGGGATTCGAACCCACGTTACCCTTTCGAGTAAACACGCTTTCCAAGCGTGCGCCTTCAGCCACTCGGCCATCTCTCCGCGACGAGCAGCGAGTAGCGAGGAGTCAGGAACCACCAACCCGGCTCCTGGCCGCCCCTCGCTACCCGCTACTCGCTACTTGCTACTCTTTCTCTTCCAACTGTTGCGCCAGGTAATTCTCGATCCCCATCTCGGAGATGGCGTGCAGTTGTCCCTCGAGGTAGTCAATGTGCTCTTCCTCGTCGGTCAGGATTTCTTCCAGCAGGTCGCGCGAACCGTTGTCACCCGCGTTCACACTCGTCTCAATGCCGGCATTTAAGCGCTTCACTGCGTCGTATTCCACCTGCAGGTCGTTCTGCAGTTGCGCTTTCACCGTTGGACCGATGTTGATCTTGAAGTAGTCGCTCATGTTGGGAGTGCCGTCAAGCAGCAGGATGCGCTCCATCAACTTCTCCGCATGCTGCATCTCCTCGATGGACTCCTTGCGGGTATGCTTGGCCAGCTTATGGTAGCCCCAGTTCTCACACATCTCCGCGTGCAGGAAATACTGGTTGATTGCGGTCAGCTCCGCCTTCAGCACCTGGTTCAGCACGGCTATGACTTTGGCATCGCCTTTCACAGTTCGCCTCTCTAACGTAGCGGTCAGCACTCAGCAGTCAGCATACAGCCCCTAAAAGTCCGGGGACAATCCGCGCGTCAGGGTGAATGAAGAGTGCTGGGATACCAAGCAAGAATATAGCATCCGGGCTGAGGTTTGGGGCAGTGGACGAGACGATCAGTTGGTTGGTTCGGAGACTTTTTCTGAGGCTTCCGGAGCTGCGGGCGAGGTTGTGGCTGCATCCGCCGGGGCATGGCCGTTTGCCGGCGCAGCTAGCGGCCGATCGGGCGGCTTGACCGTGCTGTCCAACACCCGATTGTGCAGGCAGAAGAGCGCCAACTCGAGCCGGTCGGCAACGCCCAGCTTGTCGTATACCTTGCGCAGGTAATTCTTGACCACCTGTTCGGTGGTCCCTACCCGCAAGGCAATCTCCCGATTCTTCATGCCTTGCGTAACGCAGGAAACGATCAGCGACTCCTTGGGTGTCAACTGCACCTTGGGACGCGCTCCCGTGGGACGCCCGCCCTGGGTGCGGTAAGCAGTGAGGATCCAGCGGATCCCCATGCTGTCGAGCCAGAGGTCGCCCTGCGCCACTTTGTGCAGACAGTCCACCAGCATCTCCGGTTCCACTTCGCGCGAAACGATACCGTGGGCGCCGCGACGGAACAGTTCCAGAGTGAGTTCCTCATTGGGCGCCGGCGTCACAACCACCAGCTTGAGGTCCGAAGCTTGCCGCAACAGATCGGAAACCGCATCCGCTGGATTCGTGGTCAACGCTGCTTCGAAGATCAGGATGTCGGCAGAGAATTTCTTGGCGGCAGAAAGCGTCTGGGCGAACGTCTCCGCCTGTCCGACCACGCGAATGTCATCTTCCAGGGCAAAAATCTTGCGTAATCCGGCGCGGAAAATCGCCTGGGTGTCAGCCACGATCACCCGGATGAAATGGCCGTTGCCCTCACCCTGGTGCGGCTGCTCGACGTTCTCGTCCACGCTGACCGGAATGCTAGCCATCAGTTTCCTCGCCGCCCTCAGCGGCGCTCAAAATGGTATTCGTCGATGACCACGCCTACCCCGCGGCGGCCACCCGCTTCGGAATTGCGCACCACCCGGCCGCGGCAGTCGAGCTGCACGTCGGCCTCGGCCCCCACCACCTCCGCCGGCAGGGAGATAGTGAAATCCACCATCGAACCCACCGGCATCTCCGAGTCCACCTGGAACAGCACGCCGTTGGCGGAAATGTTTTGCGTTTCCGCGCGACTTTCCCCCGATTTCAGCTTCAACGAAACTGGCAGGTGGATGGGAAAGCGCGCTGCGCTCTGCATGTCGGGATAGCGGCCGCGGCGGGCTTTACTTTCTCCCGCTTTCCCCGTGGCCGGTTGGTTCGACAGCGAAGAAGCCGCGTCTTTTCGAGTCTCAGGAGACGTGCCCGGGTTGCCGTTTTCCGCAGATCGACCGTTGTTCGACATTACGCCGCAGCTTACACCCCGGAATCAGCAGTGAAAAGTTACCGAAGTCATGGAACTAGTAGGGCTTAAAGGCTTGGGAATCAGGAGATTGCGGGCTATCTTGGGGCGGCGTGAGCGTCGTCACAGAGCACTTAGCACTTGGCATTTAGCATTTAGTCCCTGAGCGGGGTACTCAGATGAAGGACTTCAGGGACTTAAAGGTTTGGGAGAGATCTCATCAATTGACTTTGGACGTTTACAAGGCTACGGCGGGATTCCCGCGCGAAGAACTCTTCGGATTGACTAGCCAAATGCGCCGATGCAGCGCATCGATTGGAGCGAACATTGCCGAAGGATGTGGCAAGAGGGGAAACAACGAGTTCCAGCGCTTCTTGCAGATCGCATCAGGCTCCGCAAGCGAGCTAGATTATCACCTGTTGCTTGCACGCGACCTGCATTTTCTGCCAGATGCCGACTACCGACGAATCGCAAGCGAGCTGTCGCAGTTGAGAAAAATGCTCACATCTCTGCTACAGAAAGTAGACCACGAACGAGCGCTGGCCAAATGCTAAGTGCCAAGTGCTAAGTGCCGCTCCTAAAACTTCGTCACTTCCGTAAAATTAAACTCCCGCACCTTCATCGCAGGCACCACCATGTCGAACGATTCCTCTCCGCTTGCGCGGACCGGAGTGCCCATCTCTTCTACGTTCGAAAGCATGTGCAGCAGGCTCTCATTGAAGCGGAAATTGCGCACGCCGTGGCGGACTTTGCCGTCTTCCACGTAGAAAGTGCCGTCACGCGTCATGCCGGTGAGAATTTTTTCGTACGGATCGACTTCGCGGATATACCACAGGCGGGTGACCAGCACGCCGTGTTCGGTAGACGCAATCATCTGGTCAATGGTCCTGGGCTCGCGGGGACCGCTGAAGACAATGTTCATGGGCGCTTCGCCCATTTCGTTCGGCAAAGGAAACCCGTGGCCGGTGGGCTCGATCGGGCCGACTGAGTCTTTATGCTCTGAGTTCTTCATCCTCTCCGCGGTTCCGCGGGCATAGACCAACCGCTTGACCACGCCCTTGTCCACCAACTGCACACGCTGTCGGCGGACTCCCTCGCCGTCGAAAGGAGCGCCGGATTGCAGCGGATGGCCGACGTCATCCCAGATGTCAATGTTGTCGCCGAATAGTTTTGTGCCAACCCGATTGTTGAGAAACGATCGCTGGTCGAGGATGGCCAGCCCACCAAAGTCGTAGAACATGAATCCAACGATATCGAGCACCGCCGCCGGCTCCAAGATGACCGTGTACTTCCCTGCCGGAATTTCCCGCGGAGCAGCGGAATGAAAGGCTTTTCGGGCGGCGAGTTCGGCCAGGGCGACCGGGTCGAGATTCGCCACATTCGGTGAGTTGGCTTTCTGCCATCCCGAGGAATCGGCCGCCAGCATGGTGATGGAAACCTCCGACGAGGTCTGCGTGTGCCAGTCGGCCAAACCGCGCGAGTTGAAGATTCCCTCGACCGACTCGGAAGTGGAGAAAATACCTGCCGTCGTGAGGTCACGCTTCTTGGCAATCGAAACGATCTTCCCAACCACCTCTGCCCGCTGCTCCGGAGTGATGGCCGCGGTCTGCTCGAAGTAACGGGATGGCACTGCCCGTGTGGCGCGGACACTCTTGTCCGCGTCGGCCATCGGCAGCAGCTCCTGGTCCGGGTGCTGCACCTTCGCCAGGTTCTCCGAGGCCTGCACCACCCGCTTCAGGCTTTCGTCATCCAGCTTATTGGTGGTGGCCCGAGCAGTACGTCCGCCAAACGCCGTCCGCACCGAGACTACACAGTTCTCTTCCGCGACGTTTTGATGGATGGTGTTATTGGCAAAGCGCGTGAGCGCAGAGTTGGTGCCATAGAAAAGTGCCTCGACTTCGTCGGCAGTCGAGTGCTCCCTGATCCGTTGAAAAATGTCCCCAGCGCGGTTCTTATCTAGCATTCAGCACTCAGCCATCAGCACTCACCTTCCACAAACTGTCATCCTGAGCGAAGCCCGCCCATTCGCTTGCGAATGGGCGGCGAGTCGAGGGACCTTGTGTTTCTTGAACCCGGCAAGATCGCTTGCGGATCGTTTCCCAGCTGCGCTAGTTGCCCTTATACGCAGACCCAACCTTGACGTTGTGAAATCTCGCCGGAGCCGCCCCATGCCCCGTCCCCATCACCTGCTGCGGCTGGCCCTTGCCGCAATGCGGCACGCCCCACAGCACCCACTCATCCCGCGAGCAGATCGCATCCATCGAATTCCAAAATTCGGTCGTGATCCCCGAATACGACGGGTTTTTCAACATGCGCACCCGCTTGCCACCCTTGATCTCCCATCCCATCTCGCAGCCAAACTGGAAGTTGTAACGCTTGTCGTCGATGGACCAGGAGCGGTTGGTCTCCATGTAAATGCCGTGGTCGGTTGAAGCAATGAGCTGTTCGCGGGTGAGCGGTTTCTCGCCGGGCAGAATGCTGACGTTAGTCATACGGATGATCGGCAGCCGGTTCCAGCCCTCCGCCCGCAGAGTCCCGCCGGACCGACTCGCCCCGATGGTATGGGCCGTCTCACGCGAACTCAGATACCCCGTGAACAAACCGTTGGTGATGATCGGCGTGCACTGCGCCGGAACCCCTTCTTCGTCGAAGGCAAACGTGCCCAGGCCCGGGCCGTGTTCCTGGCGCGCATCGGCGACAATGTTGACCAGCTCGCTGCCATAACGCAGGGTGCGCAGCTTGTCGAGAGTGAGAAACGACGTCCCGGCGAAGTTGGCTTCCATGCCCAGCACGCGATCCAGTTCGATGGGATGCCCCACCGACTCGTGAATCTGCAGGCCCAGCTGCGAGCCGTCCAGAATGATGTCGAAAGCGCCTTCCGGACACCGCTCCGCCTTCAGCAGCGCCACTGCTTCTTCGCCTATCCGGCGCGCGTTCTCCACCAGCCTCAATTCGCCGATCAGCTCGTAGCCCTTGTTCTGCCACTGTCCACCATACGAGTTGGGATACGACCGCTTCTGGATTTCGCTTCCGGCAAAGGCATGCGCCGCGTAACCAGCGCCCGTCGTGTACTTGGTCTGATGAATGTTGGCGCCTTCCGACGACGTGAACCACGATTCCTCCCGCCGGAAGTTCATGTTGGTCTCAGCCAACGTTACCCCGGCCACCGAGCGCAACTCGGAGTCAATCTTCAGCAGCAGATCGAGATTCTGCTCAACAGAAGTAGTGAACGGATCAATCTGGAAAGGCGAAGTCCACTCCGCAGTGACAGGCTGCTCCGGAGCAAGCTGGATGTCGTGCTGCTTGACGCGGGCCGACGCCTTGGCGATATCTACAGCGCGAGCGGCAGTCGCTTCCACCGCTGCCCGGGTCAGATCGTCCGAAGCCGCAAATCCCCAGGCCCCATCGGCGATCACCCGCACCCCGATCCCGAGCGACTCGGAATCCGAGGCGCTTCCAATCTTGCCGTTCTTGGTAGATAGGGCCCGACTGCGATCGTCCGCTACGCGGGCGTCGGCGTAGGAGGCGCCGCGAAGCGCGGCGACGTTCAGGGCCTGGGCGGCGAGGTCCTTCATGGCAGAAAATCAAATCTACCACAGAGGCACGGAGCCAAGGAGCAAGCCCAGGAATTGGTGGCGATCTACCATGCCTATTACAATCTCTGCCGCGTGCATCAAACCTGCGGGTGACTCCCGCGCTGGAAGCTGGCCTCGGCGATCACGTTTGGAGTTTGGAGGAATCGGTGAGACCATGTGGAGGAAGGTGCAAGGAGCGGCAACTTGAGTTGGGCTATAGATGCCGGATTCGCCCTATTGGGACTGGTTCTGATCTTTTGGGCTGCACCATTATCCATCCGCTACAACGCTTGGACCACTGGCCTTCGTGAGCGTCACCCCAACTTCAATCCGCCGCCAACCCCCGAATGGCGGGCACGCAACACCAAGATTATGACGGTTCTTTTTCGGGTTGTCGGTGTGTTTTTCGTTCTGCGCTCGGTCCTGATGCTTATCGGTCGCATGAACACACACTGAATCTTCAAAACAGCCCACTACCCAAGAACGGTGCTGCTCTCCGTGTCTCCGTGGTAAAAACCAGCCGGTCTATCACTAACATCACGGATAACAAACCCTTCGATGATTCGACGTGGCTGACCGCTGAGTGCTGACTGCTCAATGCTGGTCTCTCCTCACCCTCCCCTGTGACCTACCGCACTGACCCTCGGCCCGTCCCGGACTCCAATAGACAGTTGGGCATCGTGCGACTACGCAGACCTCCGTCTGCACAAGGAGAGGATTCATGAGCACTCTGGTACTGGACAAAAAGGCCGATCTGGCCGGGCCGGGCATTGGCGATTATCTGGAACTCGAAAAAATACTTCCCAAGGATTACCGCTCCCTGCTGACCCCGAAAGAAACCCAGCAGGTTATCTTCCACGTGAAGCGCTACATCGAAGACAACCTCTGCAAGGAACTCAACCTGTTCATGGTTGAGGTGCCTCTGATCGTGGACGTGGAAAGCGGCGTCAACGATATGCTGGACCGCGACGGCTCGCGCACTCCGATCCAGTTTCACATCTCGAACGACCGCGACAAGCACCCCATCGACGCGCAGGTGGTGCAGGCCGCGACCAAGTGGAAAAGAGTCGCGCTGAAGCAGTTCGATTGCCGGCTGGGTGAAGGCATCTGCACCGACATGCGCGCCGTGCGCAAGGATTATTTCCTCGATCACGACCACTCCGCCTACGTGGACCAGTGGGACTGGGAGCGCGTGATCACCGCCGATCAGCGCAATCTCGATTTCCTGAAAGCCATCATCAGCAAGATCTGGAAGGTGATCGTGGGCGCCGAGCGCTACGCGCAATCCCTGTTCCCGCAGTTGAAAGACTTCCGCTATCCCGACCTGCCCGAGAAGCTCGAGTTTTTCCATGCCGAGGAAATCCTCGACATGTATCCCGACCTGCCGCGCAAGCAGCGCGAGACTGAAATTCTTCAAAAGCATCCGGCCATCTTCATCATCGGGATTGGATGGCCGCTGAAAGACGGCTACCCGCACGAGATGCGCGCTGCCGACTATGACGACTGGGTGACCGACACCCACGACCAGACCGGCAAAGACACGCACGGGCTCAACGGCGACATCCTGGTATGGAACCACGTGACCAGGCGGCGCCACGAGCTGACCTCGATGGGCGTCCGGGTGACGGCGGAGACCTTGAAGAAGCAGCTGGAGCTCTCGCACCAGCTCGACTTCATGAAGCTGCCCTATCACCAGGCGATTTTGAACAACCAGATTCCGCTGTCGATCGGTGGCGGCATCGGACAGTCACGGACGCTGATGCTCCTGTTGAGGAAAGCTCACCTAGGCGAAGTCAGTGTCACGGTGTGGCCGAAGGTCCTGAAAGAGATGTGCGCACGGAAGAGCATTTTCGTGCTGGAGTAGACGAGCAATTAGCAGTTAGCAATTAGCCGAAGGGTGCCCCACTTCTCGCGCTCTTTGAGAAGTGGGGATTTTCTTGGCCCGAGGTCCAAGGTCCGAAGTCTGACGTCCGACCTCCGACCCTACTGCCCCGTGCCGGTCAGGCTGAGCACCGCCGGCTTGGGGCACGAGTCGAATCCGCACAGCGGATAGTTATCGAACGTGATGGCGCCATTCACCACGCCCGTGCGGCTAGGCGTAAAGCTCACCGCGATCGTGCAACTTGCGGGCACGATCTCTCCATTCACACACGCGTGTGTGCCGAAACCCACGAAGCTGTAGTCGCCGGTACTGAAGGTGTTGAGAAAGAGGCCTTCGCTCTGTTGCAAGGTACTGGTGACGGTCACGATCTGGGGTGGACTGGTGGTCCCGACTTTCTGCGGTGAAAAGTGCAGCGCGGTCGGACCAAAAGTCAGCTCGTTGCTCCCGTTCCCCGACAATCCGATCACCTGCGGGCTGGTCACGTCGTTGTCGACGATGGTGATCGCGCCCGGATAGCTCGCCGGCATGAGGTTCGCCAGAGGATTGAAGAATGCGACGATCACGCATTGCGCGCCCGGCGCCAGCATCCCGCTGCACGGCGGCCTGGCAAATTGCAGGTCGTACACTCCGAATCCGGATGCAGTCACGCTCTGAATATTCAGAGAACTCGTGCTGCTGGTATTCGTCAGAGTCACGGTTTGCGTGTTGGTAAACAGGCCGACTGTCTCGCTCCCGAAGTTCAGGCTCGCTGCCGACAGCAACACGTTCGAACTGGGGCCGCTAGTGCCGGTTCCTACCAGCGACACCGGGGCCGGCCCCGTGGCATCGGTGGAGATGGAGAGCGCTCCCGGGATCACCGTCCCCGCCGTGGGCTGGAACACGACGCGGATGTTGCAGCTTTGTCCGCCCGCCAGCGACGCCGGACAATTGTTGCTCTGCGCGTAGTTCCCGCTGGTCGCGATGGCCGTGATGCTGACGGCCGTCGTCTGCTGGTTGGTCAGCTTCACCGACTTCGGTTGGCTGGATGTTCCCACCGCCACCAGGCCAAAGTTCAGCGTCAGCGGCGCCACCTTCACCGGAGCGAGCGCCGTCCCCGCCAGCCCCAGCGACTGCGGACCCGTCTGCGCGCTGCTCATAATAGTGACTGCGCCATTCGTCGTGCCCACCGCGACCGGACTGAAGCTGATGTCAATGGTGCAGCTTTCCCCGGCGGTCAGAACCGCACAGTCGGTTGTGTCGCTGTACGTTCCGCTGGGCACAATCGAGCTCACGGTCACGCTGGTGCTACCGGTGTTGGTTAAAGTCACGGTCTGCGAAGCGCTGGTGGTGTTCACCAGTTGATTCTTGAAGGTCAGGCTGGATGGCGAAATCTGGAGTTGTTGCGCACTTGCGTGCGGCAGCAATCCCAACCCAAGCAAGAAAAGAGTGAAAGCCGGCAGGAAGCGAATCATGGTAAACCCTCTCAAAACTGATTCGAACCCCGGCAATCTACAACGCCGCGCGAAGGGGGTTGTCAATGTTTTGTTAAATTTCGCGCGATGGTTCTTCGCTGGGCATGCCGGTTTAGCGAACAGACCATAACAATATCGGAATGTTAATGGCTGCCGGTTGCCTCATTTCTCGCGTGACGGGCACCCCGCAGGCCTCACCCCGGCGCGGAAAGCCCCCAAAAACCAAACGGAGCGGCCCGCGCCGCCCCGCTGAAGACTGATGACCGACGACTGACGACTGCTCTTAGGTTCCTTCCGACCACCCCGCCAGATACTCTTCCTGCTCCGGCGTGAGGCGGTCAATCTTGATGCCCAGGGACTCGAGCTTCAACTTCGCCACCCGCTTGTCCAACTCCTCGGGGACTTTATAGACCCTCTTCTCGAGCGTGGTGGCATTCTTAACCATGTACTCGACCGAAAGCGCCTGGTCGGCGAAGCTCATGTCCATGACGGACGGTGGATGGCCTTCCGCCGCAGCCAGGTTGATGAGGCGGCCCTCGCCCAGCAGGTTGATCTTGCGGCCGTCCTTGAGCGAGTACTCCTCGACGAAGTTGCGCGTGGGGCGCTTGGAGGACGACATCTTCTCCAGCGCCGGAATGTCGATCTCCACGTTGAAGTGGCCGGAGTTCGAAATGATTGCGCCATCCTTCATCACGTCGAAGTGATCTTTGGTCAGCACCATCTTGTTGCCGGTGACGGTACAGAACACGTCACCCATTTTGGCGGCTTCGTTCATCGACATGACGCGGAAGCCGTCCATCACCGCTTCCAGAGCTTTCGTCGGATCAACTTCCGTGATGATGACCTCGGCGCCGGCGCCACGGGCGCGGCTGGCTAGCCCGCGTCCGCACCAGCCGTAGCCGGCAATCACGAACTTCGATCCCGCCAACAGGAAATTGGTAGCGCGAATGATGCCGTCAATGGTGGACTGTCCGGTGCCGTAGCGGTTGTCGAACAGGTGCTTGGTGTCGGCATCGTTGACCGCCACGATGGGGTAGCGCAGCACGCCTTGCTTGGCCATGGCGCGCAGGCGAATCACGCCGGTAGTGGTCTCTTCGGTTCCGCCGATCACTCCCACCAGCGCGTCTTGCCGCTTGGTATGCAACACGGAGACCAGGTCGGCGCCATCGTCCATGGTGATGTGCGGCTTGTGGTCAATCGCCGCCAGGATGTGGTTGTAGTAGGTGTCGTTGTCCTCGCCCTTGATGGCGAACACGGGAATGCCGTGGTCGCGCACCAGGCTGGCAGCCACGTCGTCCTGGGTGGAGAGCGGGTTGGACGCGCACAACGCGACGTCGGCTCCGCCGTCACGCAGGCAGACCGCCAGGTTGGCGGTCTCGGCGGTCACGTGCAGGCAGGCCGACACGCGGATGCCCTTCAGCGGCTGGTTCTTGATGAACTCTTTGCGGATGATCTGCAGGACTTTCATCGACTGGTTGGCCCAGTCAATGCGCTTCTTGCCCAGATCGGCCAGTTCGATGTTCTTGATGTCACAATTCACTTGCGTCGGTGTGGTCGACATACTTCTCCTGTGGCGCGGATTGCTCTGAATCTTGGTTCTAGAACTCTAGTTGTTTCTGCGTTACGACTTAAGCCGGTTCAGGATTTCGTAGACGGGCTTATTGTCGGCATAGACCCGCCACTCCACGAGCTGGCCGGTTCGTACGGTTGCCATCCAGGCAGCGGGAATTCGCCAGCGGTTCTCCGGCTTCAATTCGCCTTTCGCAGCAATCGTTCCTCCCGCCGAGCCGAAGGCCGCCACCACGTTGCCCTTGCGCAAAAATCTCCTCGTGGGACACGGTGTAATCCGGGCACATCTCGAAGTATGCCTGCCAGCCTGCCTTCAGCTTCTCACGCCCTTGCAACCGGTTTCCCAGAGAATCGACCAGCACGTGTTGCTCGGACATGAGACTCACCAATCCATCAACGTCGTGCTGATTGATCTTTTCCAGGAACTTCAAAACAAGCTCGACAGGATTTTGCAACGCCGCATCCCCCGCGCACCGCTACTTGCGAACCGCGTGCGCGACCGTTTCGCGCAAGCCTGCGTCGCTGGCCAGCTTCGCAGCCTTGTCGGTCGCTTCCCAGGTGAAGTCCCGGTCGTTACGGCCGAAATGGCCGTAAGCCGCGGTCTTCTTATAGATGGGGCGGCGCAGGTTCAACGATTCGATGATGCCCTTGGGTGTGAGCGAGAAGTGTGCGCGCACCAGGTCGGGAATAATGGTTGGATCCACTTTGGCGGTGCCGAAAGTGTCCACCAGCACGCTGACGGGATCGGCCACGCCAATCGCGTAGGCCAGCTGGACTTCGCAACGGTCAGCGAGCCCGGCAGCCAACACGTTCTTGGCCACATAGCGCGCCATATAGGCGGCCGAGCGGTCCACCTTGGTCGGGTCCTTGCCGCTGAAGCAGCCGCCGCCGTGCCGGCCCATGCCACCGTAGGTGTCCACGATAATCTTGCGGCCGGTCAGTCCGGTATCGCCCATCGGTCCGCCGACCACGAACCTTCCGGTGGGATTGATGTGGTACTTGGTGTCGGCGTCGAGCATGTGGGCTGGAATGGCGTGCTGGATGACATGTTGCAGAACTTCGGCGCGCAGTTTCTTGTTGTCCACATTCTCGGAGTGCTGCGTGGAAACCACCACGGCATCGACACGCACCGGCTTCTTGTGTTCGTCGTACTCCACCGTGACCTGCGACTTGCCATCGGGTCGCAGGAAGTCGAGTTGGCCGCTCTTGCGGACCTCGGCCAGCCGCATGGTCAGGCGGTGCGCCAGCAGAATGGGCGTGGGCATCAGCTCGGGGTTTTCCCGGGTCGCGAAGCCGAACATCATGCCCTGGTCACCGGCGCCGCCGGGATCTACACCCATGGCGATGTCGGGCGACTGCTCATGAATGGATGAGATGACCGCGCAGGTTTCGTGGTCGAAACCATAGGCGGCGTCGGTGTAGCCCACCGCCATCACCGTGCCGCGCACAATCGCGGGAAAGTCCACGTACGCCTTAGTCGTGATTTCGCCGGCAATGAAGGCCAGGCCCGTGGTCATCAGGGTTTCACAAGCCACGCGGCTGGCGGGATCTTCAGCCAGACAGGCGTCGAGGATAGCATCGGAAATCTGGTCGGCCATCTTGTCGGGATGGCCTTCAGTCACAGATTCGGACGTGAAAAGATAACGATTCTTGGATGTCAAGCAGCTTCTCCTTCTACGAGCTGGGACGTTCCGTCTGGGAGGAAAATCAGAACAGCAACGGCCGCAAATGAATGTCCTCGGTTTCTTAAAAAGCTATCAGAGATGCTGGCTGGGCGCAATTGTTTTGGGCCAGGCGGCAGGCGCGATCAGCGAGCGTAAGCCTATGCGAGTCAAGCGGAAAGACGCAGGGGTTCAATGGCGAAGAACGTTTGTCAAAAGCGCACCTGGGGCCGGTCACCCCAATCCGTAGAGACGCAGCTTGCTGCGTCTCCCCCGGGTCCCGGTAGCGCCTACAGCGAGGGCGGTGCGGCCTCGGTCTCGGGAGGCTTTGGAGGCGAAGGTTGCAGCCCCGTAGAGTCGAAGGTCAGCGTCTTTACTTCCCCAAAGTCCCCCTGCGAGGCAAGCTTCCTGCCGTTGAAGAACAAGTCCAGGGCGGCCACGTTGCCCGCCCGGATCACGATCTGCCGGCGAGCCTCGACCGACTTCTCGGAAGCCGCGGCAAGCGTGTCTTGCATGATCTCTTTTCCATCAGCGGTAACGGAGACCCAGCAATCCTCGCGCGCGCTGATCCGCACCACAAAAGCACCGGGGGCCGGAGGGGCGGGCGCAGCCGCAGACTTGGCAACCACGCCCGGCGAAGACGAACCCGACGTAGCAGAAGCCGGTTTCGGCGAAGCAGCAACCGCTGCAACCGCAGGGGCGGCCCGCACGGGTTGGCTGGTTTCGGGAGCAGCTGCCTGAGCCGCCTGCTTGCGCTTCTCTCTTGCGTAGGAACCCCAGATGGTCACGCCGATGGCCACGACCAGGACGATGACCGCGAAGATGCCCCACGGTATGCCGCCCGTGCGGGCGCTTTCTTCCTCTGCCCGAACCTCGACCACCTCGGCTTCTACCTCAGACTCGGGAATTCTTCCCGGAATGCTGTCGCCGCTGGCCGCGAGATACTCGGCGATGGTCTGGTCCTCGTCCAGGCCGACATGGCGAGCGTAGGCGCGAACAAACCCGCGATTGAAGATTCCCCCGGGAAGCTGGTCGAAATGGTCTTCTTCCAGCGCGCGCAGCAGGCGGATACCGATCTTGGTGGAGACCGAGATGTCGTCCAGGGTAATTCCACGTCGCTCGCGCTCCCGCTTCAGTCGCGCGCCGAATGACTCCATTCGACGGTTCTCCTTCGGGCGGGAATTACCTCCCGCCAAGTCACGCTCCTGAATATATTATGTTAAGCGTGTTTGTACGGGGCAATGAAATTGCTGCCCTGGAGAAAAGAGCAACTTTAGATGCCTGAACCACTTGGACTTGAACCGCGTCTGAGGGTCTGACGTCTGAGGCCTAAGGTCCGAGGTCTGAGGTCCGACGGCCGGTTACTAAGGTTCATTGCCCCTGCCGCTTCGGGAAAATTATAATTTCGAGAACTTCCGCCCCAGTTGAGGACGCAGTAAATGACCAAGGCCACCGACGCCGATCGCAACCGGCAAAGTCAGGAACTGAACATCTTCCACGATGTGGCCAAGGCCCTGACGTCTTCCCTCGACCTTGATTCCATCCTGCAAACCATCATGGAAAAAATGGCGGAGTACTTCCGCCCTGACACCTGGTCGCTGCTTATGGTGGACGAGGAAAAGGAAGAGCTCTATTTCGCGATCGCGGTAGGAAGCGCCGCGGAAGCCCTGAAGAATGTCCGCCTCAAAGTGGGGGAAGGAATCGCCGGCTGGGTGGCAAAACACGGGGAACGGTTGATCGTTCCCGACGTCTACACCGATCCGCGCTTCGCCAAGCGCATTGATGAGATGACCAAGTGGGAGACGCGTTCCATCATCTGCGTCCCTCTGCGCTCCAAGCACCGCGTCCTCGGCGTCATCCAACTGGTCAACGTCAATATGGACGGATTCACCGACCCAGAGCTGTTTTTCCTGCAGTCCCTGTGTGACTACGCTGCGATTGCCATCGAGAACGCGCGCTCGGTGGAAAAAATTCAGGAACTCACCATCACCGACGACTGCACCGGCCTGTACAACGCCCGGCATCTCTACAAGACGCTGGAAACCGAGGTCTACCGCTCCGCCCGTTTCGGCTATGAATTCACCGTGCTGTTCATTGACCTCGACCACTTCAAACAGGTCAACGACACCCACGGCCACCTGATCGGGAGCAAACTGCTGGCCGAGATCGGCTACCTTATCAAGGCGCAGCTCCGCTTGATTGACTATGCGTTCCGCTACGGCGGTGACGAATTCGTGATTCTGTTGCCGCAAACCGGGAAAGATGCCGCCCTGGTCGTGGCCAAGCGTTTGCGCGACACCCTGCGCACCAGCATGTTCTGTCAGGAAGAGGGCCTGAACCTGAACATCCGCGCCTCGATTGGCGTGGCTACCTACCCGCACGACGCCAAGACCCCGCACGACGTAATCCGTCAGGCCGACGAAATGATGTACCTGGTAAAGAACACCACCAGAGACAACATCGGCATAGCCCAGCGTGGAGTAATGAAGTAGCCGTAGCGCCGGCGTCCCGCCGGCCACCAAACTCTTGAACGAAGATTGATGTACTCGCACACCCGCGACACTAGTTCCCGGCGCGGAGCCAGCCAAGTAGCGCCGGCGTCCCGCCGGCTGTAGTGGGGGCGTCTTGCCCCCACCCCCATGCGCAACACACTTCCGGATTTCGTTGGAACTAACGACTACCGGCTGGACTCGTCCGCGACTTTATATCCGCAAGCCTCACGGCAGGGCGGGCAGTAGTAAAGACCATCCTGGCAAAGCCGGATATCGACTTGCCCCTGGCACAGGCAGCAGTATTTCTCGCAAGCGCACTTGTCTTCAGTCATCTCACACTGCATGCACCGGTACTTGGTCTTGGTGGTGGCGGCCATGAGCAAACTGTAGCGCGGGCAGCGGACCGGGGGAAAGTGCCGTTGGTAACTGCGGGCTCTGGGTTGTGCGAAGCCATAGGCTAGCTTCCGGTTTGCCGACAATCCGGGAGCTATCTGGCGTGGTAGCGCGGATCGAGACGCCAAGTGCGACCAATTCTGGGGATAGCGTTTACCGGGCAATGGACAAAGACTGTTGGCGCAACGAGTGCGTCGCCGGAGACGAACCGGTAAGCGCTCTACTGCTCGCGCAGCGCCTTCATTGGATCGATCTGAGCCGACCTGCGCGCCGGCACGTAACAGGCGAGCATCGCCAGCGCCGCCAGCAGCAATGGCGCACCGACAAGCAAGCGCGGATCGTTGGTTCCGACCCGGAACGCTTCGACAAGAACGTTGGCCATCGCCGAAAGTATTCTTGCCAAGACGATCGCGCCCAAAAATCCCAGAAGCGTTCCGACGCTTACCAGGGCCGCACCTTCGCGCAGCACCAGCCGCAGCACCTGCCCCTTACTCGCGCCCAGCGCCATGCGAATTCCGATCTCCTTGCGCCTTTGCGCAACCGCGTAGGCCGTGACCCCGGCGAGTCCGATTGCGGCCAACACCAGGCCGAACATTCCTATTCCGCCGTATGTACGGACAGCGGACCGCATGTCGGACTGGCTGTAATCCAGGTACTGGCTGAGCGTTTGCACATTGAAGATGGCCAGATTCGGATCGATGGAAGCGGTCTCGCTCCGAATGCCGCTTAGCGCATCCGTACCCGCATCCGATCGCACCATAATGGTCATACCACCGGCTGGCGGCCGCGCAAAATCGCGCCGGGTCAGCGGTAAATAAATTACGGATTGCCTGACCCCGACTCCGTTCTTTAAGTCGCGCACCACGCCGACCACCTCATAGGACTGCTTGTCATCCCGAATGCGCTCCCCGATCGCATTCCCAGCTCCGAAAAATCCACGTGCGGCACTCTCATTCAGCACTACGGGCAAAGACAAACTTTTTGACCCTTCTGGCTGGTTCCGTTGATCCAGCTCCTCGAACTCTCGGCCCGCCAGCATCGGCTCGCTTAACGCGGCAAAATACCCCGCGCCAACGGTCTCCTTGGCCACCGACTTCTGCACCCGCGAGTCTTCCGCAATCAGGGGTGTGGTTCCGTCCTCGCCCGAAAACGGCGTCTGCGCCGCCAGGACGACACTGCGCACCGAGCCGGCGGTCTTGAGCCGTTCGGGAAGTTTCTCAAACAGAGCTTGCGCTTTTTCGGGCGCGTAGCCGTCACGCACCGGATCGATGGACAGGAGGTACATCGTATTCGGATCGAATTTCGTTTGGACAGTGCTTACCTTTCTAACTCCCATCACCAGGAACCCGGTGATCAGCAGCAGCATGAGCGATCCCGCAACTTGGGCCACCATCAACAAGTTGCGCATACCAAAGCGCCGGTAAGCAGGCAACTGAAGCGCCGCCCCTTCTTTGAGTGCGGGTGTCAAATCGGCTTTTGTCGCCTGAAGGGCGGGCGCTAGGCTGAATCCGATGCCGCACACGATCGCGAGCGCGAACGCGAAAACGGCTGCGCCCCAGTCCAGGCTCAGATCGGGTCCGGCAGGCACCCCGGCGGGCGGGTTGAACTGAGAGTTCAACACCGACAGCCAATACGCGAGTGCGAATCCTGCCATGCCGCCCAGCAGCGACAGCAAAATGCCTTCGCTGACCATCTGCCGGATAAGCCGAAAACGGCTGGCCCCAACCGCCAGGCGAATCGCCAACTCCTTTCGGCGATTGGCGGCACGCGCGAGCAACATGTTTGCCAGATTCATGCACGCAATGGTTAGAACCAGACCCATCAGCACGACAAAGAATCCGACGATCGCCCGTCTCAAATTCCGGGGAATCGGCACTGTAGTGCCTGCCGGAAGCAGGGTCACTCGCCTGCCTTTGTCAGCGCGCGCCGGCGCCGAAGTATCCTGCTCGTCCAGACGACGTGTGATCGCGTCAAGAGCGGCTTCAGCCGATTCAATTGTGACGCCGGGAGCCAGGCACATGATTGCCCTGAACTCCTTGGCGTTACGTTGATGCAGCACGTCGTTCGCAAGCTCCGGAGCGAGCGTGGCCGGAACGGTGATCGGTACGAACAGTTCAGCCGGATTCTCGGTATCGGCACCGCTGAAATTTTTCGGGGTGATCCCCACGATGGTCGCGGGTTGCCCATTCAGCCGTAGCACCTGCCCGATTGCGTCGGGAGAGGAGTTCAGGCGATTGCGCCAGAAACGATCGCTAATCACCACAACTGGCGCGTCGCCGGGCTTTTCGAGTCCAGCGCTGAGCACTCGTCCACGTTGGGGTTCGACACCGAGTACCCCAAAATAATCAGGTGACACCAGTTGTCCGAAGACGCGCTCCGGTGTCCCATTCGTCTCACCTTGGAATCCGACATTGAATGGGACGCCGTTTTGAAACGCGGCCACCCCTGCGAACAGGCTCTTTTGGTCCCGATACTGCTCGACGTAGTGATACGACACGGATTTTTGAGGCATGACCAGCCGGTTGACATTCGCGGCTGCCGGCAAATCACGAAATATCAACTGCAATTCCGAGCTGTACACGTTTATCGTCAGCCCAATTCCGAGTCCCATCGAAATGATGCCGACCAGCGCGAATCCGGGCGACTTGATCAGCGCTCGCACCGCATACCGCATATCGAGGCGCATTTCGCTCAGGTATTCGAGCACTACGCGAGTCGCGATGTCTGCGATCAGCCGGATTAGCCCCGCGGCTCCATGCCTTTTTGCAATCTCTTCCACGACATCCTCTCCGAGTTGCATGACCTCTGGGCCATAAGCCAATTTAAATTCGTGCGGAAAAGCTTGCGCCAACCAACGGTAGATCCGCCATGCGAAATTCATTCCGTCACCATGGCTTGCTTCACTCGAATTGTGCGAACTAATTCCTGTAGGCGTTCACATTCCGCGTCGAGCACACGCCTGCCGAGGGCCGTCAGCCGGTAATAGCGGCGTCGCGCGTCGTCCAATTCCGGCGCGGGTCGTGCGTCAGATTCCTCGATCAGTTCCGCCTCGATTAGCCGCTTGATCGATCCATACAGTGTCGCTGGCCACAACCGCACTTTTCCGGTAGTGCGATTCAAGACTTCCTGCATGATTCCGTACCCGTGCTGCTCTCCACCCGCAAGCGACAGCATGATGTGAAACCAATGGGTCTTGAGTGGAATAAACTCTTGAGGATCAGCCTCAGTCATGCCAATATCTATATCGTGTGATATCTATACATGTCAATAGTTATATCCGCTTGCTCACGTCTTGGGCCGTTCGGAGTGAGTTGCAGCTATGGCTTCGACGCAGGCACAAATGTACGTTGTGCTCCATTCAACACCCAAGTGAACGTGTAGTCGGCTACTCGTCGAAGTGACCTCGCCACAGCCGCGCTTTAGCGACTCCTCTTGGGATTGCGCCCGAGTGACGGGCCACCCGGAAATAGTCTGCAGAATCGCATGAGGGCTACCGAACACAAACCCTGCCGACTCAACCTGAGCCGACTGCTGCCGGACCTATACCACCACCCATCCTGGCGGTTTGACCCGCCGAAAAACCGCATGATAGGGTTATCAGTCTTACTATCCCGGCAGCTCAACCACTGCTTCTGATCGAGGTTTTCATTGCCCGCTGTTGAGGCGACGCCGCCCACCATCCGCAAGACCGCGCTCAATGCCGTCCATCGCCAGATGGGCGCCAAGATGGTCGAATTCAACGGCTGGGACATGCCCGTCGAGTACCCTTCCGCAGGGGGAATCATCGCCGAGCACAACGCGGTTCGCAGCGGGGTGGGCGTCTTCGACGTCAGTCACATGGGCGATATCCGGCTCGCCGGGCCCGACGCCCTGGCCGCCGTCCAGCACATCTCCATGAACGATGCTTCCCGGCTTGCCATCGGCCAGGCGCAGTATTCCGCGCTGCTCTATCCGCAGGGCACGTTTGTGGACGATGTGATCGTCCACCGCCTGGGCGAGGATGAGTACCTGCTGGTCATCAACGCCGGCACGCGCGAGAAAGACTTCAGCTGGGTGCGCGATAACACCCGCCAGTTCAATTGCAGGGTCGAGAATCTTTCCGACGATTTCACCCAGATCGCGATCCAAGGGCCGAAGGGTGTCAACCTCTTGCAGAAGCTCACCGACGCCGACCTCTCCGCCGTGAAGTTCTACTGGGTAACACATGGCACGGTCTGCGGCCTGAAGAACATCCTGATTGCCCGCACCGGCTACACCGCCGAAGACGGATTCGAAATCTACGTTCCCGCCGACGAAGCCACCAGCGCCATGGTCTGGAATAGGGTGCTGGAAGCGGGTAAGGAATTCGGCGCGGTTCCCTGTGGACTGGGAGCGCGCAATACCCTGCGCCTGGAAGGCAAGCTGCCGCTCTACGGCCACGAGATTTCCGACACCATCAACGTCTGGGAGGCCGGCCTGGACCGCTTCTGCAAGATGGAAAAGCCGGAGTTCCTTGGCCGAGCCGTGTTGGAGAAAGCAAAGCCTGACGCGCTCAAGCGCACTCTGGTCGGACTCGAGATGGTCGAGCGGGGCATCGCCCGCGACGGATACAAGGTACTCGATGACAGCGGCCGCGAAATCGGCTACGTCACCAGCGGCTCGTTTGCCCCGTTCTTGAAGAAGAACATTGCGCTGGCGTATGTGCCAACGCAATTTGCCGCTGTTGGCTCGATGGTGAAAGTGGAAATCCGCGGCCAGGGAGTGCGGGCACAGGTTGTGCCTACACCTTTTTACAAGCGGCCCAAGAAAGCTTAGTGAAATACCGGTTTTTGTTTGCTAGAAGCCAGCAGCCAGGAGCAAGAAGCCATCATGCCCTACCCTACCGACTTCAGATACACGAAAGAACACGAATGGATCAAAACCGACGGCAAGAACGCCACCGTTGGCATCACCGTCTACGCCCAGGAGTCGCTCGGCGACATCGTTTTTGTCGAGCTCCCCAAGGTCGGGTCGGAGATCACAGCGGGCAAGACCTTCGGCACGGTAGAGTCGGTGAAGGCCGTCTCTGACCTGTACGCCCCGGCGTCCGGTACCGTGACGGAAATCAATGGCGAACTGGCTACCGCGCCCGAAAAGATCAATAAAGACGCGCATAGCGCCTGGATGATCAAGGTCACGCTGAAGAATCCGGCCGAACTGAATTCCCTGCTCTCGGCGGCGGACTATGAGAAGTTCATCGCCGAGGAAGCCGGGCACTGAGGAACTGCAATTGCCGATCGCCAATTTTCAATTTGTACCTGGCTTGCCCGCCGAATTTCAATTGGCAATTGGAAATCGGCAATTGAAAATCGCAGGTTCGAGCTGTCCGCCAACTACATCAAATCAGGGTTCCCATGCGCTACTTGCCCAAATCGCCTGCTGACCGCGAAGCCTTGCTGAAAGCCATTGGCGCGCGCTCGATCGATGACCTGTTCGCGCCCATCCCGGCGGAATACCGCCTTCAGCGTGATCTGAAGGTCCCCCGCCAGATGGCCGAATCCGAGATTGTGGACTGGTACCGCGAGCGCTCCCGCGAAAACGGAGATGGCTACGCCACGTTTCTCGGCGCCGGCGCCTACTATCACTACCGGCCGGTCATTATCGATTCGCTGATCTCCCGCGGCGAATTCCTGACCGCCTACACACCGTACCAGGCGGAGATTTCCCAGGGCACGCTGCAATCCATCTTCGAATTCCAGACCATGATCTGCGAACTGACGGGCATGGAAGTAGCCAACGCATCCATGTACGACGGCTCCACCGCTGCCGCCGAAGCCGTGATGATGGCCGTGCGCCTGACCGGACGCCGCTCGGTGGTGATTGCCCACAGCCTGCATCCCGAATATCGCGAAGTGTTGGCCACCTACGCCTGGCACCAGGGCATGCCGCTCAGCGCCGCCCCGTTCACCTCGACCGGACGTATCGACCTGAAGGCGCTTGAGGAGTCAATCAACTCCGATACGGCCTGCGTTCTGATTCAATCGCCAAATTTCTTCGGAACCATTGAAGATGTAGCTGCCATCGCTGACATCGCCCACAAGCGCGGAGCCCTGCTGGTGGTCTCGATCGCCGAAGCGGTTTCACTGGGAATCATCGAACCACCACGGCAAGCCGACATCATCGCCATGGAGGCCCAGTCGTTCGGCGTGCCACTCGGCTTCGGCGGACCGTACTGCGGCGTGATTGCCACCCGCGAACAATTCGTCCGCCAGATGCCCGGCCGGCTGGTCGGCCAGACCACCGACAAGACCGGCAAGCGCGGCTTCGTGCTCACCCTGGCCACGCGCGAGCAGCATATCCGGCGCGAGAAGGCGACATCCAACATCTGCACCAACCAGGCGCTGGTCGCGCTCATGGCCAACATCTTCATGACCATCTACGGCAAAGTGGGCCTACGCGAGTTGGCCAAGCAGAACCTGGCCAAGGCCGCCTACGCCGCCCAGCAGTTCGGCAAACATGCCAAGGTGCTGTTCCCAAGCGCACCACGCTTCAACGAATTCGTGGTGCAGACCAGCGAAGATCCCTACGCCGTCAATGCTCGCTTGCTCGGACACAAGATCGTGGGCGGGCTGCCGCTGAAAAAGTTCTATCCCGAACTCGGCAACGCCGCGCTGTGGTGCTGCACCGAGATGACGACACGCACCTCGATCGATACCGCGGTGGCAATGGTGGCTGAAGGCGAACGCTCCGTGCGAGCCGGCAAGGAACCCGAGACTCAGGGGGTGGCGCGATGAAGCACATGACTCGCAAAGCTACACGCCACGTCAACCAGAACGAAGGCCTGATCTTCGAGAAATCGTCAGCCGGCAAAGCGGCCTGGAAGCTACCCCCACTCGATGTCCCCGAAGTGGATACTGCCAAGCTCTTGGGCGCCGCCGAACGCAAAGACCTGGGCAACATGCCCGAAGTCAGCGAAATCGAGATCATCCGCCACTTCACCCGGCTTTCCACGTGGAATTACGCCATTGACCTCGGCATGTATCCGCTGGGCTCGTGCACGATGAAGTACAACCCGCGGGTGAACGAAGTCGTTGCACGCCTGGATGGCCTGGCCAACGGGCATCCCTACCAGCCGGAGAAAATTTCCCAGGGCGCGCTGCGCATCCTCAAGACGCTCAGCGACTGCCTCATCGAAATCACCGGCATGGACGCCATCACCCTGCAGCCCGCGGCCGGCGCCCACGGTGAACTCACCGGCCTGCTGATTGTGCGCGCCTACCACCAGGCCAAAGGCAACCCCCGCAAGAAAGTCCTGATCCCCGACTCCGCCCACGGCACCAACCCGGCCACTGCCGCGATGGTCGGCTACTCCGTCGAGAACTTGAAGTCGAACCCCAAAGGCATGGTGGACGTAGCTGCACTCGCCGCCCAGATGGACGAAGACGTCGCCGCCCTCATGCTCACCAATCCCAATACCCTGGGCGTGTTCGAGCAGGAGATCAACAAGATCGCCGAAATCATGCACGCCAAGGGCGGCCTGCTCTACATGGATGGCGCCAACATGAACGCGCTGGTGGGCAAGGTGCGTCCCGGAGACTTCGGCGTGGACGTGATGCACCTCAACCTGCACAAAACGTTCTCCACGCCGCACGGCGGCGGAGGCCCCGGTTCCGGCCCGGTCGCCGTCAAGCAGACTCTGGAGCCCTTCCTGCCCAAGCCCGTCGTGATCACCAAGCCCGACGGCACGCTGGCCTTCGAGTACAACCGTCCCATGTCCGTGGGTCGCGTGCGCGCGTTCTACGGAAACTTTGGCATGTTCGTCCGCGCGCTTGCCTACATCCTGGCCAACGGCCCCGACGGCCTGCGCCAGACCACCGAAGACGCCGTGCTGAACACCAACTACATCCGCAAAGGCCTGGACGGCATCTACGATCTGCCTTACTCCACGCCCACCATGCACGAAGTGGTGTTCAGCGACAAGCTGCAGCAGAAGAAGGGCGTGAAGACCGGCGACATTGCCAAGCGCCTGATCGATTACGGCTTCCACCCCTACACGGTTTCCTTCCCGTTGATCGTGCACGGTGCGCTCATGATCGAGCCCACCGAGAGCGAGTCCAAAGAAGAGATGGACCTGTTCATCGAGGCCATGAAGTCGATCGCCGAGGAAGTGCAGGAGGATCCGCAGATGGTGCTCGACGCGCCACATTCGACGCGGGTCTCGCGCCTCGACGAGGTTGCCGCTGCGCGCAAGCCCGTGCTGCGCTGGAAACCGGCGAGCTGATTGATGATTTTTGATTGTTAATTGAAAAACCCGGAGACGTTAACCACAGGGTTTCAATCTGCAATCAACAATCAAAAATCAATAATCCTTTCGCGCCCTCTGTGGTTAAATCCTGTTGTTGCCGACTCCCGCAAAGAAACCGAGCCCTGAGGGTCTGTTCGCTTCTCCACAGAAGCGAAACCTGGTCCTATGCCTTCTGATCGTCGTGGCTACTCTGGCCGTTTACAGCCCCGTCAATCACAATGCGTTCATCAACTCGACGACGATCGTTACATCGTCGACAATCCCCACGTGCACGCGGGTCTCAGCTGGGACACCATAAAATGGGCTTTCACCACGTATGGCCAGGCCAACTGGCACCCGCTCACGTGGATTTCCCATGCTCTTGACTACTCGCTTTTCAAGTTGAATCCCGCCGGGCCGCATTACATGAACGTGCTGCTCCACGCCGCGAACGTGGTGCTGCTTTTTTTGCTTCTGCAGCAGGCCAGCGGATTCACGTGGCGCAGCTCGATGGTCGCGGCCTTGTTCGCCGTACACCCCATGAACGTCGAATCCGTGGCATGGGCGGCTGAACGAAAGAATGTCCTCAGCATGTTGTTCTTCCTGCTGACTCTGCTGGCCTACGGATCGTATGTGCGCAAGCCAGGCGTCCGGCGCTATGCCGGGGTCGCGCTCCTGTTTGCTTTAGGCCTGATGGCCAAGCCGCAAATTATCACTCTACCTTTTGTCCTGCTTTTGTGGGATTACTGGCCGCTCGGCAGGATGGGCTCGCAGAATCTCTCGGTCAGCACACCGGGTGAACGCATGCCGGTTCGCCCGTTCTCCTGGCTCGTGCTGGAGAAGGTCCCGCTGTTTCTGCTTTCGATTGCCAGCGCGGCGGTGACGATGCAGGCGCAAAGCGCGGGCGGCGCGGTCCGCTCTACCATGGAGTTTTCCTTCGCGCTTCGGCTGCAAAACGCCATCGTGGCCTATGCCAGGTACATCGGGAAAGCGTTCTGGCCTTCAGGGCTGGCTCCAATGTATCCCCACCCCGTAAACTCCCTGCCCGCCTGGCAAGTGGCGGTGGGAGCGCTGTTGCTGACGGTAATCACCATTCTGGTCTTTGCGCTGCGACGCCGAAGATACCTGACGATGGGGTGGTGCTGGTTTCTGGGGACACTGGTCCCCATGATTGGACTGGTGCAGGTTGGCGAAGCCTCGCTCGCCGACCGTTATGCCTATCTGCCCTTCCTCGGACTGTTCGTCATGGTCTGTTGGGGAGTGGCGGAAGCGGCCCAGAAAGCACGCCTTTCCCCGGCACGGCTAGCCGTCCCGGCCAGCCTGGCCGTCGTGGCACTCTCGGTGCTGACCTATCGGCAAGTTGGCTTCTGGCGCAACAGCGAGACATTGTGGTCGCACGCTTTGGCGGTCACGGAATCCAACTTTGTCGCGCACGACAACCTCGGTGGCGCAATGGTGAATCAGGGAAGAACGGATGAAGCCATCCCCCATTTTCGTGCTGCCGTTGCCATTCGCCCTGACGATCCTCTCGGGCACTTGAATATCGGCGCTTACGAACAAGAGCACGGGAATTCGCAGGCGGCCATCGAGCAGTTCCAGATGGTGCTGCGCTTTACCCCAGATACAACTCTTAAAGAGCAGGCCTACGCGAATCTTGGCTCCGCCTACCGCAGCCTGGGCAATTCCCTCCTCGCTGCGGAGAATTACCAGGTTGCGTTAACTCTGAATCCCGACAATTCTATCGCCGTCGTCGGTATGGGATTGATCGCCCAGAGAAATGGAGACCTCACGCAGGCCATCAGCCGCTATTCTCACGCCATGTCAGTCCAGCCCACGAGCGTGGGCTACTTGCTGCTTGCGAAGGCCTTGCAGCAAAGCGGACGCGCCGCGGAAGCTCAAGCGGCGAATGAGCAGGCGCGACGGCTGTCATCGGATCTCAGCCAGTCGGAACAAGCCGTCGAACGCCTGCTCGCCCATTAGTACAAACGCTAACCTATTTCTTTTCCCCGATCTCCACCGTAGCCCGGGTGTTCTCCCAGTCCAGATACATATGGCACCCGTTCCCCATCTCGTGGAACGAAATGGTGAAGTCCTCGACCGGCCCCGACGTCTTGGAAACACTCATATCCACCCGCGCCAGTTCGTCACTTTCGTATTTGTAGGGAATGCCCCATTCCCCGGTCTTCTTGTTGACGATCAGCGTCCACTTGTCCTGGTTAGGGACGGTGAAAATGGTGTAATTGCCCGCCGGAACTGCCTTTCCGCCCACGGTCAGGTCCGCAGTGGTGACGAACGTGGTGGCTTCATTGGCGCCGGTGCGCCAGACTTCGCCGTAGGGCACGAGTCCGCCGTAGATCTTGCGGCCTTTCGCGCGCGGGCTGGAGTAGTCCACGGTAATGCCCTTGCCATCCGAAAACTTGCATACTGCCTGGGCCGGCGGACTGGCTCGCTTGCTCTTGTCCCCCTGGGCGAGGGCAAGCGTGGCAACCGCGAGAAGGGCTATTGTGAGAAGAGCAATGCGTTTCTTCATGAGAGTCTCCTTTGAGCAGTCAGCATTCAGCCAAAGACAGTTCCGCGAGGGTACGCCGCCCTGACAATGCTGAAGGTAGGTTCTTAGACTATCCATTGGGCGCGGCGGATAGCAAGTGCGCCTGGGCAGATTTGCCCGGTAGGGAGCTAGAGGGTTGTGCCGTGGCTGAATGCTGAGTCCTGATTACTCCCTCCGCAGGCTACAATCACCCGATGCCGGTATTCAACGAAAAGCACGAAGAACTGGAACACTTTGAGACCATGATGGGCGTCCCGCGCGGCCGCCTGGCCGTCACCATGGACATGATCACCGATGCCATGGCCCTGGTCGGCCAGCACGGGGTCTATTGCCAGAGCCAGCGCTGGCCAGGCAGACCGGTGATGGATATCCAGATCATCATGAAAAATCTCACCGACGCGAAAGAGTTGATCCAGAGCGTGATGGAAGAGCTGAAGGCAAGGAACTAAAGCTTCGCGACGAATTCCTCGGGACTGACTCCGGCCTGCTTCAGGATTCCGCGCAGCGTCCCCGTGGCCAGTTCGGGGTGCAGTGGGACGACGCAACCGATTGTGCCCGAGGGGAGAGATCGCTTGAGCACAACATGACTTTCATCCGAGACACGCGGCAACTTAGGCAAACCGAGCCTCGAAGACTGTAACCAAAGGACGACCGAGGTCTCCCGATGGAAACTCCTCTAAGTACAACTCCGTTGCTTCCCGCAGATTTGCCACGGCCTCTTCGATGCTCGCGCCCTGGCTCACTGTGCCCACTTCAGGACATTCAGCGACATACAGTTCACCTTCTTTGTGTAAGATGGCGGTAAAAGTACCTATCGGCATATCGCAACTCCTGCAGAATTCGTGCTTCTAAGTTACCACGTAGGGGCCAATTACCCTGGCAGCTTCGGAATGACAGGCCTGTCCCTCCGCGGCTTCCTCCTCGTCCTCGGCGGTTCTGGTTCTATACCAGCGTGTACTTCCCTCTCTCGATCACCTTCTGCGCAATCTGCTGGCGCAACCCAATCGTGTTGAACGGCTCATACTTCGCCAGCCGGCGCAGGATGGCCAACTGCGTACGCAGCATGTCACCTTCCGCCACCGCGGCGATGATCCTCCGTGCCGCGGCTTCGATCTTTTCCATGGCTTGCGACAGATACACCCGCGTCATAGCAATCGGCAGCACGGCGGCACTGTCGCCATCGCGCTCGACGATTTTCTGCGCGCGCAGCACAGCCGACTCCATCGCGTAGGTCTCAATCGTCATGTCGGCGATGGCGCCCATGACCTCCTGCTGGTCCTGGATCGCCTGCATGTATTTCTGCGTAGCAGAACCAGCGGCGAACAGGCCGAGTTTCTTGGCCTGCGCCACCAGCTTGCGTTCTTCTGCCAGCGGCCCTTCGACTTCCTCGCCCACCGAAGGACCGGCCAGCACTTCATCCATCAGCTTCTTGATCGCTGGCATCAGCGGCAACTGGCCGGACATCGCCCGCTTCAGCAGGAAGCCGGTAATGATCAGCCGGTTGATCTCGTTGGTGCCCTCGAAAATGCGGTTGACGCGCGCATCGCGGTAAGCGCGCTCCGCCGGGTACTCCTCGACAAAGCCGTAGCCGCCGTAAATCTGCACCGTCTCGTCGACCACGTAGTCCACCATCTCCGAGCCCCAGACCTTGATGATGGAGCACTCGACCGCATACTCCTCAATGGCCTTGCGGATTTCCTTGATGGCGTCCGCGCCCGACTTGTCCACCTCCGACAGCGCCACGTCCATCATGCCCACAGTGCGGTAAACCATGGATTCGCCGGTATAGACGCCCACCGCCATGTTGGCCAGTTTTTCGCGCACCAGCCCGAAGTCAGCGATCACTTTGCCGAACGCTTTGCGCTGCTTGGCGTAGCCAATGGAGTTCTCCAGCGAAACCCGCGCGCCGCCTACGCACATCGCGCCCAGCTTGAAGCGGCCTACATTGAGGATGTTGAAGGCGATGATGTGCCCCTTACCGATGTCGCCGAGGAGGTTCTCGACCGGAACTTTGCAGTCGTTAAGAATGATCGGACAGGTGGACGATCCGCGGATGCCCATCTTGTGTTCTTCCGCCCCAATGGAGAATCCCGGGAAAGTCTTCTCCACCAGAAACGCGGTGAACTTTTCGCCGTCCACTTTCGCAAACACTGTGAACAGGTCGGCGAAGCCGGCGTTGGTGATCCACATCTTTTCGCCGTTGAGGATGTAATGCTTTCCATCGGACGAAAGCTGGGCACGGGCGCGGCAATTGAGCGCGTCCGAGCCGGAAGACGCTTCCGACAATGCATAGGCGCCCACAATCTCTCCCGTGGCGAGCCGTGGCAGATACTTCTTCTTCTGCTCTTCAGTTCCGAAATACACGATCGGCAGCGTGCCGATGCCGGTGTGGCCGCCCCAGGAAGTCGCGAAGCCCGCGTACTTGGCGATGTGATCGGCGATCACCGCCGCCGTGACCTTGTCCATGTCGAGGCCGCCGTAGGCCTCGGGAATCTCGACTGAACTGAGGCCCAGTTCGCCGGCCTTCTTCAGCAGGTCGCGGGTGACGGAGAAATCCTTGTGTTCAATTTTGTCAGCGTTGGGAATGATTTCGTTGACGGCAAACTCTTCCGCCGTCTGACCGATGAGCTGGTGCTGCTCGGTGAAATCTTCAGGCGTGAACACTTCTTCCGGCCTGCGCTCTTCGAG
>JAIQET010000121.1 GCA_020073645.1 Terriglobia bacterium | reverse complement strand
GACAACGCCGGGTTGCTGCTGCGCGGCATCGGGAAAGACGATGTGGAGCGCGGGATGGTGCTGGCCAAGCCGGGCTCGATCACACCGCACACCAAGTTCAAGGCGGAAGTGTACATCCTGACGAAAGAAGAAGGTGGAAGGCATACACCGTTCTTCAAGGGCTACCGGCCGCAGTTTTACTTGCGGACGACGGACGTGACGGGGGTAGCGGAGATGCCGGCGGGGACGGAGATGGTGATGCCGGGAGACAACGTGAGCCTGGTGATTGAGTTGATCACGCCGGTGGCGATGGAGAAGGGCTTGCGGTTCGCGATCCGTGAAGGCGGCCATACCGTGGGCGCGGGCACGATCAGCGAGATTATTCAGTAGTAGGGAAGCGCGCCAAACGCGCGAGCTATGCGTCCGCAAAGAACGCGGACGCTTCGCGCGGCGCGCCTGGGTCCTTCGGCGGGCAAAAGAGGCCCGCCTCAGGATGACAAGGTTTAATTGCCGGCGGGACGCCGGCGCTACGAAAGCCAAGCGGCCTGCAGCTTGCCGCCGGTTCTTTCCTCCCGGAAGGCCGGGAGGGGTTAGAGAGATGAAACGTGATTGGAAAAGAAAGAATTCGTATCCGGCTGAAAGCGTACGACTACCGCATCCTGGACCAGTCCACGGGTGAGATTGTCGAAACCGCGCGGCGCACCGGCGCGCAGATCGCGGGCCCGATTCCGCTGCCCACGATGAAGAACAAGTACTGTGTGCTGCGGTCGCCGCACGTGGACAAGAAGTCGCGCGAACAGTTCGAGATCCGCACCCACAAGCGCCTGCTCGATATCCTCGAGCCGACGCAGCAGACCGTGGACGCGCTGATGAAGCTCGATCTGCCGGCGGGTGTGGACGTCGAGATCAAAGCGTTTGGCAAGGAGCACAAGTAGTCGTGTGGGGACGGGTCTCTGACCCGCCACCACACAACCAGCCAATAGCCACGAGCCACGCTGGGAACGGAGAAAGACATGGCAAAGGTAGCTGGAATCCTGGGAAAAAAGGTCGGCATGACGCAGCTCTTCGATGACAAGGGCGACGTGCATCCTGCGACCGTACTGCAGGCGGGACCCTGCGTGGTCACGCAGCATAAGACGCAGACCAGGGATGGGTACGATGCCGCCCAGATCGGACTTGTGGAATTCGTGAAAGAGTCGCGGCTGACCAAGCCCATGCGCGGGCACCTGGGCAAGCACAGTCTGCCGCCGGTGAAGTTTATGCGCGAGGTGCCTGTCGACGTGGAAGAAAAAACCGAGGGCAACGGCGCGGTGAAGGTCGGCGAGCGCGTACTGGTGGATATCTTCGAGGGCGAGAGGTTCGTGGACGTCGTGGGCATCAGCAAGGGGCGCGGCTTCACCGGCGTGGTGAAGCGGCATCACTTCGCGGGTGGTCCCAAGTCCCACGGTTCCATGTTCCAGATCACGGGTTCGATTGGTTCGTCCGCATTCCCGTCGCGCGTGTTCAAGGGCATGCGTATGTCGGGACATATGGGCGTGGACCGGGTTACCGTGCGCAATCTTCGGGTGCTGGGCGTGGACAAAGAAGACAACTTGCTGGTGGTCGAAGGCAGCGTGCCGGGCCCGAATGGCGGGTACCTGGTGATCACCAAGGCCAAGAAGCCGCCAAGAGAACGGCGCGGATTTGCCGGCGCGGCCACGATCGACCCGTTGAAGGCAGCGAAGAGAGCGGCGAAGAAAGCTTAGCTGGACTGATGACGAGAAGCAGTTCTCAGTTCTCGGTAGTCAGTTCTCAGTTGGTTTGAACGAGATCAAGAGAACGTTATGGCAACTATCGACATACATAACCTAAGCGGGGCCAAGGTGGGCACGCTGGAACTGGCCGACGAGATTTTCGGCGCAGTGAACGAAGACCTGCTTTGGGAAGCGGTGAGGCACTACCGGGCTTCGCAGCGCGCGGGAACGCATGCCACCAAGAACCGCAAGCTGGTGTCGGGCTCGGGCAAGAAGCTGTGGAAGCAGAAGGGCACGGGCCGGGCGCGCGTCGGTTCTATCCGTTCGCCGCTGTGGCGGCACGGCGGCACGGTGCATGGGCCGCAGCCGCGTTCCTACGACTATGCATTTCCGCGCAAAAAGCTGCTGGGCGCGCTGCGTTCCGCGCTGGCGGCCAAGTTTGCCGATGGCAAGCTGATCGTGGTGAATGCATTTGATGTGAAGGAGCCAAAGACCAAGCAACTCCGCGAAGGGCTTGACGCCTTGAAGGTGGATGGCACGGCGTTGCTGGTGGAGTCGCCCAAACTGGGGAACCGCAACCTGGAACTCAGCTCGCGCAATCTCGAAGGCATCGAACTGGTACGCGGCAATGAGGTTCATCCCTATCACCTGCTGCGCTATGACCGGGCGATTTTCTCGCAACCCGCAATTGAGAAGTTGCAAGTTTCTTTGAAGAACTCGGTTTCCAAGCGGCAGCGGCAGGCGGCGGAAGGCGAGGGCACGAAAAAGGTATCCCGTTCCCCGCGGCGCCGGACGCGGCATGACAAAGCGGCGGAGGTGGCCTGATGAAATCCGCGTACCAGATCATTCGCCGACCGGTGATTACCGAGAAAGGCCTCGCCATTAAGGAAAACCAGAACACGCTGGTGTTCCAGGTGGCGAGCAAGGCGACCAAGACCGAGATCAAGGAAGCCGTGCAATCGATCTTCAAGGTTAAGGTGAGTTCGGTGCGCACGGCCAACTACCCGGGCAAGGAGCGCCGGCGAGGACGTTTTGCCGGCTACCGTCCGGATTGGAAGAAGGCGTACGTGCGGTTGAAGTCCGGCGAGAAGATGCCGGAGTACGCGCAGAATCTGTAAGGCGGTCGTTGGTCGTTGGTCGCTGGCCTGGGAGTCAGCGAACGACTAACGACGAACGACGAACGACTGAAGTTAAGAGCTGATTTATGGCGATCAAGACATACAGACCGACAACCCAGACCTTGCGGTACCGGACGACTCTGGTCAACGACGAGATTACGACCAACAAGCCGTACAAACCGCTGGTCGAGCCCAAACAGCGCACAGGCGGTCGCCGCAACAGCGGGGACATCACCCTCTGGCACCGGGGCGGCGGGCACAAGCGCAAGCTGCGGATCGTTGACTTCAAGCGCGAGAAGACGGGCATTCCGGCGACGGTGGTTTCCATCGAATATGATCCCAACCGCTCGGCGCGGATCGCGCTGGTGAGCTACGCGGACGGCGAGAAGCGCTACATTCTGCAGCCCGAAGGGCTCAAAGTCGGACAGAAGATCGTGAGCGGCCCCGAGGCCGACATCCTGGTGGGGAACGCTTTGCCGCTGCGCAACATTCCGCCGGGCACCACCGTTCACAACATTGAACTGCGTCCCGGCAAAGGCGCGCAGATGGTTCGCTCAGCGGGCGGTTCGGCGCAGTTGGTGGCCAAGGAAGGCGATTACGCCCTGGTCAAGCTGCCTTCGGGCGAGACCCGCAAGGTCATGCAGGATTGCATGGCAACGATCGGGCAGGTGGGCAACCTCGATCACGAGAACATCACGATCGGCAAGGCGGGGCGCACGCGCTGGCTGGGGCGGCGTCCGGTAAATCGCGGTGTCTCCATGAACCCGGTGGACCACCCGCACGGCGGCGGTGAGGGTAAGACCTCCGGCGGGCGGCACCCCGTGACCCCGTGGGGGCAGCCGACGCGTGGCTACAAGACGCGTAACAACAAGCGGACGGACGCATTCATCGTCAGCCGCCGCAAGAAGGGATGAATTTGGTAGAGACGCAGCTGGCTGCGTCTCCTAGACGTTGCAAACAACGTCTCTACAGAGGACTTATGGCACGTTCAACGAAGAAAGGCCCGTTCGTGGATGGATTCCTGCAAAGCAGGGTGGAAGCCATGAACGCACGCAACGAAAAGAAGGTGCTGCGCACCTGGTCGCGGCGCTCGACGATTATCCCCGAGATGGTGGGGCACACCATTGCCGTGCATAACGGCAAGAAGTTCATTCCGGTGTACGTCACCGAGAACATGGTGGGGCACAAGCTGGGCGAGTTCAGCTTCACGCGCATTTTCAAGGGACACTCGATGAGGGCGGCAACCGAAGTGGCGGCGAAACCGGCGGGTGTGCCGGGCGGACCGGGAGCGATTGTTCCGTCGGCGCCATCGACGCCATCAACACCGGCAGCCCCGTCGGGGCCGAAGGCGTAAAGGAGACGCAGCATGGAATTTCGAGCTGAAGCCCGTTACATGCGCGTGTCGCCGCAGAAGGCGCGCCTGGTGCTGAACTTGATCAAGGGACGCCGGGTGGAAGACGCGCTCAACACCTTGATGTTCACCAAGAAGCGGGTGGCGGCCACGGTGGAGAAGCTGCTGCGCTCGGCGGTGGAGAACGCCAACTACCTGAGTTCGGAAAAAGGGATCGACGTTGATGTGGATAGCCTGTACGTAAAGCGGGCGATCGCGAACGACGGGCCACGCATGAAGCGCATCCGTCCGGCGCCCATGGGCCGCGCCTACCGCTACGTGCGGCGCATTGCGCACATCGAGATCGCGCTGGCGGAACGCGGCAAGAACGGCGCAGCGGTGGCGACGGTGGTGGGTGAAGAAAAAGCTGCGGCACCGGCCAAGGCAAAGCCGAAGGCTAAAACGAAGGCCAAGGGCAAGGCGCCGGCAAAGAAAAAGATGGCGGCGAAGAAGTAAGGCGGGCGAAAGCCCGCGGGAGAAAATATGGGTCAAAAAGTTCACCCTTACGGTTTCAGGCTCGGCTACACCAAGCCGTGGAAGTCGCGCTGGTTTGTAGAGCGGGACTACGACAAGCTGCTGCTGGAAGACGTGAAGCTGAAGAACGAGCTCAAGGACAAGCTCAAGTCGGCGGGCGTCAGCTCGATTGAGATCGAGCGTCCGGGGAACAAGCTGCGGGTGATTATCAAGACCGCGCGTCCGGGCATCATCATTGGGCGCAAGGGCGCGGAGATCGACAAGCTAAAGGGGGAAGTGCAGAAGCGCACCGCGCGCGAGGTCTACATCGACATCCAGGAAGTGCACAAGCCGGAACTGGATGCGCAACTAGTGTCGGAGTCGATCGCGCTGCAACTGGAAAAGCGCGTGGGCTTCCGGCGGGCCATGCGCAAGGCGGTGGATTCGGCGCTGCGCTTCGGCTGCAAGGGCATCAAGGTGCGGGTAAGCGGGCGTTTGAACGGCAATGAAATCGCGCGTTCGGAGTGGTACCTGCAGGGGCGTTTGCCGCTGCACACGCTGCGCGCCGATATCGATTACGGCTTCACCGAAGCCAGGACCACATACGGCGTGATCGGGGTTAAGTGCTGGGTCTACCGCGGCGAGATTCTGCCGACAAAGAAGCGCGAAGGCCAGCAACCAGCGGCGCCGGCGGGCGGGTTTTAGGAATCGACGTTTCTGAGACGCAGCAAGCTGCGCCTCTACGGGAAAAGCAATCATGCTGATGCCAAAGAAAGTGAAGTTCCGCAAGCAGCAGCGCGGACGTATGACCGGCAAGGCCTGGCGCGGAAGCGAGCTGGCGTACGGGGATTATGGCTTGAAGGTGATTGAGCCGGGCTGGATAACCGACCGGCAGATCGAAGCCAGCCGCGTAGCCATGACGCGCTTCATCAAGCGTGGCGGCAAGATCTGGCTGCGCCTGTTCCCGGACAAGCCGGTGACCAAGAAACCGGCGGAAACCCGTATGGGAAAAGGCAAGGGCGCGCCGGACCACTGGGTGGCGGTGGTGCGTCCGGGCAAGATCCTGTTCGAAATGGAAGGGGTAACGGCACAGGAAGCCAGCGAAGCCATGCGTCTGGCATCGCACAAGCTGGGCCTGCGCACGGTGTTTGTGAAGCGCGAGATGGTAGCTCACTGAGACAGAGAGAACGGATTTATGAAAGCGGAGAAAGTGCGTAACTTGACCGACGAGGAACTGCGCCACCAGGAGCGCGAGCTCAACGACCAGCTCTTCAAGCTGAAGTTCCAGCTCAACATGGGACAGACGGAGAGCCTGAAGAAGATTCGTGGCCTGCGCAAGGACATCGCGCGTGTGAAGACCATCGCGCGGGAACGCGAGCTGGTGGCCGCAACGGAGAAGAAGTAATGGCCGAAACAACAGCACAGCAGGTCCACGAAGCACGCAAACAAGTGGTGGGCGAGGTGGTCTCCAACAAGATGCACAAGACCATCGTCGTTGAGGTGGTGCGCAAGAAGTCGCACCCGTTTTATGGCCGCGTGGTTTCGAAGGGCAAGAAGTTCTACGCCCACGACGAGAAGAACGAGGCGCACGTGGGCGATATGGTGCGGCTGGAGGAGACTCGACCGCTGTCCAAGCTGAAGCGCTGGCGGCTGAAAGAGATCGTCCGCAAGACGGCGTTGGTGCCCGAGATCGCCGCCACCGAAACCGTGCGATAGCCGGGACGCACACAGGAGATCAAGAACTATGGCCGTGATGATGAGAAGCATGCTGGAGGTGGCCGACAACTCCGGCGCCCGCAAGCTGCAGATGATCCTGCCGCTCGGCGGTCACACCGGGCTGCGGGCGGGCCTGGGGGACGTGATCACGGCCAGCGTGAAAGAGGCCGCGCCGGATGGGCAGGTAAAGAAGGGGACGGTGGTCAAAGCGGTGATTGTACGCACCCGCAAAGAGTATGGCCGTCGCGACGGCACCTACATTCGTTTCGATCAGAATGCCGCGGTGCTGATTAATGACGCGGGCGAGCCGGTGGGAACGCGCGTCTTTGGACCAGTGGCCCGCGAGCTGCGCGAGAAGAAGTTCTTGAAGATCGTGTCGCTGGCGCCGGAAGTGCTTTAGCTAAAGTTTCAAGGATTCCGAAATTATGGGAACAGCTACTACGACCGCAAATAAGCGAGTGGACATTCGCCGCAACGACACTGTGAAGGTGATCACCGGCCGGGACAAGGGCAAGGAAGGGCGCGTGCTGCGAGTATTTCCGGGGGAAGCCAGGCTGCTGGTGGAGCACGTGATGATAGTGAAGAAGCACGTGCGGCCGAATCCGCAGCGCAACGTCAAGGGCGGCATCGCGGAGCAGGAAAGCCCGATCTCGATCTCCAACGTGCAACTGGTCTGCGCCACCTGCGGTCCGGTCCGCATCGGGCATGAAGTCCGCGGCGATCGGAAGGTTCGGGTGTGCAAGAAGTGCGGAACGACATTGGACAAGTAGGTTTCAAAGTGAAACCTCGATGCTCACGAACCGGTAGCCAATCCGAAACCGTGAGAGAAGGTAATTGAGCGATGGCGAAAGACAAGAAGGACAAGAAGGCCGAGAAGCAGGAAGAGCAGCGGGCGCCGGAGGTGGCGCGGCACTCGGCCAAGGAAACGCCGCGGTTGAAAGCACGCTTCCAGAAGGAAGTGGCTCCGGCGCTGATGAAGGAATTCGAACTGAAGAATCCCATGGCGGTGCCGCACCTGCACAAGATCGTGGTCAACATGGGTGTGGGCGAGGCCACGCAGAACGCTAAGGTGCTGGACCCGGCGGTGAACGAACTGGGCCAGATCACGGGGCAGAAGCCGGTGATCACGCGGGCCAAGAAGTCGATTGCGGCTTTTAAGGTGCGCGAAGGCCAGTCGATTGGCGCCATGGTGACCCTGCGCGGCGACCGCATGTACGAGTTTTTCGATCGCCTGGTGAACGTGGTGCTGCCGCGCGTGCGCGACTTCCGTGGGGTTTCCACCAAGTCGTTCGACGGGCGGGGTAATTACACGCTGGGCCTGCACGACCAGCTGATTTTCCCGGAAATTGATTACGCCAAGGTAGACAAGCTGAAGGGCATGAACGTCACCATCGTGACCACCGCGGGCAGTGACGATCAGGCGCGGGCGCTGCTGAAGCATCTGGGAATGCCGTTCCGGGCGTGACGAGTTCGTAGAGAGACGCAGCAAGCTGCGTCTCTACAGATAAAAGATCAGGAGCGAAACGCTAAGTGGCCACAACAGCAAAACGAGTGAAGGACGCAAGGAAACCCAAGTTCTCATCGCGCAAGCACAACCGCTGCAAGATTTGCGGACGGCCGCGGGCGTATCTGCGCAAGTTCGGCATCTGCCGCCTGTGTTTCCGCGGGCTGGCGCTGCGGGGAGAGATCCCCGGGGTTTCGAAGTCGTCCTGGTAAGAAGGCAAGGCCCGCAGGGCGCTGGAAGGCGTCGGCTGCGGGGTGAGAGTACGTCGCCGCGGGTTCCTGGGCGCAACGTCAGGGCCAGGCAAACGGGCGACGGAGGAGAAGCAAAACGATGAGGTTGACCGATCCGGTCGCAGACATGCTGACGCGCCTTCGCAACGCGATTAGCTCGCGGCACCAGAAGGTGGATGTCCCCGCTTCCAAGCTGAAGGTGGAGATCGCCCGCATCCTGAAGGAAGAGGGCTATGTCTCCAATTTCAAAGCCACGGAAGAGGAAGGGCACAAGGTCCTGCGTATCTACCTGAAGTACGGCAGCAACAACGAAGCCGCCATCTCCAACGTAGAGCGCGTGTCCCGGCCGGGTTGCCGGGTGTACGTGCGGCGCAGCGAGATTCCCAGGGTGTTGGGAGGACTGGGCATCAATATTCTCACCACGCCACGCGGCGTGATGACAGGACGCCAGGCGCGCAAAGAAGGCGTGGGCGGGGAATTGCTTTGCCAGATTTGGTAGAGACGCAGCTGGCTGCGTCTCTGAGGCGTTGCAAGCAACGTCTCTACAGCGAAGAAGCTAAGAGCTGAACTTATGTCACGAATTGGAAGAAAACCAATCGAGCTCCCCAAGGGAGTGACGGTCAAAATCGAAGGCAACACGGTTGCCGTGCAGGGCCCCAAAGGCAAGCTGGACACCGCGCTGCCAGCGGGAATCCGCATGGAGCAGCAGGACGGGCACCTGGTGGCGATTCGTGAGAACGATTCGCAGGCCGCGGTGCACGGGCTGGCGCGGGCGCTGGTGAACAACGCCGTGGAAGGCGTCACCAAGGGCTGGACCCGGGACCTGGAAATCGTCGGCATCGGGTATCGCGCCGAACTGAAGGGCAAGGTCACGGTGGTGTTCAGCCTGGGATACTCGCATCCCATTGAGTACCCGCTGCCGTCGGGAATCGAGGTGACCGTTGATCCCAAGCAGACCAAGCTGACGGTCAGCGGGATTGATCGCCAGAAAGTGGGGCAGGTGGCGGCGGAAATGCGCGGCCTGCGTCCACCCGATCCGTACAAGAACAAGGGCGTGCGCTATGCGGGTGAGCGCCTGAAGAAGAAGGTCGGAAAGACCGGAGCGAAATAACCGTCGTTGGTCGTTGGTCGTTGGCCGGCCCAAGCCACCTGCGATTGTGGCGATGACCAACGGACGCCAGGTCACGGAAAAGGTGCTTTGTGGTTTTGACCGACGACCAACGACTAACGACCAAGGACTGAAACAATGCTGACGCAATTATCCAAGAACCAGACGCGCCGGCGGGTGCATGACCGCATTCGCAAGAAGGTGATGGGCACGGCGGAGCGGCCGCGTTTGAACGTGTACCGCTCGCTGAACCACATTTATGTGCAACTGATCGACGACCTCAAGGGGGCCACCGTTGTTTCCGCCAATTCCGCCGAGGGCAAGAAGGGCGAGCGGCGTACCGGAGGCAACCTGGCGGCAGCCAAGTCTGTCGGCAAAGCGATCGCGGAGCGGGCCAAGGCCAAGGGCATCATCAAGGTAGTGTTCGATCGCGGCGGTTACATCTATCACGGGCGGGTCAAGGCGCTGGCCGATGCCGCGCGGGAAGCGGGATTGCAGTTCTAACGGGATTTGGTAATTGGGTAATCGGGTAATTGTGTAATTGACAAATCAGTGCAGCTGTTCAATTGCAAAATTACCTGATTACAAAATTACAAAAGGGAAACGAGATTACGAATGCCAACGGTAATTAAGAAGCTCGATGCAGGTTCCTACCAGCTCAAAGACCAGGTAGTGGCCATCAACCGGGTCACCAAAGTCGTTAAAGGCGGCAAGAACCTCTCTTTTGCGGCGCTGGTGGTGGTGGGGGATCCGACGGCGGCTGTGGTGGGATATGGCTCGGGGAAGGCGAAGGAAGTTCCGCAGGCCATCCGCAAGGGGATTGAGTCGGCGAAGAAAAACCTGGTGAGAGTTAACCTGACGCAGACCACCATCCCGCACCTGGTGCTGGGCCGTTACGGCTCGGGAAGAGTGCTGCTCAAGCCGGCGCCGGAAGGCACGGGGGTGATTGCCGGGGGCGCGGTGCGCGCGGTGATGACCTCGGCCGGGATTCAGAATGTGCTCACCAAGTCGATCGGCACCACCAACCCGCACAACGTGATCAAGGCGACTTTCGACGCGCTCAAGAGGCTGAAGAACAGAGAGGCGGTTGCGGCGCTGCGTGGGAAGACGGTGGAAGAACTGTAAACAGTACCGAGTACGTAGTACCGAGTAGTTCGTAACGGAAATAACGGGGAATGGCAATGATGGCGAAGAAATCTAATGCGGGCGGGGCGGGCAAGATCCACCTGAAGTGGGTGCGCTCCGCGATCTGTTCGCCGGTAAAGCATAAGCTGGTGGTCAAAGGCCTGGGATTCACCCGGCTGAACCAGGTGATCGAGCGCCCGGACACCGCCGCGATTCGCGGGATGGTGGCCAAGGTGCCGCATCTGGTGGAGATTGTGCAGCAATAATTCAGGTGTCAGGTCTCAGGTGTCAGGAACCAAAGATTCTCCTGAGACCTGAGACCCGAGATCTGCAGAGAAGAACATGAATCTGTCAAACGTTCGAGCACCCAAGAAGGCATCGGAGAACCGCAAGCGCGTGGGCCGCGGCATGGGTTCGGGGATGGGCAAGACGTCCACCCGCGGACACAAGGGCCAGCGCTCACGCAGTGGTTCGCGTATGATGCGCGGTTTTGAAGGCGGTCAGATGCCGCTGCACCGGCGCATGCCCAAGCGCGGGTTCACCAACATCTTCCGCAAGGAATACAACATCGTGAACCTGGAGAAACTGGCCGCGCTGGGCGAAACCACGATCACGCCGGATGTGCTGCGCAAAGCCGGGGTGGTCCACACCAAGCATCCCATCAAGATTCTGGGTGACGGCGAGCTCAAGACCGCGCTCACGGTGCACGCTCACAAGTTCTCCAAGTCGGCGCAGGAGAAAATTACCAAAGCCGGCGGCAAGTTCGAGGTCTTGCAGTAAATGTTCGAGAAACTGGCCAACGTGTTCCGTATCCCGGACCTGCGCAAGCGCATCCTGTTCACGCTTGGGCTGCTGGCGGTGTACCGCCTGGGCGGGCACATCCCCACGCCGGGAGTGAATGCCGACAAGCTGCAGCAGTTCTTCGAGCAGAACAAGGGCACGTTCCTGGGCTTTGTGGACCTGTTCTCCGGCGGGCAGTTGCGCCGGTTGACGATTTTCGCCCTGGGCATCATGCCCTACATCACCGCCTCCATCATTCTGCAGCTGCTGACCGTGGTGTATGAACCGCTGGCTAAGCTGCAGAAGGAGGGCGAACTGGGGCGCAAGAAGATCACGCAGTGGACGCGTTATCTCACCGTGATTCTGAGCGCGGTACAGTCGCTGGGCATCGCCCTCAGCCTGGAGAAGTCGGGCGACTTTGTGGTGAATCCAGGGGTTGCGTTCACCCTGATGACCATGCTGACCCTGACCACGGGCAGCGCCTTCATCATGTGGCTGGGCGAGCAGATTACCGAGCGCGGCGTCGGCAACGGCATGTCGCTGCTGATCTTTGCGGGAATTGTGGTGGGCCTGCCGCGCGGCGTGGCCGATCTGATCGACAAGATACGCACCGACGCCTGGGGCGCGTTCACGGCCCCGGCGATGATCCTTCTGGTGGGGTTGATGATCCTGGTGGTGGCGTTCATCGTCTACGTGGAACGCAGCGAACGACGCATCCCGGTGCAGTATGCCAAGCGGGTCGTGGGACGCAAGGTGATGGGCGGGCAGTCCACGCACTTGCCGTTACGCGTCAACTCTGGTGGCGTGATGCCGGTGATCTTCGCTTCCTCGATTCTCACGTTGCCGCAGACCATGGGCTACGGTTTGCGGGACAACCGCTACTTCGCGCCGATCATGCACGCCCTGGGTTGGGGAGAGCCGCTGTATACGCTCCTATACGCGGTAGGAATCATCTTCTTCGCCTATTTCTACGTGTCCATCGTCTTCAACCCCAACGAGGTTGCCGACAACATGCGGAAGTATGGCGGGTTCATTCCCGGCATTCGTCCCGGCAAACGCACCGCGGACCACATCAACGAGATCCTGACGCGAATTACCCTGGTGGGCGCGTTGTACCTGATCATTATTTCGTTTATTCCGGAGTGGATGATCGCCGGCATTCATCTGAACCACTTGCCGGGTGCGCTGGGCGCGTTCTTCGAGCGGTTGCCGGCGTGGATGACCAACGGTCTTGGGGTCACGTTCTACTTCGGGGGCACGTCGCTGCTGATTGTGGTCGGCGTGGCCATGGATACGGTGACACAGATTGAAGCGCAGCTCATCATGCGCCACTACGACGGGTTCACGCCGCGCAGCGGAAGAATTCGAGGCCGGCGCACCTGGTCGTGATAGAGCCCGGAATGGGCGCATGGTTGCGGTGAACGGCGATTTGCCGGTGGACGAGGTGAGCGAACAGGTGTTCCTGGAGACTGAGAGCCACGCCGTGACCGCTGCGGGTGGCACCTAGGGCATGGCGATTGTGTGTAAATCGGCGGCGGAGATCGAAAAGATGCGGCACAGCGGCCGCATCGTGCGCGAAGTGCTGGATCACCTGCGCACGCTGGTGGCGCCGGGGATAAGCACGATGGACCTGGAGCGCGCCGCTGAACAGAAGATGAAGGACCTAGGCGCCAAGCCTGCATTTAAGGGGTACTACGATTATCCCTGCGTGCTTTGCACCTCGATCAACGACGAGATTGTGCACGGGATTCCGTCGGCGAAAAGGGTGCTGAAGGCGGGCGACATCGTTTCTATCGATTGCGGGGTGGTCGTAGACGGGTACTATGGCGACGCTGCCATCACGGTACCAGCAGATGATTCGATCACGCCGGAATTGCGCAAGCTGCTGGATGTGACCGAGGCTTCCCTGTATCGCGGAATCGAGGCGGCGCGGATGGGAAACGCGGTAGGAGACGTTGGCGCGGCGGTGCAGGAATTTGTGGAAGCCAACGGCTTCAGCGTGGTGCGGGAGTTTGTAGGACACGGCATTGGAACGAGGTTGCACGAGGAGCCGCAGGTGCCGAACTTCGGCACGCGAGGGCACGGAGCGCGGCTGCGCGAGGGCATGGTGCTGGCCATCGAGCCGATGGTGAATTCCGGTCAGCCCGGCACGCGCGTGCTGGACGACAAATGGACCGCGGTGACGGCCGACGGCAGTTACAGTGCGCATTTCGAGCACTGCGTAGCGGTCACGAGAGACGGTCCGATGATTCTGACGCGGTAAGGGAGTTGCGAGTACCGAGTACCTGGTACCCAGAAAAGCCGGTAGGTCCGCAGGGAAGCTTTGCAGGAGGGGAATGAGTAAGGAAGACGCGATTGAAGTCATGGCCACGGTGATCGAACCGTTGCCCAACGCCATGTTCAAGGTGGAACTGGAGAACAAGCACCAGGTGCTGGCGCACGTTTCCGGAAAGATGCGTAAGAATTTCATCCGCATTTTGCCGGGCGACAAGGTGGCGGTTGAGCTTTCGCCGTACGACCTGAACCGCGGGCGGATTGTTTACCGGTACAAGTGACGGGCGCCATCACAAAGTGCGTGGGGCTGCGCGCAAGATCCTTCACCTGGCTGGACGCCGGGTTCAGGATGACGCCGGGGAGAGATGGGAACTGAGTTATGAAAGTCAGAGCATCGGTCAAGAAAATTTGCGACAAATGCAAGGTCATCCACCGCAAGGGTGTGGTGCGGGTGATCTGCGTGAACTCGAAACACAAGCAGCGTCAAGGCTAGAGGAGCACTATGGCACGTATTGCAGGCGTCGATCTTCCGCGCAATAAGCGCGCCAATATCGCGCTGACCTATATCTACGGCATCGGCAACCCGCGTGCCGCGCGCATTCTCGACCAGGCCAAAGTGGATCCAATGAAGAAGGTCCAGGACCTGGGCGAGGACGAAGTCAACCGCATCCGCCAGGTCATCGAGGGTGAGGGAATGGTCGAAGGCGATCTGCGCAAGGAAGTTTCGATGAACATCAAGCGGCTCATCGAAATCGGTTCCTATCGCGGCTACCGGCATCGCCGCAACCTGCCGGTCCGCGGACAGCGCACCCACACCAATGCGCGCACCCGCAAGGGTCCGCGCAAGGGAACGGTGGCGCAGAAGAAGAAAGCGACGGCGAAAACCTAAGAACCAGGTGTCAGGTCTCAGGTGTCGACACCGGACGGATTTTTCTGAGACCTGAGACCGGACAACTGAGACCTCACTTATGGCAAAACCAGCAGCAGCAACAGGCGGCGCCCCGGCGGCGCCGGAGAAAAAAGGCAAGAAGAAGCAGTTCAAGAAGAAGGAGCGCAAGCACGTCCCGCATGGGATTGCGCATATCCAGGCTTCGTTCAACAACACGATTGTGACCATCGCCGACCAGGCGGGGAACGTGCTTTCGTGGAAGAGTTCCGGTTCGCTGGGATTCCGCGGATCGCGCAAGGGAACGCCGTTTGCCGCACAGCAGGCGGCAATGAATGCGGCCAACCAGGCGCGCGATCACGGGGTGCGGAGCGTGGAAGTGCGGGTCAGCGGCCCGGGTTCCGGACGCGAATCTGCGATTCGCGCGCTGGCTGCCGCCGGGATCGAAGTGCGCAATATTCGCGACATGACGCCCATTCCGCACAACGGCTGCAGGCCGCCTAAGCGGAGAAGAGTCTGAAGTTTCAAGGTTGCAGAGTTTCAAGGTTTCAAAGACCTGAACCTTGAAACCTGGGAAACCTTGAAACTTTGAAACCTGATGTTTGTCCGGGATGAAGGGTGAAGCCAAACCCGTAAACCGGTCATCTAAAAGGAGAGTCCAACTTGGCACGTTACACCGATCCAGTCTGCCGTTTATGTCGCCGCGAGGGCATGAAGCTGTTCCTCAAAGGCGCCAAGTGCTTCAGCGATAAGTGTCCCATCGAGAAGCGTAATTTTGCTCCCGGACAGCACGGGAAAGACCGCAAGGCCAAGATCGTCGG
>JAIQET010000083.1 GCA_020073645.1 Terriglobia bacterium | reverse complement strand
CGCAGGTCCAGCAGCTTGACCCCGTTCTTCTTCACGAACTCCATAATGGTTTTTGGATCAGTCTTCGCTTCAGCCATCTATCGCTCCTTTGTGCCGCCGGGCCTCTCCCGGACGCGGAAGTGGCGCTTCGGCTGAACACACACTTGCGAACGCCGGAAGCGCGAGAAAACTTGTCATCAGGATGTAGGGGGATGTTTTGCGCCTGCCGCAATCGCTTGCGTTTCGCAGGTCGGGCTTCAGTCTAGAAGCTGGCTGGCTGTGCGAGGAAATTGATTGTTTTTATGGCAGCTATAAGCAGGCGTTATCCACCAGAAGGGTTTTCGTTTCAATCGGTTGCACTGTGAAAAAGAGGATTGGCAATCCCCGCGAACCTGCCCGGGCGGCACTTGGAGCAGAGCGGCAGTTGACCGCGATTCTCTGGGGTTTTGCGCAAACCCCATCAGGACTTCGCAACCATTCCCACGGATGCATCCCCCGACGGGCGTGCCGACCAATCCCGCCCCGCCTCTCCCCACGGTCCCTCCACCTTGGGCAAACTTGCAGTCGCTTCCTTTCGCGCCGGGGGCAAACACAAACAGGAATCTTCTAAACTGTAGTCCACACCACAATATACGCAATGCATGGCACCCTCCTACTGCCCGCAGCATAGGAGTGTTCCCTCCCCGAGAGAAATTCATAGTTTTGATAGGTGCAATCAAAATTTGTGATCCTTGCCCCGGAGGGGAAGCCCGGCTGTCAAGGGGCTCGGCCATTCCGGTACACTAGTCAAAGCCCACCATGAAACCCGCCACGCAAACCCTAGCTACCGTCCGCCACGACATCAGTCCGCTTACTGAGCAGGATCTCTACCTGTTCAACGAGGGCAACCACTACCGTATTTATGACAAGATGGGAGCCCATCTCGCCACGGCCGGGGAGGAGCCTGGCACCTGCTTCAGCGTGTGGGCGCCGAGCGCCCGCGAAGTTTCGGTGATGGGCAGCTTCAATGGCTGGAACCCGCACTCCCACCCCCTGCGGCCGCGCGGCAGTTCCGGCATCTGGGAAGGATTTGTGCCCGGAGTTGGCAAAGGCACGTTGTACAAGTTTCATATCGCCTCCCAGCACCACGGACATGTCGCGGACAAGGCTGATCCCATCGCTCTTCTGAACGAAAAGCCCCCGCGTACGGCCTCGGTAGTGTGGGACCTGGAATACCAGTGGGCGGACCAGGGGTGGATGGAAACGAGAGCTCAGAGGGATTCCCTGCAAGCCCCAATCTCCATCTACGAGGTTCATTTCGGCTCCTGGATGCGCGTGCCGGAAGAGCATAACCGCCCCCTGACCTACCGGGAAATGGCGCCCCGCCTCGCCGATTACGTGGAGCGTATGTCCTTCACCCACGTCCAATTGCTGCCCATCATGGAACATCCGTTTTACGGCTCCTGGGGATACCAGACCACGGGCTATTTCGCGCCCACCGCGCGCTACGGCACCCCGCAGGATTTCATGTACCTGGTGGACTACCTGCACCAGCGCGGCATTGGGGTGATTCTGGACTGGGTACCGTCGCACTTCCCTTCCGATGGCCATGGGCTAGCCTACTTCGACGGCACACACTTGTTCGAGCACGCCGACTCACGCAAGGGCTTTCATCCCGACTGGAAGACGCACATTTTCAACTATGGCCGTAACGAGGTACGCAGCTTCTTGCTGTCCAGCGCCATGTTCTGGCTCGACAAGTATCACGCCGACGGGCTGCGGGTGGATGCCGTTGCCTCCATGCTCTACCTCGACTATTCGCGCAAGCACGGGGAGTGGATCGCCAACAAATACGGTGGGCGGGAGAACTTGGAGGCCATTGACTTCCTGCGCCAATTCAACCAGGAAGCCTACAAAGAGCACCCTGGAATTCAGACTTTCGCCGAGGAATCGACAGCGTGGCCCATGGTGTCGAAACCAACCTACGTCGGCGGCTTGGGTTTCGGCATGAAGTGGGACATGGGTTGGATGCACGACACGCTTGCCTACTTCTCCCACGACCCCATTCATCGCCAGTTTCACCACAACCAGCTCACCTTCCGCATGCTCTACGGCTTTACCGAGAACTTCGTCTTACCGCTGTCGCATGACGAAGTAGTGCATGGCAAGGGGTCGCTGATCGGTAAGATGCCAGGGGACGAGTGGCAGAGATTTGCCAACCTGCGGTTGCTGTTCGGTTACATGTTCGCGCAGCCCGGAAAGAAGCTCATGTTCATGGGAGACGAGTTCGGGCAGGTGCGCGAGTGGACACATGACACCAGCCTGGAGTGGCACGTGCTGCAGTACCCCGTCCATCGTGGTGTCCAAAGTTGGGTGGAGCAGTTGAATCGGGTCTACCGTAGCGAAGCCGCCTTGCACCAGCTCGATACAGACCCTGCCGGGTTCGAGTGGGTGGACTGCAACGATAGCGCCACCAGTGTGCTTTCCCTGCTGCGGAAAGCGAACTCCCCCAAAGAGACGGTGCTGATCGTCTGCAATTTCACCCCGGTGCCGCGGCCATCTTACCGGGTGGGAGTTCCTCACAGCGGGTTCTGGCGGGAACTGCTCAACAGCGATGCCCGGGAGTATGGCGGTAGCGGGCTAGGCAATCTGGGAGGGCTTTACGCCGAGGACCATCCGGCTCACGGGCGCCCCTACTCGCTCAATCTAGTGCTGCCACCATTGACGGCTGTGTTCCTGAAAGCCGAATAATCGTCATCCCTGCCGACCAATCGGCAGGGAGCCAGTGCCAGATCTTCAGTAACAGGAACACAGCCACGGTTACGCTGGGTAAGTTTCGGGTCCCCCCTTGGCACTTGTCATGACCCAGACGTTGGGCCCCGGGGGTCACGTTGTGCCAAGCAGGATCTTATTTGACCAAGGATCCTGTCCACCGTCTCACCTTTGGCCAGCGCAACATCCACGCAGCAGAGCGCTTCCTCCGGAACGGACTGCCGCCCCGTGATCATGATCACGGGAAGCGTTGCATCACAACGCTTTAGCACGGCAGCCAGTTCCGCGCCGTTCATTCCAGGCATGTGGTAATCGGAGATGACCGCATCAATATCAGTTACTTTGGCGTGAAACAACTCCAAGGCCTGATGACCACTGCTGGCCACAATCACTCCATAGCCGTACCTGCCGAACAGCGTCTCGTAGAACCCGCGAGTACCGGGATCGTCGTCCACGCATAGCAACGTAGGCCGCTTCATCAAGAGAGGACGCTCCTCCCCCACCGCCAACACGCGCCGCTGGTCGCTGCACGACGATCACCAAACCTGAATCGTGGGCTGACCGCGCGCTTGAGGGAAATCGTCAGCCCCGAAGTGCGACCCAAATGACGGGATTGCTTCTCGCTTTACAGAGGCGATTGCCTGGCGGGCTGCTGAGAAACGCTGGTTTGGGGTGGCGCAGCGCTTTAGCGCTGCGATAATTGCCCTGGAATCAAGTGCGACCTCAGCCGCTGAGGTGCCTGTTCTTGCTTTTTTCCCACGGCCCTCTACGGGTTCCACACTCCCAGGTCTTTCAGGAACTCTTCCAGTCCCGCCTTCCGGATGATTTCCCCCACCGCCGCATGATCGAGATGGGGAGCGATCGGCTGGGGATCCTGCGCGAGCGCCCAGGCCGTGACCGCCACGATAGCGGCGCCAGCCTTGAAGTTCAGCGGGTCTACCTTGTCGAAGGTGTCGCTGGATTTGTGGTGAATCTCCATATAGTGCGACATATCCACTTCCAGGTCGAGCGCCGGAATCCCCTGCAGCAGGAAAGGTCCGTGGTCGGTGTCATAGGTCATATCCATGGAGAGATCATCTCCGCTCAGCCCCTTGAGTAGCGATTCGCTGATTGGCTGCATAGCATCCTTCAGGTCCTTGCGGCCTTCTACCTTCCACCCTCGGGGATGACCGGCACCGTTATCTGTGTTGAGGACCGCGACGCACTTATCCAGTTCTGCCCGGTGCGCCTGGGTGTAGGCCAGGGAGCCCAGCAGACCCTCCTCTTCCCCACCCCAAAGCGCAAAGCGAATGGAACGGCGCGGCGGCTGTGGGAGGCTGGCAATCGCGCGCGCCGCCTCCAGCACCATGGCGCTTCCGGTACCGTTATCCTGCGCCCCGGTGCCGAAGTCCCAGGAATCCAGGTGGGCCCCGATCAGAATCCATTCTTCGGGATGTTCGCGGCCACGAATCTCCGCCACCACATTGTGGACCTGCGTAGTCCCCGCGGTCGTGTTCTGCACTTCGAGCTTGACATTAACTTTCCCCTTTGGCTCGTGCAGCAGACGGAGGATCAGCTGGGCGTCTTCCATGCCGGCTTGCACGATGGGCAAGAGGCCAAGTCTGGCGTCAAAGCCCGCCGCATGCGCGTTCAGCACGTTGTCTTTTTCGCGGTCGGGATAAAGAACCGCCAGCGCGCCCGCATCCCTCAGCAGCCCGTACACCGGACGCAGCAGTGGCAGAGCTTTGCGGTAGCCCTGGGCAAAGATCTTGGCTGTGTCGAGCAGGACAATGTGGTCTTTGATCTGGGCACCTTGCGCCGCGATGCTGTCGGGGGAGAGATCACTTATCACCACCACATCACCTTGCACTCCGCCTTGGGGTGTCGAGGGCGACCAGCCCAGGGATGCGACATGCAGCGGGCGCTCCATCGGCGATGTCATCTCGCCCTGTGCCCATCCGCGCTGCCAACCATTCGGTATCGTGAACGCTTCCATGCGCACGTTCTGGATGCCGTCGCTGCGAAACTGGGTGACCGCCCACTCGGCAGCGTGCTCGTAGGTTGGAGACCCGCTAAGACGCCCACCAAAGGCGTCCGCCAGATCGCGCAGTGTGCCCATGGAGGGGCCAGTGAGAATCGATCCCACCAAACGGTCGGCGGTCTGCTGCACATCACCCGCGGGTTCCGCTGCGCAGGCGAGCACCAAGGCCAACACAACCGAAAAGGGCACGAGGCGACGGAGGTTGATTTTCATGTGGTCCCCAAATATTTGATTGGACAAAACCCGTGATGAGGTGGGCCGGAGATTGTGCTACGAACGGAGGTGGGGACGCAAGTGCATGGAGGTGCCGAAGCGTGCCCGCGGCGTTACCCAGCTTGGCCCCGTGCTAGACTCGCCTTAGTCGTCGCCCATGCGGATTCTCACCCGCTACATCTTGCGCGAAGTCACGTCGCATGCCCTTATCGGGGCCGGGGTGTTTACCTTCGTTCTGTTCACCCGCGACCTGGGACGAATTCTCGAACTGGTGGTCCGCAACAGCGCGCCTTTACCCAGCGTGGCCGAGATCTTCTTTTTCACTGTGCCGGTCGCGCTCACCTTCACCATTCCCGCAGGCGTGCTGGTGGGGATTCTGATCGGCCTGAGTCGCCTGGCCGCGGATAGCGAGATCACCGCGATGCGGGCCAGCGGCATCGGGGTGTGGACTTTTCTCCGTATCATTTTGATTTTTGTCGCCGTCGCCTGGGTCCTGGCCCTGGTCAACGGAGTTTATGTAGCGCCGCAGTCCCAAGCCGCATTGGGGCGGCTACAGGACCGGCTCAAAACCTCGCAAGTCTCGTTTGAAGTCCAGCCGCGCGTGTTCTATGAAGGATTTCCCCAGATTGTTCTTTATGTCCAGGATGTGACAAGCGCGCAAGGCGCAGCCATCTGGAAGGGAGTCTTCCTGGCCGACATCACCACCCCCTCTTCACCCCGCATCACGCTGGCCCAGGAAGGAATTCTGGTCAGCCAGGGACCGGACACTCTGCATCTGCACCTGACCAACGGTTCCACTCACGAAACCGATCCCAAGTTTCCCGATCACTACCAGATTTCTACTTTTGAGCAGACCGATATTCCCATCCAGGTACCGCAGACCAACAACAAGCAGGACCAGGAACCCGCGCCCCTCGCGGAACTGGGCACGCGGCAACTGCTGCTGGAGGCGCACAAGACAAATCGGGTGACCGCTCGTTGGTACTACATCGAGTTTCACCGCCGCTTTGCCTTGCCTACCGCTTGCCTGGTGCTGGCGCTGGTGGGTATCCCCCTCGGCTTATCCTCCAAGAAAGGCGGGAAGTCCACCGGGTTTGTGCTCACCATCCTGCTGGTGTTTGCCTATTACTCGGCTTCGCTGGTGGGCGTGTCGCTGGCACGGCAAGGTAAGGTTTCGCCCGCCGTCGGCGTGTGGCTGGCGAATGCCGTGTTTTTCCTGGGAGGAGCTTTCCTGCTTTGGCGGGTAGAACGCAGGCCGTTTGAAATCGGGCACATCCGCGGTCTATGGGGGCCCATCAAGGAGCAGTTCCAGGGAACCGGCGGAATCGGGCTGCGCCGCTCTGCGGAGGACGCCTTCGCACGGGCCGCTCGCCGGCGGCGGGTCTTCAGCGCCCGTTTCCCCACGATTCTGGACGACTATGTCCTGCGTGACTTTCTGGTTTACCTGGCCATGATCCTGGCCACGTTCCTCATGCTCTTGCTGGTCTTCACCCTGTTCGAACTTCTGGGAGACATCCTGCGCAACCAGGTCTCTCCGCTCATCGTCGGGGAATACCTGCTCAACGTGGCCCCGTATTTCCTGTACAACATCACCCCGTTAAGCATACTGCTGGCAGTGCTCATAACCTTCGGGCTGATGCAGCGCTCCAACGAAATCACTGCGATCAAAGCCACCGGCATCAGCATCTATCGCATCATCGTGCCGGTCTTGGTGGCCTCGGCGCTGCTGGCGGCGGGACTGTTTTTCTTCGACCAGCTTTACCTGCCGTACGCCAACAAGCGCCAGGACGCACTGCGCAATCAGATCCGGGGGAAGCCTGCGCAAACTTATCTCAACCCCGATCGCAAGTGGATTTTCGGGCAGCACTCCACCATCTACTACTACCAGTTGTTTGATTCCGACCGCGCCCAGTTCGGCAACCTGGCGGTATTTCAGTTCGATCCCAGGACCTTCGAACTGAGCCGCCGCATCTACGCCGAGCGGGCGCATTGGGCCGAGGCGCTGGATCGCTGGGTTTGCGAGCAGGGATGGGAGCGCGTGTTGCGCGGCTCCGCCATCGAGAACTATCGCACTTTCGACGTCTCCACGTTTCCCGCGCTCAGCGAGCCGCCCACCTACTTCAAGAAGGAAGTGAAGCAATCCTCAGAAATGAGTTATGAGGAGTTGCAGCGCTACATTCGCGACCTGCAACAGAGCGGATTTGATGTAGTGCGGCTGCGGGTGCAGTTGCAGAAGAAATTTGCCTTTCCCATCATCACACTGGTCATGGCGGTGCTGGCGATTCCGTTTTCGCTCTCCGCCGGAAAGCGTGGCGCGATCGCCGGTGTCGCCGTGGCAGTGGGGGTTGCGGTGGTGTACTGGACGGTGTCTGGCCTGTTTGAGGCTATGGGAAATGTCAGCCAGTTGCCGCCGGTGCTGGCCGCCTGGTCACCCGACCTGATTTTCGGGATGGTGGGTGGATATCTGATTTTGAAAGTGCCAACCTAGTTTTGCGAGATCCGCCTGCGACGTTCAAGGATCACGGCCACCTACTCAGGCTTCAGCTTGCCCTCGGCAACCACTCAAAACGAAATTGTCGAAACCCACCCGGCGTCACTTGAGCGCCACCGCCGCGGGCTGGCCTGCGGTGAGCAATGGCTTGTCCGCGAGTTTTAGCGCTCCAGTTGGAGTCCCTTTCGTGTCCGTAGCGATGGTATAGGCGGAAATCGAAGCCGACCCGATGTTGGTCACGTAAACAAACTGCCCGCTCGAGGGCATGGCAATTGAGACCGGGTTCAACCCCGTAGAGATGTTGGCCGGGCTCGTAGGGGTCAGGACACCCGTCGCGGCACCGATCTTGTAAGACGAGATCTGGTTCGCTTGCTTGTCGGCCACATACAGGAACTCACCCGAGGGGGCAGCCACGATAGCCACCGGTCCCGGTTGGGCGGAAAAAGGTGAGCCTGTGACCTGCGTCAGGCTGCCATCCGCCGCCAGGCACGTGGTCGTTATCGTCGTGCAAATGGCGAAAGCACTGACGTTGCTGGAGCCCGAGTTGGCCACGTACAGAAAGGTTCCGCTGGCGTTCCCACTTGAGGCGGCTGCAACTGCGAGTCCCGCAGGCGCAATCCCCGGTGCAGTCCCCGTGGTCGTGTACGGCGACCCAGGTATGGCTGCCAATGCTCCGGTGGTGGAATCGAACGTGTACGCCGACACTGTTCCATTGATGCTGTTGGAGACGTATACGAAGTTATTGCTCGGCGCCACGGCGATTCCCGCCGGGTCGGGGTCGGTTGGGAACGGGGAACCGGCGACTTCCGTCAACGTGGTGCCCGAAATGGAGAAGATCGAGATGTTATCCGATCCCTGGTTGGCTACGAACAGAAATTTTCCCCCCGAGTCGACGGCCAGGCTGGTTGGATCGAGGGCCAGAATCATCGGGTTCATCGTAGCCGGTTGGTTGGGGGTAACTCCCGTCACGGTGCCATCGGAATTGACCATGAATCGGGCGATGTCGTTCGACCCACCGTTCGCCACAAACGCACTGTTGCCGTCGGGCGTGATAACCATTGCCGATGGCACGCTGCCCATGCCGGTAGTGGCCGATGTGCCTTGCGCGCTCAGCTTGCCAGTGCCCAAGTCCACCTGAAACGACGACACGGACATGTCGCTTTGGGTGGCAACCAGAAGATCTCCTGTGCCACCGCCGCCGGAAGAGCTACTGCTGCTGCATCCCGTCCACACACCCAGCGAAGCCACTACCCATACCGTTACCCATGCACGCAACCTCATCGGCATTCTTTCTCCCTGTTGCGCCTCACGACCCGGAACGCACCAGCAAACCCCACGCCAGACCGGAATTGAGGCTGTTCAGTGTATCCACTTGTGTATCAGGAATGCACAGGAAGCGCAAACGTCGTACTGGTTGGAACCGATGTGAATTGAGAAGGTTGCCCCGGATTCTTCGCCCAAGACAGCGGGACAGCCGCCTTGGCCGTCCATGCCGAGCACATCAGGCTAGCCCGCCGGCATCGGCTCGGGGGTTCCTACGGATTGCGCGGGCAAGCGGATCTCAACCATCAATCCCCCCTCAGGCCGGTTCGCGGCCTTGACCGTCCCGCCGTGCAACCGCACTGCGCGCTCGGTAATGGCCAGACCCAGCCCCACCCCGCCGGTCTGGCGCCCGCGCGCGTCGTCAATGCGGTAGAAAGGCCGGAACAGCTTGTCCAGTGCTTCGTCGGGCACACCCGGCCCGGAATCCGTCACTCGAACAATGGCCTCCTTGCCGCCCGCGCCCGGACCGCACTCGACGTGAACATGCACATCGGTGCCCTCTCGCGTGTAACGCGTCGCATTGCGCACCACATTTTCGATGGCGCTGCGCAGCAGGCTGGGGTCCCCTGTAACGACGCAGTCATCGGCGATCACGCAGTCCACGTGGCAATGGCGGTTTTGCGCCTCGAAGTCCGCGTCGGTAACCACTTCCGCCATCAGTTCTGCCAGATTGACGGGGATCGCGTCCATGGCTTCCGCTCCGCCCTCCAGCCGCGCAATCGTCAGCAATCTGCCGATGAGCTCGTTCAACCGCTCGGCTTCCTGCTCAATGCGGTCCAGTGTGCCCTGGACTTCCGCGCCGGTTCGCTGGCGAACCAGGCCAAGGGCCACGTTCAGACGGGCCAGAGGAGAACGCAACTCGTGCGAAATGTCCTTCAGCAGCCGGCCCTGCGCGTTCACCAGGTTCTCCAGGCGCTCCGCCATGGCATCAAAGTCGCGCACCAATTCGGCAACCTCGTCGTGGCCGCGAGTGCGGGATACACCAGCCCGGGCCGTCAGGTCGCCCGCCGCCAAACGCTGCGTGGCTGCGCGCAGTCGCACCACGGGCGCGGTCAAATATCGTGCCAGGAAATAACACACCAGGCCGGAGGAAACGACCGCGATCAAGATGCCCAGACCCGGCACGCCATGCGGGCCGAAGAACGCGTGCTCCTCCGGAGGCAGTTCGATCACCAGCATGTAACTGCGCCCGTCGGGCGCGATCATAGACTCCCGCAGAAACTGCCCCGGTCCAAACCTTCCCCAGAACCTGTCAGCGGTCCGCACCTTCCCGCGCCGCACCCGTTCAATCCACTCCGGGGGCTTGCGCCCGCTCAGCTCTTTTCCTTGGGCATCGAACAAGAACAACCGAAGCTGCCGGGTGTCGTGCAGACTGCGCAGATAACGGTGTGCTCCCTCTTCTCCTTCGCTCTGGTAGGCCTGGACTGCTTCGCTCAAGAAATTGGGCGCCAGCGTCTCCACCGTTGCCAGCTCCCGCGTGGGACGCATCGCCATAGTCACGAGGATGGCCAGTACCAGAAACAGGGCCTGCGCCATCCAGTAGGAAAGAAAGATTTTGACAAATAGGCTCCTCACGGCGTCCCACTCCTCACCTTCTCACGGGGATGCGCGAAGATGTAGCCCACGCCACGAACCGTCTTGATGTGCTCGGTTTCGCCCTCGGAATCGCCCAGCTTCTTCCGCACTTTGCTGACGTGCATGTCGATGCTGCGGTCAAAAGGAGAAAACTTGCGGCTCAAGACGGAATCCGCCAGCCGCTCGCGGGTCACGACACGCCCTGCCTCGCTGAGCAAGACCTGCAAAAGGTTGAACTCCACCGATGTGAGTTCGACCAGCTTGCCCGCTTGGCGCACGGTGCGCGTGGCGGGATCGAGTTCGACGTCGCCTACCCGCAAGATCTCGGCAAGTTGCGCCTTCTGTGGTTTTTCCGCGGACCTGGTCCGGCGGAGGATGGCGTGAATTCGCGCCACCAGTTCCCGGGGGTTGAAGGGCTTGGGCAGGTAGTCGTCGGCGCCGATCTCCAGGCCGACAATGCGGTCCACATCTTCCCCACGAGCGGTCAGCAGCAGCACCGGAATGCGGGAACTGTTGCGGATTCTGCGCAGCACTTCGAAGCCGTTGATGCCGGGCAACATCACGTCCAGCACGACCAGAACATAATTCCCACTCAGCGCCGGTTGCAAGCCGCGCTCTCCGTCATGGACGGACTCAACATGAAAGCCCTCAGCCGCGAGGTACTCGCCGACCAGGCCGCAGAGTTCTACGTCGTCGTCAATGACCAGGATCCGATCCATGCTCCTACTACATGTTGTACAACAGCCCGTTGCGGCGGGGGGTAAAGAATTGTCACTCTTGGAGCCGCCGTGGTTTACAAAACTTTACTCTGCTTGACCGACTCTTTACCGCACTTTTCGCTGAAAAGTGTTCTTATCTACGAAAGCAAATTCAGACGGGGGAATGGGAAAAGCTCCCGGGAGGATCTATGAAGTCGAGTCGTATTACCGCAGTGGTTACCGTGCTTGCGATCACTTTGGCGGCGGCGCTGGCCTTGTCCCAGACCGTCAAGCCGGCGCACATGCATGGCGATGGGATGTTCGGCGAACACATGATGGGTTTCTTCGCGGACTACCTCAACCTGACGGACGCGCAACAGACGCAGATCAAGCAGATCATGGACAAGGAGAAATCCACGATCCATCCCTTGTTCCAGCAAATGGGGCAGAGCCACCAGGCCATGCGCCAACTGGTGCAAAGCGGAACCTTCGATGAGGCCAAGGCCCGTGAGATTGCCACCCAACAGGCCCAGACCATGATCGAAATGGAAGTGCAGAAGGCGAGGATCGAGTCCGAGATGTTCCAGGTACTGACCCCGGACCAGAAGTCCAAGATGGTGGACTTCATGAACCGTCGGCAGGAACGGTTCATGAAGCACTCGCAGGAGCCGCCGGCGCAGAACTGAGAACACCCGATTGCTCTGACCACAGAGGCACAGGGCCACGGAGAAACTGAGGGCGCGCACACAACCTCTTCTCTGTGACTCTGTGTCTCTGTGGCGAGTTTTCTCTCCCCTCTCAAAACTGAAGCCGGTGCTGGTAGAATCGCATCTACTAGGAGCACATGCTGCCCAAGAGCCTGCGTCCCCTCTTTCCGTATCTCAAGAAATATCGCCGCGGCTATGCGGTCGGCTCCCTTTGTGTTTTGCTGCTCAACGGGATCTGGGTGCTCTTTCCCCAGGTAATCCGCCGTGCCGTGGACGACCTGCACATGGGCGTAACCCGCGAGAAGCTCTGGACCTACGCTCTGCTGCTGCTGGCGGTGGCCGGCACCAAGAGCATCTTCCAGTTCCTTACCCGCTGGATCGTGATCGGCATCTCCCGCGAGATCGAGTTCGACCTGCGCAACGACCTTTTCCGCCACTTGGAAAGCCTGTCGTATTCCTATTACCAGCGCACCCGCACCGGTGACATCATGGCCCGCGCCACCAACGACCTCAACGCGGTGCGAATGCTGCTCGGTCCGGCGATCATGTATTCGGCCAACACCATCGTATTCACCGCGGGTGCCCTGGTTTTCATGTTTGCGATTAGCCCCAAGCTCACGTTTTACGCCTTCCTGCCGCTGCCCATTGTGAGCATCGTGATTCAGTATTTTGGACGGCAAATTCATGACCGGTTTGAGAAGATCCAGGCGATGTTCTCCGACATCTCGGCGCGTGCCCAGGAGAACTTTTCCGGCGCCCGTGTCATCCGCGCCTACGTCCAGGAAGATGCTGAGATTGCCGGCTTCGAAAAGGCCAACCAGGAATACATTGCACGCAGCCTGAAACTGGTCCGGCTGATGGGCATGCTGTGGCCCACGCTGGAGACCATGCTCGGCTTGGCCATCGTGCTCGTGCTCTGGCTGGGCGGACGCGAGGTCCTGCACGGCCGCATGACGGTAGGCGACTTCGTGGCGTTCAACACCTACATGGTGCAGCTCACCTGGCCGGTGATCGCGCTGGGTTGGGTCATCAATATCTTCCAGCGCGGCACGGCCTCGATGGGAAGGATTAACGAAATTTTGGCGGAGAAGCCGGAGATCACGGACAGTGAGGCCACCGCCACTCCGGAGGAGATCCGTGGCGACATCGAGTTCCGCGGCCTGAACTTCGCCTACAACGGGACCCCCGTTCTGCACGACGTCAACCTGCGCATTCCGGCGGGAAGCAGCCTCGCTGTGGTGGGCCCAACAGGTTCAGGAAAGACCACACTGGTCAACCTGATTCCCCGCATCTACGATGCTGCGCCGGAATCCGTGCTGATTGACGGCAAGCCCATCCGGGAATTTCCCCTCGCGTTCCTGCGGCACAACATAGGCTTCGTCCCCCAGGAAACCTTCCTGTTCAGCGAAACCGTGCGCCAGAACATTGCGAAACCGTCACAGGCTTTTTTGTCACTGTGCCCAGATGTTCTCTCACAGCTTCCTCATTGAATTCGGGTGCATCCCTTTCAATTACTGTAATTGCGTCCTGCGGGCAGTGCCCGAGACATGCCCCCAGGCCATCGCAGAACATGTCATCCACGAGTTTTGCCTTTCCATCAATGATCTTTATCGCCCCTTCGGCACAGTTTGGGACACATAGGCCGCAGCCGTTACACTTCTCCTCATCTATAGATACGATTTTTCTCTTCATATTTTTCATGCATTGATTGTCTTTGATAATTTATAAATCTATTGGTTGTAATTTATAGCATTATTGAGGAAATAAATTTTAAGATATAGGTAAGATATTTATACATTCCTGAGAATTCAGGATTATATGCGAGAATTTCTTGATCTTGACAAAAGGGACAGGGAAGTTCTATCCCTGCTCGAGAAAAACCCTGAAATATCACAGAAAGATATAGCTGAAAAACTCAATATCTCCCAGCCATCTGTCAGCGCCAGGATACACAAACTCAAGCAAAAAGGTGCGCTGGCGCACGTTGTGGGCATGAACCTGAAAAAAGTGAACCTTTACATGGCAAAGGTGGACGTGATAGCAAGTAACACGTCATCCGTCCTTGATATTTTCAAGGATTGTCCTTATTTCCTGAATGGCCTTATCGTTTCTGGGAAGCATAATCTGTGCCTATTTTTCGTTGGCGAGGACATTGCCACGCTCGAAGCTATCGTGGACGGGCACCTGAGAAACAACCCTCTTGTCAAGAGCGCCGAAGTTAGCATCGTGATCACTCCCATGAAGGACCTGATCATGCCGTTGAAGATGAGCTTTGATTTCAGCGACACGCCGCCCTGCGGCAACGGGTGCAACTGCAAGGAGTGTACACATCATATCTCAAATAGGTGCCTTGGGTGCCCTGTTACGAATAGTTATAATGGGAAAATATGGAAATGATTTAACTTATAATAAAAATAAGGAATATTATATTTCTATACAGGTATTTATCTCTTCAAGTGCACGTGCGTATATCCCTGATTTATTCAGATGAGCTGATAGCTTGAGCGGCCTGTGACCGGCCGGGTGGTACACGATTACCGCTTCAGGGGCGCACTGGTGCACCATTCCGACCAAGCCGTTAACATCCATGTGATCGCTGATGTTTATCGTTGGGATCCTGTAATCACGCCTTCCGGTCAGTATGAATTTCTTTGCGGCACTGATCCGTGGGATTTCAGCAGGCGTGGTTATGCGGATCCCGCAGTCGCTCTCAAGATCCACAACATGCCCTATGTCCTGCATCAGGCCTCTGGTAAGAGCAAGCGATACAGGATCCATGCCTATATCCCCGGTGTAACCCGACTCGCGCAGAAGCCTGACGGCACGCTGTGCTTTCCCGAAAGCGTAAGCGCCGAAAGCGATATCCTCATAAGTTTCGACCGCTTCCCTGAATGAGCTGATGTCATCCTGGAAATGACAATTGGGGTCCCCGGGATCCCCGTAGTTGGCTTCAGTGACCAGGCAATCACATTCGGGCAGGTCATTCGCATCTTTCACATCTCCTGTGACAAGGATCCGTGTCCCGACCTCGTTTTGCCAGCAAAAGGCCGTGGAACCGATGGTATGATGGGTTGGATAGGTAGTCACGTCGACCCCGCAGACGTTTATAGTCTCGCCAAGCTTAAAGGTCTGACCTGCGTATTTCTTGCCATAAAGGATCTCAAGGGCGCGGGCGGTCTCTTCTGAGCATACCGCTCTTTCAGAGAGCATTGCAGATTTCCCATAATGGTCCGAATGGGCATGGGTGATCAGGTAGGCATCGGGCTGAACCAAGCGAGAGTTCGTGGTGTCTATTGCAAAAGCAATCCTTTTCTCCCGATTAAAAGTCAATGAAACGTGGGGCTTGAATCCTCTATTGGTCTTGTGCCTGATAGGCAGTACGCCAAG
>JAIQET010000082.1 GCA_020073645.1 Terriglobia bacterium | reverse complement strand
CTCACGGTTGGATCAAAAGGACAGGTTTGGGTTGAAGTTCTAGGGATGGGATGCAGTAACGGGTTTGACAAAGTCAAAATCAATCTACCATCAAGCATCGGCGCGAGGACAACAATCGGGCGTGCACAGATTCAGGTATATCCGATGAAGCTGTTGATCGAGTGTGCTGAATCGATGTTAGGTCAAGATCACATGGCGTTGGCTTGCGAAAACAAGACTTGTTTGAGCTGTCAGTCGGTAGGGCGCTAACCGCTCAGCCTCCCTTCACGCCGGAGATTTTGTTCAACCTATTTCCACCACTCGAATTCCTTTGGAAGGGTTCTTGTCAAAACCCGACAGTTCTGGGACGTCGAGAGTACATCGTCCTCGATTCTAACGCCCATCTTCCCTGGAAGATAGACACCTGGTTCAATCGTAAAGGCCATAGAGGGCTGAATGATCTCAGCACCATCGGCAACAATGTATGGGGCTTCATGCACTTCGAGCCCCAATCCGTGACCGGTCCTGTGAATGAAATATCCATCAAGCTTGGCTCGCTTGAGATGGTTTCTGGCTGCTGCATCAATCGAGCCAACCGCAACTCCACTCTTGGAGGCCTTGATAGCCGCTTCCTCGGCGGCAAGGACATTCTCGTAGATTCCTTCAAGCTCGGGGGTGTGGCCTATGTTGAAAGTTCGTGTTATGTCAGCATAGTAACCGGAGTAGGAACACGCTGTGTCGATCACGATACTCTCTTTTCGTTTCAGCCTCCTTGCAGACGGAAGATGGTGAGGATCAGCGGCAAATGCTCCAGATTGAACGAGAATGTCCGTGACAAATTCCGCGCCGCTCGAATAGATAGTTTGGCTGATCTGTTGAGCCAGCTGCACTTCTGTAAGGCCAACCTTGAGCAGGTGGGGTATCTTCAGGAATGATTTGGAGAGAATTGATGCTGCTCGCTGAAGGGATCTTATTTCGGCGCTGTCCTTGGTTACTCTAATGCCTTGACAAATTGCCTCCGCATCCCGGAGGTTAGAATGAGTATGTTTTAGCAGTTCGTGAGTGAATCTGAAGGGAACTCCTCTGCCGCCGGAGGCGAGCTCTCTTTCGGTTCGTCCATCGCGGAAGTTTCCTGATTGCTCCCCGGACATGGTAAAACACTCGCCTTCCCCTGATGGGCGGATTTTTCACACGCGAACGCTTTGGCCAGCCGCAGTTCCTGGCGGGATTGCTGCTGCTCGCGCTGTTCGCCCAGTGTCTATGGCTGGTGGGCCGCAAGCCACGGCATCCCGGAGCTGAGAGCGCCGAAGGGTTCCGCATTCGCGAAGGCTTGCGGCAGTGGAAAGGCGAGCAGATCGCGGGCGCTGCGCATGCCGAGGGCCAGGCTGCGACCGGCGAGGAACTGGCTCCTTTTGATTTCGCCCGCAACGGCGGCTATGACCCGAATCATTCGCCTATGTGGTACCTGATCGCGTCGGCGCCGTTGTTGCCGTGGCCACAAGCGCTGCAAGAGGATGCGCTTCCGCATCCGGAATGGCTGGTGCAAGCCCCGTACCTGGTGTTTGCGCTCCTGCTGGGCGCTTCGCTGTGGTACGTAGCGCGGCGGCTGTACGGCAATGCGGGCGGCTATATCGCCCTCACCCTGTATTGCTTTTCTCCCGGCATCCTGCGGGCCAGCGCGGGATGGCTGGCGCAGCCGGAGGTGGGTGCCGCCTGGGGCGCGTTCGGCGCGATCTTTACGGCCATTGCCGTTGCCCACACGCTCTATGCGCCGCGCGAAGTAGTCCTGTGGAACTGGCGGCGCATGGTGCTGCTGGGGCTCTCGCTGGCCCTGGCGGTGGGATCGCAATTCTCCCTGGTGATTCTGGTTCCGGCGGTACTGGCCTTCATGTTGTATGTGGCTCCCACGCGGCGAACGGCAGCGCTGGCGATCTGGGCCGCAAGCGGTGGGCTGGCGCTGCTGCTTCTCTATGCGTCGTACTTCTTCCACGCCGAGATGTTCTGGCAGGGCATGCGCCACGCTCACTTTTTCGAAACTACCTGGCGGGCTTTCGCAATGCCAGGCGCTTACCGGGAACTACTGATCCAGTTGGCATCTCACAGTCCGGCGCTGGTTTTTGGAGTGCCGGCCGCATTAGCGGTTTACATCGCCTGGCCGCGTGCGCGGTATTTCGGTAACACCGCGCCCCTGTTGGTTGCGCTGCTATTCCTGGTGTTGGGTTTGCTCGCACCGCATTACCCCGGTCTCGGGTTTCGCCTGATGGCGGTGCCGTTCCTGTTCGTCTTTGTCGCCGGCGTGAGCGCGGATCTCCTGGAGACCGCTTACCGCACCCTGGTGCAGGCCTGCATCTGGGGACTGCTCACCGCCTATGCTCTGTGGAATGTGATAGAGCTGGCGCGCCTGGGGCGGGGGTGACGCCGCCGTGATTTGCCGGAACTCTGCTCACAGACTGGCCGTATCCGCGTCTGAGATGTAGGAGATCCCCGGTATGCATGCCTCAAGAAACTACGAACGGCTGCTGACACTGGCGGTTGTGCTGCTTACGACGGCTGCCTGGACGCAAACGCAAAGCAGGGAGTTCCACTGGAGCGGGAAGCTCGCCCCCGAGAACATTGTGGAGATCAAAGGCATCAACGGCGCCATCGAGGCGCAGCCGGCCACCGGCGACGAGGTGGAGGTCACTGCCGAAAAGAGCGGTCCGCGCGCCGATGAAGTCAAGATTGAGGTCGCGCAGCATGCCAATGGAGTGACCATCTGCGCGATTTATCCCGGGCAGCACGCGTCTGGGCACTGCGAACCAGGGAGCGAATGGCACACCAACAATACCCACGGCGACGACACCAAGGTGGACTTCCATGTGAAACTGCCGCGCAACCTGCGGTTCTCCGGACAAAACGTCAATGGCAGTGTGATCGCCGAAAACATGGGCCGCTTCGTGCATGCCAGCAGCGTCAATGGCCGGGTGCGAGTCTCCACCGCTTCCTGGGCTGAGGTGTCAACGGTGAACGGGTCAATTGAAGCCGCCATGGGAAGTGCGGACTGGACCGGCACCCTGCACATCAGCACGGTCAACGGCTCCATCCGGCTGGAAATGCCGGGCGACCTGAGCGCCGACGTTTCCTTCCGCTCGGTAAACGGAAGCTTGAACTCGGATTTCCCGCTCACCGTAAAGGGCAGCCTGGGCGGACGTCTGGTAAGCGGACGGATCGGCAACGGTGGCCGCGACCTGCGCGTGGATACAGTCAACGGCAGCGTGGAACTGCGGCGGAAGGAGATCTGAGCTTCTGCACTTCCTCCCTGGGCCCGCATTTTCAGCCACTTAGTCTGATTTGCCTGTCCCCTTCCCGGCCCGGGCCTGGGAACCGAAGTAATTCACTTGGGTTACGCAACTTTCCCCCTCCCGGGGAATTCTAATAGGTAGAGAAGTTTGCTCGGGGAGGGCGCGCCATGGTGAAGGAACTGCGGTATGATGCCTGTATGAAGCGGCTGATTCTGGCTACAGTCGCAGTATTGGCGCTGGTTCTGGTACCGGCGCTTGTGGCACAAATCAACGGCGTGCCGGCCTCGGTCACCTCGATAGGTTTTGGCGGCCACTTCAATCAGCCCCAGGGAATCCCGGCCAGCGTCACGTCGATCGGTCCGCTTGGATTGGTACCGAACAACACCTTCTTCCCCCTGAACTGCTGCATTAACCCGCTGTTTCCGGTGAATCCGAATCCGCCCTTGTTCCCGCATCATCATCGTGACCGCGATCATGATCGTGATCGGAACCAGTTCCTTCAGGGAGGGGTAGCGATTTATCCGGTACCCTATGCCGTTCCGTATGCTGTTCCGGTCGAGGACACATCAGTCGAGGAACCGGAAGACTACAGCGGCGGGCCGACCATCTTTGACCGGCGCGGTCCGGGAACGGCATACCGTGGCGAACTCCGTTCTGAGGCGCCACCTCGGGATGAACGGGCTGCCGAAGTAGCGCCCGAGCCCGCAGCGCCGCCGGCCGAGACGCCCGTCGCCGACCAGCCCAAGACGGTGCTGGTGTTCAAGGACGGCCATCAGGCCGAGGTGGAAAACTACGCCATCGTGGGAGACACGCTCTACGACCTGTCGGAGGGACGGCGCCACAAGATCCCGCTTTCCGATCTGGACCTGACCGCCACTGCACAACAGAACGACGACCGCGGCATTGATTTTAAGGTGCCGCCCTCCAAAGTGAATTGATCTATGCATAGGCGCTGGGCCTTCGTGCTCTTTGCTGTGGCGGTTCTGTTGCCCGCTGCCAGCGCCCAGATGGGTGGTGGGGTGAACCCTCCCGTACTGACCGCTGTGGGTACAGGTTTTCCCGTCCCCAGCGGAGTGAGATTTGCCGGTGCGCAGCCGCCTTTCGTCCCGCACCGTGCAATCTTCCTTGGCACGCCTTTCTTGTTTCCCGACTATCCTTCGGAACCAGTGGTGGTACAGGTCCCGCCGCCGCAGGTGGTGGTAGTGCAGCAGCCCGCGGTTCCAGAGGCTTCGGATGCCGTCAAACCCGGGCCGCTGATGATTGAATGGCAGGGGGATCGCTACGTGCGGGTGACGGGGAACGAGAATCGCTCAACTCCTGCACAACCGGATTACGCCGCCACCTCCAGCAACCGGGCTGCTCCCGCTTCCGCGCGGGATCTGCTGCCCGCGGTGCTGATCTTTCGCGATGGGAGTCGTGAGGAAGTGCGCGACTATGCGATTATCCGCGGCGTGATGTATGCCCACGGTGACTACTGGATGGACGGATACTGGACAAAGCAGATTCAGCTATCCGCCCTCGACGTCCCCGCGACTCTCGAAGCCAACCAGCAGCGCGGTGTGAAGTTCATCCTGCCCGCCGGCCCCAACGAAGTCGTGACCCGGCCGTAATCTGCAACTAAGAACTGGTCCTTAAGGCCGCGTTCTCCGTGTCGACGAGCGCCGCGTAAACTCCCGTCCCAGAAGCGTTTGAGTAACCCCTCCGAGCCAGCAAGAACACCTCCCGGCATGGTATAATCTCTACGTTCCAAGAGCGACTTAACTTCCTGCAAATGCAATCGTTTAGCGTATTCCCGCGAGACCCGAAAAGCACCGCGGAAGACGCGAGGTTTGTGCGTCTCAAAACAAGAAGTTATTGAGAGCTGAGAGCTAACGGATGGCTGACGAAAATAATCCCCAACTTCCATTGACTCCCCCCGGCGACGGTGGCGGCCCCGGCGCGGCCAACATTCAACCCGTCAACATTGAAGAGGAGATGCGGCGGTCGTATCTCGACTATTCCATGTCGGTGATCATCGGCCGCGCCCTGCCCGACGTGCGCGACGGATTGAAGCCCGTGCACCGGCGCATTCTCTACCACATGCACGATATGGGCCTGCTGCACAATCGCAAGTACGTGAAGTGCGCCAAAGTAGTGGGCGAGACCATGGGCAAGTATCACCCGCACGGTGACGCCGCTCTGTACGATGCGATGGTGCGCATGGCGCAGACCTTCTCCCTGCGTTACCCGCTGGTGGATGGACAAGGGAACTTCGGCTCGGTGGATGGCGACCCGCCTGCGGCCATGCGGTACACCGAATGCCGCCTGACCCGCATGGCGGAAGATTTGAACGCGGACATCGACAAGGATACGGTGGACTTCGTTCCTACTTATGACGATTCCAACGTCGAGCCGACTGTCCTGCCTTCGCGCATTCCCAACCTGCTGGTCAATGGGTCGAACGGAATTGCCGTGGGCATGGCGACCAACATTCCGCCCCACAACCTGACCGAAATCGTCGACGCGACCATTACGCTGGTCAACAATCCGGCTGCCCAACTCGCCGAGCTGCTGAAATTTGTGCAGGGACCGGACTTCCCGACGGCCGGAATTATCCACGGCAAGAGCGGAATCTTTGAGGCCTACAAGAACGGCCGCGGCCGCTTCATGATGCGCGCCAAAGCTGCGATTGAGAACATCACCAAAGAGCGGCAGGCGATCATCGTCACCGAGATCCCCTACCAGGTGAACAAGGCGAAGCTGATCGAACGCATCGCCGAACTGGTCAACAACAAAGACATCGACGACGTTTCCGACATCCGCGACGAAAGCGATCGTGACGGCATGCGCATCGTGGTCGAACTGAAGCGCGGCGCCGAAGCCCAGATCGTGCTCAACCAGCTTTTCAAGCACACCCAGATGCAGGAAAGCTTCAGCATGATCCTTCTGGCCGTGGTCAACGGCCAACCCAAGGAGCTGGGCCTGGTCCAGGCCATCAAGCACTTCATTGACCACCGCGTGGACGTGGTCCGCCGCCGCACCGCCTTCCTGCTGATGAAGGCGAAAGAGCGTGAACACATCCTCGAGGGCTACATCACCGCGCTTGATCACCTCGACAACGTGATCGTCATCATCCGCGGTAGCGCTAACCGCGCCGAAGCGCGCGATAATCTGGTCACCTACTTTGCCGGCAAGAAGATTGACATCAACACTACCGGCCGCGCTCCCAAGCTCGATCCGGAGAAGCCGTTCACCGGCATCCAAGCCGACGCGATCCTCGAATTGCAGTTGCACCGCCTGACCAGGCTTTCCATCGACGAAATCACCAAAGAGTTGGGCGTGACCCGCGAGAATATTGCCGAGTACGAGTCCATTCTTGCGTCAGAGAAAAAGCTGCGCGGCGTGATCGTGAAAGAGCTGGAAGAGGTGAAGAAGCAGTACGGCGACGAGCGCCGCACCGTGATCCAGGACGAAGCTGCCGAGATCCAGCTCGAAGACCTAATCGTAGATGAGCAAGTCGCAGTCACGGTCAGCCACGGCGGCTATTTCAAGCGCACGGCCATCTCCACCTATCGCAGCCAGCGCCGCGGAGGCACCGGACGCACCGGCATGAAGACGCGCGACGAGGATTTCGTCGAGCATCTGTTCATTGCCTCGACCCACGCCTACATTCTCATCTTCACCAATACTGGACGCGTGTACTGGCTGAAGGTCTATGAAATCCCCGACGTCGGCGCAGCCGGCAAAGGCAAACATGTAGGCAACTTGGTCGCCTTGCAGCCCGGCGAGACCGTGCGCACCATGCTCGCCGTGCGCGACTTGGAAGAAGAGAGCAGGTACGTCTTCTTCGCCACCCGCAACGGTACCGTGAAAAAGACCGAAGTGAAGGACTTCTCGCACGTCATGTCACGCGGCATCATCGCCATCAACATCGAGAAGGGCGATGAGCTCGTAGCGGCCTCGCTGACCGACGGCAACCAGATCATCTTCCTGGCCTCGCACGACGGCCAAGCCATCCGCTTCGACGAAAATGATGTGCGCTCTATGGGCCGCAACGCCACCGGCGTGCGCGGCATGAACCTGGAGGAGAAAGACTACATCGTCGGCATGGCCACCACGCTGAAGCCGGAGGTGAAAGCGGAAGTGGACAAGGGCGCCAAGAAGTCCGGGGACGTCGCTCCCGAGGTCGCGGACCTGGTTCCGGAAAAGGGCTCGCTCATCCTCTCGGTCACCGAAAACGGATACGGCAAGCGCACCCCCGCTGACGAGTACCGCCTGACCAACCGTGGCGGCAAGGGAGTGATCAACGTCAAGACCACCGAACGCAACGGCAAAGTGGTCGGCATCTCGCAGGTGAGCGAGAAATCCGAAGTGATGCTGATCAGCCAGTACGGCAAGATTATCCGCACCGACTCGAGCACTATCCGCGAATCCGGACGGGCGGCGCAGGGGGTAAGGCTGCTGCAGCTTGAGCCGGGAGACCGCGTGGCGGCGGCGGTGGTGATCCCACCGGTAGAGGAGAATGGGAACGGGGAGCTGATTCAGTAGCGGCCCGTCGGCCTTCAGTTCAGCGATCAGCAAGCGGGGGCGCGAAAGCCGCGCCCCTCAAGGCTTTTGTCTAGTTGTGTAAGAACTACCAGCTCTCAATTACCCGATTTCTTGTCAATCCTGGCCACACTCCCCGTAAGTGATTGACGCGTCTCGGCCTTCCACCCCGGCAAGAGCGGCACGAGGAGTGCTCTATTCCTCGCGGAATCCCAGGCTGTCTCCCGGTGGCCAACCGTAGGATTCCGATTGTCTGTGCCATATCGGCAAGGACTTCCGACCCAGGGAGGGCCGACCCTATGCGTCCCATCTACTACTTCGCGCTAATTTCCATTCTCGTCGCGACCGCCATTGTTCTTCTGAGCTGTGGAGGCGGCAGTGCAAGTTCCTCCAACATGGCAACCGTCAGCGTCAGCATCAGCGATCCCCCGACCTGTGCCGGACCCCAGGGACCGTACAGCCACGTCTACGTCACCATTACCGATGTGCAAATTCACACCAGCGCGAACGCAGGTAACAACGACCCCAACTGGGTGGACCTGACTCCCAATCTCCCCAACAATCCTGCGCAAGTCGATCTGCTGGGTGTGGCCAACCAGTGCTTTCTGGCTATGCTCGGATCCACCGGGATTCAGCCGGGCACCTATCAGCAGGTTCGGATTTTCCTGGCCGACAACAGCACCGCGGTGCCGAACAACAAGTGCAGCACCACCGCGAACTGCCTCATGCTAACCAGCGACCCGAGTACTCCGATCCCTCTGGAACTCTCCTCGCAAGCTAAGACCGGCATCAAGATTCCGTCTGGACAACTAGCAGGTGGGAAGTTCGTGGTCGCCGCCGGTGACAACAAGGACCTCAATATTGATTTCAATGCCTGTGCCTCCATTGTGGCTCAGGGCAATGGCCAGTACCGGCTCAAACCGGTGCTGCATGGGGGCGAGGTTGCGCTGCAATCCTCATCCACCTCCATCAGCGGCACAGTGGTGGATAGCGTAACCCTGCAGCCCATCGCGGGCGGCAATACTGTGGTCGCGCTGGAGCAGAACCAGAACGGTGTCGACCGCGTGATCATGGAGACGGTCACCGGATCGAACGGCGGATTTGCCTTTTGTCCTGTGGCGGCGGGCACCTACGACGTGGTGGTCACGGCGGTGAACGGAGTGGGCACGGCGTACGCGGCCACAGTGATTACTGGGGTGCAACCAGGAAACACTCTCGGTACTGTTCCGCTGACAGCGGCGGCACTCCCGGCCTCGATTACGGGTGAAATCACCTCCAGCACCGGCAGCGCCCCCGTTGCTGTAGACCTGTCCGTTTCTGCGCTGCAGTCGATCGGGTCCAACCTGCTGGTGACGGTTCCCCTGGCACAACAGTCAGCGTCCACGGCGACCCTCGGGACGGTTCCCGACGCGTCCTGTCCGGCAAACACCGACTGCGTGAACTATACGCTCGCGGTTCCTGCGGCCAATCCCAGCATTGGGGCTTTCAATTCAGGCGGTAATCAGACGCCGGCTCCGCCCACTCCCGGGCCAGTGGGCTACACCGTGGATGCGAATGCATTCATTGTCGGGACGAATCTGGCGAACTGCACGCAGCCGAATTTGCAGACCAACATGACCGACATGAATCTTCCACTGACTGGAACTGCTGGAGGCAGCGTGACGGCAGCTACGCTGCCATTCACTGGCTGCCAGTGAGGGCAACGCAGCGGCCGCAACAATGCTAGTTAAGCCCGGGGTCTCCCGGCATGGGATGTGTGGCTTCCTCGGCGTGGGGCACCAGTTGCTGATAGACGGCGTTGGGCACGGTGGTCTGCCAGTAGCCCGCGGTCTTGGCGAATCCGACGATGCCGAAGAACAGGGCGGCGATGCCGGCGGCCATGGCCCAGGCAGGCAGCCGACGGTCGAATGGCTGCCGAGCTTCACTCGGCTTGGCCGGGGCTGAGACCCGGCCCCACATGGGCAACGACATTTGCAGCGCACCCTGGGCCGGACAAACCGCGACGCACTCCAGGCATCCCGTGCACTCGGCGGATTTAATGGTCACCAGCTTGTCCACCGGCAACGCCGACGGGCAAGCTTTGGCGCACTTGGCGCAATCAATGCAAGCCGAGGCCTCGCGCCGGATACGCAGCGGGCTGAACAGCGACGTCAGCCCCAGCAGCGCACCGTAGGGGCACAGATAGCGGCACCAAAAGTTCTGTACGAACACCGACGCCAGCGCCAGCACGCCGATCACAATCAGGCCGGTCTCGCCGATAAAGCGGAAGAAGTTGAGCATCTTCACGTCGGCGATCACGCCGTACGGGCTGCGCATGAAGCCGTTGATCGCATCGGCCGACATGGTGGAGACCGCCCAAACGAAAAATCCCAGCAGCAGGTACTTCAGCCCGCGCAGTGGGAGATCGAACCAGCGCGGCAAATAGAAGTTGCGGCGGAAAAGTTTCTGTCCCGCGCGCCACAGGTATTCCGAAATGGTGCCTACCGGGCACAGCCAACTGCAAAACGCTTTGCGGAACAAGAATGCGATCGCGGCAAAGGTTATGAGCAGAAACATGGCCGCGGGATGCAGGGCAGGCACGTGCCCGGTGAGCAGCCAGTACTTGAAGTTCATCATGCCGGCGATGGGGAGATAGCCTTCCACCCCGGCAGGACGCGTGACCGCTGACGTCCCGGCGCCAGTTTCGAAGTGGCGCACCCATAGGTAAAACGTCCGGCCCAGGTAGAGGTTCAGCAGCAGGAAGGCAAACTGAAAACTGCGACGCAGCGCCTGCGAGTAATCGCGCTCGGTGCGGCGTACCAGTTTTTTCTTGGGCTTGCTCTGCTTTGGTCTTGGAGCTGCCGGCTGCGGAGTCGGAGGAAGCAGCGGCGGCATTTCGGGAATGATTTCAGTATGAAGTTGAGTCGCCATAGTCTTACCTGACCATCCCCAGCCTAGCTGGCGACCTCACCGGGCGCTGTGACTTAAATCACGGGGGTAGCCTGTTCGGTGGGGTCGTTGCAACCTTATGGGAACGCAGGTCTTATGCTCTAAAAGCCGGCGTCATCCTGAGCCCGAGAGGGCGAAGGGTCCGGCGTGCGGCGGCAGTGTCCCGTGTGCGAGGGCAATGCCGCCGCGCGCGAGGTCCCTCGCCGGGCGGCTCGGGATGACGCCTTTCTGAAGGACGTAGGAATTGCTACTCTAAACCGTCATGATCATTGATCTCAGTCACCGGCTGGAGGCGGGGATGCCGTCGTATCCTGGACTCCCCGTGCCGAAGTTTCACACCTTCCTGGCGCATGGCGACGCGGCGAAGCACGCGCACTATGCGCCGGGCACCAGCTTTCAGATCGCGTCCTACGAAATCGGCGGCAACACCGGAACCTACGTAGACGCGCCGTTCCATCGTTATCCGGACGGCGCCGACCTGGCCGATGTGCCGCTGGAACGACTGGTGGATCTGCCGGGTGCGTTAATCGCAGCCCCGGAAGATGGCTCCATTGAAGCCAGAGTCTTTGCTGGTATGGCGCTGCGGGGAAGAGCGGTATTGGTACACACCGGATGGGCGAAGCATTGGGGTTCGAGTGGATACTTTCGCTCCGGCCCGTTCCTCACGGCGGCAGCCTGCGAGCACCTGGTGCACGCCGGCGCGGAGCTGGTGGGAATTGACTGCGCCAACATAGACAACATGCAGGATCCGGCACGTCCGGCGCATTCCATTTTGCTGGCGGCGGGCATCCCGATCGTGGAGCACCTGCGGGGGTTGGAGCAGCTGAGTGGGCGAGGGTTTTGTTTCTTTGCAGCGCCACCTGCAATTCGGGGAGGGACGTCGTTCCCGGTGCGGGCGTTTGCGGTGTGCGACTAAAGAACTGGCTGAACTTGGCTCGTACTTGTGCGGCCCTTGGCAATTGTTGGTGAAGTGGCGATTTATCAACAGTTACTTCAACTCGGTTCGCCGGACCACTTCGTCAACAGTCCTTTGCAGAGCATCTTTGTAGTTCTGGTTCATTGGTTGCAGCGCATTGGGCGAAAAGGTGACTCGTCTGGGTTGATTTTCCTGCTGCGTCAGCAGCGCGAAGAAGGCTTGTTTCCGAAGAGTGGAATACAAGAGGAAACCTTCGTAGTCGCCAGCGCAACGGTGTGGAGCGCAGCCGGAAAACCTGACGGTAGATTCGTCTCCAATATCCTCAACGGAGAAATTGTCAGGTGAAGAAACAGAAAACTCGACTGGCAGCTGATGAGAACTCCATTCAACCTTGAATCCCTCTTGAACCCGATGAAAGACCGTCACGTGCCAGCCCGAACGCGAACTGCTGAGAACTGCCATATACGCAGGCCGCTCTGTGTCACCGGAACCGAAGGTTTGGACACTGTAGAGCCTTTGGGGTGCCAAGCCGCTGCTGACCAAGGCTGACTGGAGCTGTTTCGTCGTGAAACCGTAAACGTCGTCATCTTGCGCGGAGGCGTTGGCGCCGCACACGGCAAAGAGAACGGCACAGCAGATTAGGGTTCGCACGGCCAGCACTTTACGCCACATCCCGACTAAATTCCAGATTACACCACCAATCCTCGGGTTTGCTCTGCCGTATCATTTGTACCTTGGTCGCCGGGACGGCGGCACTACGGCAGGCTGACCTTAAGTTCCACGTGCTAAAATCACTTCAGCCGTTCCCACCATGCTCCCTGACGTACAAAACCTGATGGATCTGCAGCAGGCCGACCGGGAGATCCTGCGCCTGAAGGACGAAATTGCCGCCCTGCCCAAGCGGGTGGCTGCCATTGAAGAAAGGCTGGCCGGGACCAGGGCCATCCTGGAGAACGCCAAGACGGCCGTCAAAGCCGACGAGGCCGCCCGCCGCAAGTACGAAACCGCCATCACGGATTTGCAGCAGAAAATCTCCAAGTATCGCGACCAGTCCCTCGACGTCAAGACCAACGAGCAGTACAAGGCGCTGCTGCACGAGATCCAGTTTGCCGAGCAGGAAATCCGCGGCAACGAGGACAAGATTCTGGAGCTGATGATCAACGCCGAGACCCGCGAAAAAGCCGTGAAGGCCGCCGAAGTGGAATTGAAAGAGGAAATGGCGGAGATCGAGAAAGAAAAAGCCGAAGCCCGCCAGCGCACTGCCGAAGACGAAAAGCAGTTGGCCGAGTGGAATGCCAAACGCGATAAGGCGCGGGCCGGAGTGGATGCGGACCTGCTTCGCCATTACGATCGAGTGTCCAAGTTCCGAGGCACCGGGTTGGCAGAAGCGCGCGGGCAGAAGTGCATGGGATGCCAGGTGATGCTGCGGCCGCAGACCTACAACGAGGTGCGCGGCGGAAGCATCCTCATGTGCGAGTCGTGCCAGAGGGTGCTGTACTTCGATCCGGCACACGAAGTGCCCGCGGAACCTTCCACCGCGCCGCACCATCGCCGGCGCGCTCGTCCCAAGACCGATGCGCCCCAAGCCTGGTTCTACCGCTCCGAGTACGGTGATCACGGCGAGGTTCTGCTGGGATTCATCAACGACGCGGACACCTCCAGCCGCCGGGTATACGACTTCAATACCGGGAGGAAGGTCGGCGATATATTGATTCGCGAGGGCAAGTATCTCCTGGCTTTCCCTGAGGACCTTGCGGACGCCATCCGCTTGAATGGAAGCTGGGAGGCGGACGAGATAGAAGAGTGGGGTGCGGAGATGCCGACGCCCGCGCTCGACGTGCTCCACACCGACCTGCAGGCCGCCCGCTCCGACGCCGCGAAGGGCCACGGCTCCGCGAAGCACGAGCCCGCGGATGCAGTTCCGTCGGAGCATCCTGCGGCAAGTTAGCGATCCAGCCTTCAGTCTCTCATCGACTCCCTCCTCGTGGGTTTAAGATTCCCTCATGCCCAAGCAATCCGCCGCCTCGGCCGCAGGACTTCCCGTCGTGAAGGTGTCGCCCCGCGGGGCGACCCGTCTCAAAGACGGCCACGTGTGGGTCTACCGCTCCGATGTTGCGGCGAACGCAGTTCCTCCGGGCGCGTTGGTGAGCGTGGCTGATGAGCGCGGCAAGGTTCTGGGCACGGCGCTCTACAGCAACTCCTCTCAGATTGCCATCCGCATGATCTCGCGCGACGTAGTGCCCGACCTGAGCAGTCTGCTGCGGGAGCGCATCCAGGCGGCGATTGCCTATCGCGAGCGAGTGGTGCGGGACACGGATGCCTATCGCCTGGTTTTCAGCGAGGCTGACTTTCTCCCTGGGCTGATCGTAGACCGCTACAACGACCTGCTTTCCCTCCAGGTGCTCACCCAGGCGATGGACGCCGAGCCCGTGCGGCAGACAATCGTGTCTGAACTGAACGAGCGGCTCCAGCCTGCGGCCATCGCCGAGCGGGTCGATCCCAGAGTGCGGGAACTGGAGCAGCTTCCGCCGCGTTCCTCGGGCCTGATTCACGGCGAGAAGAACAGCACGGTTTTTTCCATGAACGGGGTGAAGTTTCAGTACGATGCGCTGCAGGGGCAGAAAACCGGGGCGTTCCTCGACCAACGCGAGAACTATGCCGCGGCGGCGCAATACGCCCGCGGCGAAGCCTTGGATGTGTTCTGCTACCAGGGTGGCTTCGCACTGCACCTGGCGCCGCGTTGCTCTGCGGTGACCGGTGTGGACAGCTCGCGTCCTGCACTCGAGATGGCGGAGCAGAATGCGGCGCTGAATGGTCGGGAGATCGAGTGGATCGAAGGCAACGCTTTCGACCTGCTCAAGGACTACGCCACCTCCGGGCGGCAGTACGACACCATTGTTTTGGATCCTCCAGCGTTCGCCAAGGGCAAGCGCAACCTGGAGACGGCCCTACGCGGTTATAAAGAACTCAACCTGCGGGCGCTGAAGATGCTGCGACCGGGGGGAGTCCTAGTGACCTGCTCCTGCTCCTATCACGTAAGCCTGGCCGATTTTCTTGCAATGCTCGCTAGTGCGGCCAATGATGCGCACCGGACCTTGCGGGTGCTGGAGGTCCGAGGCCAGGCGAGAGACCACCCAATCATGCTGAATGTGCCGGAGACGGGCTACCTGAAGGCCGCCATAGTCAATGTAAATAATTGAAAATGATGTACATTATAGTAATTGACAATAATACACTCAAGTTTTATGCTTCTATTACGCTAATTCGATCATCTAAGCAGGCGACAGAAGCCATACACGTAGATCTCAGAAGGAGGAAGTAAAGTCATGACAGTTTTGACCCGTTGGGAGCCTTTCCGTGAGTTCACCACCCTGCAGGACCGCATGAACCGGTTGTTACGGGACACGTTCGGACCTGAGGGCCGGGAGGAAGCGTTAACCACCACTGGCTTTGCCCCGCTCGTGGACGTCTACGAGGACGAGCACAACATCACGCTGAAAATTGAAGTCCCGGGCATCGACGAGAAGGACATTGATGTCCGCATCGAGGACAACACTCTGACCGTGCATGGCGAGCGCAAGTTCGAGAAGGAAGAGAA
>JAIQET010000081.1 GCA_020073645.1 Terriglobia bacterium | reverse complement strand
GGGTGCTCCTTCTTGATGGCGGCGTACTGCCGCATCAACGGCGTGGACGGCTCGGTCATTTCAAGCGGCTTCGTGGGCGGATTATAACAAACGACAATGCCGGACCTCGGCGGTGGAAATCACAGTTGACGCGCACTCCGCAGCAATGATCTCCTACAGGCATGGAGCTCCGCAAAGATCCCATCACCCGCTCCTGGGTGATCACCGGGGACGACGTTCCCGACGCCGCGCCTCGTTCCGAGGGACCCTGTTCGTTTTGCCCGGAGGCTCCCGCATCGCCGCAACTGGTGTCGAGCGCGGCCGCAGCGGACGGTGGGCCGTGGTCGGCGCGCGCCGTGGTGCATCCCATGGCCTTGTACCGCATCGAAGGCGAACCCTCGCGCCGGGCCGATGGCATCTACGACCGCATGCGCTCGGTGGGGGCGCATGAAGTGCTGGTGGAGAACCGCCGCCATGACGGCCACCTCTGGAACGCGAGCGATGCGGAAATTGAGCAATTCCTCCTGCTGGCGGCGCACCGCATCCAGGACCTCAAGCGGGACCAGCGCTTCAAGTACATCAGTATTTTCAAGAACCACGGGATCAGTGCGGGGCAGGAGTTCGAGCATCCCAACTCGCAGCTCACGGCGACCACATTTGTGCCGCGGCGCGTGCTCTACGAACTGCGCGCCGGACGCGATTACTTTGAGCAGAAGGAACGCTGCGTATTCTGCGACATCATTTCGCAGGAACTACGTCAAGATCAGCGCGTCGTAGAGGTGCGCGGCGATTACCTGGCGATGTGTCCTTATGCGCCGCGTGTACCCTACGAGACCTGGGTCCTGCCGCGCACGCATGAAGCCAATTTCGAACGCTTTGCACTGGCCCGGCCGGGGACCATGCGCGATCTGGGTGCGCTGTTGCGCCGTACCCTGCAGCGCATTCGCACTATTACGGAAGAGTTCCACCTGGTGTTGCACACCTCGCCCAACAGCCTGCACCGCTCGGAGAGCCTGGGGTATTGGAAAACCATTGACGAGGACTATCACTGGCACTTCGAGATCTTGCCGATCGTTTCCGCCAAGTCGAGGTCCTACACCTTCAAGGAGGTGTACTACTCGCCGGTCGCGTCGGAGACGGCGGTGGCGCGGCTGCGGGAAGCCAAGATCGGAGCGTAAGGAGCACGCTCACTACAGAGTCCCAGAGTTGACTGACGACCGACGACTGACGACCGACGACTGCTTTCCCATGACCATTCGTCGCATGAAGACCTATACCGGCGGCCAAGGATACGTATACCAGTACTACTTTGTAGGTAAGCGCGCTGCGCCGGACGCTCCTTCCTCCATCCCCGCGGCCGAGTACATCTTCGACGTCACCTCCGACCGCAAGACTACCTTTGCGGTAAGCGTCTTGCTGCCCGAGCAGGCGCTGGGCGCGTGGGCCGCGTCACATGGGCGGCGGCTTACCGACGCCGAGCAGTACGGGGCAGTCAAGATGCGGCTGTTTCAGGCCTTCGACGAGATTGAAGACATGATGGCGGACGGCCGGCGCCTGGAGGTCAATGCCGGGACGTTGGACCAGGTCTTGACGACTTTGGGCGTGCAATAGCCGGAATCCCCCGAATTCCTCTGTAGAGACGCAGCTTGCTGCGTCTCCTGTTGGCACCGCAGCCGGCCCAGCGGGTCTGCGGAACGCTTGCGCTATGGCTTGTGACCTTCGTCACAGCCGTCTGTGACAAGGCTTGCTGCCTTCTGCCCCACCCGCAGGGCAGACTATAATCACTGCACCGGAACGGGAGAGGATGCCGGAACCGGGGCGGGCGGGTAAATTCAAATTATGTCCTTACTTTGGCTGCGAGTCGCGCTCGGCTGTTATGCCGTGGGCTTGATCTACGCCCTGGTTGCGCTCACCCGGACCAGCGACCTGCTCGGCAAAATCGCGCTCCACGCCGCCTATCTCGGCATGGTCTTTCATTTCGTTTCTCTCATGGAGTCTGTGATCCTGTCGGGCCAGATCGCACTGGCTTCGGCGCACCACTCTATCTCGTTGCTGGGCTTTCTGATCATGACCGTGTTCATGATCGCGTACCTGATCTATAAGACCACGTCCCCAGGCATTGTCGTCTTCCCCCTGGTGTTTCTGTTGACCTTCGTGGCCGCCACCGGCCAGCAGCCGTTCCTTCTGACCTCGCCAGGCCTGCGCACCGGATGGCTGTTCGCCCACATCGCCATGATTTTCACGGGATACGCGGCGCTGTTTCTGAGTTTCGGAGCCAGCCTGCTCTACCTGGTACAGGAACGCAGCCTGAAATCGAAAAAATCTGCCGGCATGCTGTCGCGCCTTCCCGCCCTGGAAGTGATTGACGAGATCGGTTACCGCTCGCTGCTTCTCGGCTTTCCTTTTATGACCCTGGGCCTGATCGCAGGCACGGTGGTGGCGCAATCTACCTACGGGCGTGTGAACTTTCTTGATCCCAAGATTCTGCTCTCCATCCTGATGTGGGCGGTTTACTTGATTATGCTCTACACCCGCTGGAATTCAGGATGGCGCGGTCGGCGCGCTGCCTACCTGGCGACCGGCGCCTTCGTGGCGGCAGTAGTCGCCTGGGCGGCCAACTACTTCAGCACCATGCACAGGTTCGTCCAGTCATGAACTTTCAGCTCATCGGCGTGAATCACAACTCGGCGCCGGTCGAGGTGCGGGAGCGCCTGGCCATCCCCGAGTCGCGCCTGCCGGAAGCGTTGAAGCGACTGGCGCAGCACCCGGGTGTGGACGAAGGTCTGATTCTCTGTACCTGCAATCGCGTGGAACTTCTGGCCCAGACTCGCAACGGCAGCGCCGACCTGCGTGGCTTTGTGCGTGACTATTTTCGTCTGGAACCGGCTGAACTGGATCCCCACCTTTACGAGTTTCGTGAGCAGGAGGCGATCCGTCACGTGTTCCGCGTCACTTCCAGCCTGGATTCCATGGTGGTCGGCGAGCCCCAGATTCTCGGCCAGGTAAAAGAAGCCTATGCCACTGCCCGCGCGGTCGGCGCGGTGCACTCGCAACTCGACCAGTTGCTGACTCGCGCCTTCGCAGTAGCCAAGCGGGTGCGTACGGAGACGGCCGTGGGTTCGTCCTCGGTGTCAGTAGCCTCGGTCGCGGTGGAACTGGCGAAGAAGATCTTTGGCTCTCTGCACGGCAAGCATGTGTACTTGGTCGGAGCGGGGAAGATGAGCGAGTTGGCAGCCCGCCATCTACTGGCGCACGGAGCAGCTTCCATCTTCGTGGCCAACCGGACCTACGACCGTGCCATTGGGCTGGCGCAGAAGTTCAACGGCCAGGCCATCGAGTTCAGCCGGCTCTATGACACCTGCGATCGCGGCGATATCGTGATCACCTCCACCGGTGCGCCCCACGCCATCTTCCGCAAAGAGCACGGTGAACTGTTCCTCAGCCGGCGCAAGAACCGGCCCATGTTCTTCATTGATATTGCTGTGCCGCGCGATGTCGATCCGGAGATGAACAAGCTGGACGGCATCTTCGTCTACGACATTGACGATCTGCAGCAGGCGGTGTCGGAACACGTAGCCGACCGCAAGAAGGAAGCCGCACGCGCCGAGGCCATTATCAGCGACGAGGTGGCCCGCTTCCAGGCCCGGCTGCAGACGCTCGATGTCGTGCCGACCATCGTCTCGCTGCAAGACCATCTGGAGACCATTCGACAAGCCGAAATTGACCGCGTGCGCGGGCGGCTGGGGCCACTCTCGCCCGAGCAGGAACTGGCTATCGAGACGCTTACCCGCGGCATCGTTAACAAGATCATGCACACCCCCATCAGCACTTTGAAGACGGCGGCCCGCGAGTCGGAGGCGACCACCGTGGTGGACATTGTCCGCCGCCTATTCAACCTGCAGGACAAGAAAGCCGCCAAGTCGGGTGGCGGCTCGGGAGCCCAGAGCTAGTGGCCCGCCTGCGCATCGGTTCCCGCGGATCGCAACTGGCGCTCTGGCAAGCCAACCACATCAGCGCGCTGCTGCGCGAGCACGGTCACGAAGTGGAACTCGAAATCATCAAGACTACTGGCGACAAGATTGTCGACGTCGCCCTCGCCAACGTTGGCACCAAGGGCATGTTCACCAAAGAAATCGAAGAGGCGCTGGCGGAGGGCCGCGTGGACCTCGCGGTGCATAGCCTGAAAGACCTGCCCACCGAGCTTGCGCCGGGCTTCGAGATTGCGGCAATTACCAAGCGCGAGAATCCGTGCGACGTGTTTTGCTCACGCAAATACAAGAGCATCGAAGACCTGCCGCAACGTGCGCGCGTGGGCACCAGCAGCCTGCGCCGGCAGGCACAGCTAAAAGCGCTGCGGCCAGACCTCGAGATTCATCCCCTGCGTGGCAACGTAGACACCCGCCTGCGCAAGCTCGAGGCCGGCGAGTACGACGCCATCATCCTGGCGGCAGCAGGACTGAACCGGCTGGGCAAGACGGAGCTTGTGAAGCAAGTGATTCCGGCAGAAGTGATGTGTCCGGCGGCGGGGCAGGGAGCCTTGGGAATCGAGATTCGCGCCGGCGATTCCGAAACCCGGCAGCACCTGGCATTTCTCGACGATGCTGCCGCCCGTGCGACCACAACCTGCGAACGCGCCCTGCTCAACAAGCTGGGTGGAGGCTGCCAGGTGCCCATCGGAGCCTCAGCCGAAATGCGCAATGGCCGCCTGCATCTGGAAGGCATCGTGGCCCACCCCGACGGCGGCAAGGTCCTGCGCGAAGCGCGCGACGGCAACGACCCCGTCGAACTCGGAGAATTGGTCGGCGAGACGCTCCTCCGCCGCGGCGGCGACGCCATCCTGGAAGAGGTGTACGGCAAGGGTGTGGCCGTGCCCCAGCAACCGTGAGAGCCTCGCAAGAAAGTAGCGCCGGCGTCTCGCCGGCTGTCGCGGGGGCGTCCCGCCCCCGCCCTCGACGCCGCCAACCAGTTGTGGGCAAGCCGAAAGCACCGCTGGCCGGCGTTCGCATCCTGGTAGGCCGCGCCCGCCACCAAGCGGGGGCGTTGTCTTCAGGCCTGCGGGAGCTTGGCGCGCAGGTAATCGAGATCCCATTCATCGAAATCCGCAAACCACGCTCCTATCGGCCGCTGGACACGGCCCTGAAGAATCTCGCTAGCTACGACTGGCTCATTCTCACCAGCGTGAATGGTGTTGACGCCCTGTGGGAGCGCCTCTGGAAACTGCGGCTCACAAAGAGGCACCTACGACACCTGAAAGTTGCAGCCATCGGCCCCGCCACCAGGAAGGCGATCGAGAAGCGCGGTCTGAAGGTGCACGTTGTTCCGGAAGAATACGTGGCCGAGTCGGTGGTCACGAGCCTGCGCGACCGCGTGAAAGGGAAGCGCGTCCTGCTGGCCCGCGCCAAAGTCGCCCGCGATGTAATTCCACGCGAACTCCACAAGCTCGGCGCGCACGTGGACGTGATCGAGGCCTACGAGACTGTCGTTCCGCGAACCTCCCGTATGCGCCTGCGCGCGGTGTTCAGGAATGCCAAGCTACGGCCGGACGTTGTTGCGTTCACCAGTTCCTCGACAGTGCGGAATTTCGTCGCCCTGCTCGCTGGCAACGGGCGAGGGCGCCCGCGCCACTCCGACCTGCTTGCCGGGGTTAAGCTCGCATCGATCGGTCCGGTGACCTCTTCAACCTTGCGAGATCTGGGTCTGACGGTCGCGGTGGAAGCGAAGAAATACACCATTCCAGGTCTGGTCCAAGCCATTTGTGATACCACTCGCCGCTGAGGCACGTCTAACCCTGGTCTCAAGTTCGTGCCGCGTTACTGGCCTTCCTCATGAATAGCATTTGTCATGCTGAGCCCAAGCCCCGCGAAGGGGAAGCATCCCTACCCCAGCATTCCTGTTGGAGCTAAGGATTCCTCGCTTCGCTCGGAAGGGCAGTCGGCGGATTCATGGGACGGGTTGTAGAATGTGACGCTCCACGCGGGGTGCATTCATTTCACGGGGGGTAGTCGCTTTGCGCACAAAGCATCTGTTCTCACTGCTGTCTATAGTTATGTTGGTTCCGCTGGCGCAGGCCCAGGCCGGCCTGCTGGAGTTCCCCCCGGAGCAGCTTCTCCAGCAAATCCGCCCCGAGGGCATTCGCGCCCACATGGAGTTCCTGGCGGACGATCTGCTGGAGGGCCGCGGGACGGGCACGCGAGGCTTTCAGCTTGCCGCCAACTACGTGCGCGCGCAGTTCGAAGCCATGGGCCTGAAGCCCGCGGGCGTCAACGGATCGTATTTCCAGACCGTACGCTTCCGCCAGATGGAACTGGTGCGGGACCAGAGTTCGCTGACTGTGAAGCGCAACGGCTCGGCTCAGACCCTGACCATGGATAGGGACTACCTGATGCGTGGCCACCCGCTGTTGACCGATGCCACCGCGGAAGCCCCCGTGGTGTTCGTCGGCTATGGCGTGACCGCGCCGCAATTCAACTACGACGACTATGCCGGCGTGGATGTACGCGGCAAGATCGTGCTGGCCCTGTACGGCGCGCCGCCCAGATTCCCGTCGGCTCCCGGTGCGCATTACTCGTCCGGGGAACAGAAGCTGCGCAATGCCGCGGCCCACGGCGCCATCGGGGTGCTTATCGTGTGGAGCGGAAAACAGGAGGAGCGCGTCCCATTCCCGAACCTGGTGCGTTTTTTCCGCGGACTGGGGCTGCATTGGCTGGACGAGAAGGGCATGCCCAATGACGCCGAGCCCGCAATCCGGGGCTATGCCTGGATCAGTTCCAGCGCAGCCACGGCCATGTTTGAAAGTGGGCCTAAGCCGTGGAAAGACGCCTTGCAGGCTGCACAGGACAACCAGCCGCAGGCCTTCCCCCTGTCCGTCAGTGTGTCTATGCATACCGTCACCCGTCACTCCGAGTTGCAGAGTCCCAATATTGCCGCCATTCTCCCGGGCTCTGATGCGCAACTGAAAAATGAGTACGTGGTGTTCAGTGCCCACCTCGATCACCTGGGTCTCGGGGTGCCGGTGAATGGAGACAACATCTACAACGGGGCGGCCGACAACGCCTCAGGAACCGCTGCGCTCCTGGAAATCGCTCGCGCTTTTTCTGATATGCCCAAACCGCCCCGGCGCTCGCTGCTTTTCCTGGCCGTGACTGGGGAAGAGGAGGGCCTGCTGGGTTCCGACTATTACGCGCACTACCCCACCGTGCCCATCTCCCAGATTGCGGCCAACGTGAACATGGACGAGGTGTCCTTCCTCTACGACTTCAAAGACATCGTGCCGCTGGGCGGGGAGCATTCCAGCCTGGAGGCGATCGTGGACGATGTGGCGCGCCACATGGGGCTGGAGGTCAGTCCCGACCCGGTCCCCGAAGAGGTCTATTTCATTCGCAGCGACCAGTATTCGTTCGTGAAGCAGGGGGTGCCGGCGGTGTACGTCGGCGAAGGATACCAGACAGTAGATCCCAAGCTCGACGGCAGGAAGCTGCAAATGGAGTGGGAGGCCACGCGATACCACATGCCCAGCGACGACATGAACCAGCCCCTCGACTTCAATGCAGCGGCCAAATGCACGCGTGTGGACTTCGCCGTCGGCTATGAGATCGCCCAGCAGGGCGAGCGTCCGCGCTGGAATGCGGGGGATTTTTTTGAGAAGTTGACCAACCCTTCTGTGGCAGGGGGAAAGTAGGAACCCCGGTCAGTCGGCCAACAGCAACCGTAGTGCCGCCGTCCCGGCGGCTGTCGTGGGGGCGTCCTCGCCCCCACACCTGGTGACGAGACGTCGGCGCCACAACTTTGACCTACTCCTTCAATGTGCAGCCGCAGTCCGCCGGTGGGACGTGCGCCTTCAAGAAGTCCGCCGCCCGCTTGTAGGCGTCAATCTGGTTTTCCACGCGCGCGAAGCCGTGGCCTTCATTCTCGAAAACCTTATACTCCACCACTCCGCCGCGCTTCTTGATGGCCTCCACCACTTGTAGCGTCTCTTCCTTTGGACAGCGCGGGTCGTGCCCGCCGGCCAGCAGCAGCAGTGGTGCCTTCACCTGGTCAATGAAGTTGATCGGGGAACGGTCCTCATACCGCGCCTTGTTCTCCACCAGGTCGCCCATGGTAGCCAGATCGGACTGCTGCAACACCGGATCTTCGTGCTCAATTTCCGTGAACCAGTTCACGAAGGGCACAATAGGCACGCCCGCGGCCCACATTTCGGGCGCTTTGGTCACACCCATCATAGTCATGTAGCCGCCGTAGCTGCCCCCCATCAGCGCGATCTTCTTGGGATCGAGGAACCCGGTCTGCTTGATCCAGTCGGCAGCCGCCAGCACGTCCTGCAAATCTCCGCCACCCATGTCGAACAGGTTGGCCTGCTGGAATTCTTTACCGTACCCGGTCGATCCGCGATAGTTCGGCGCAATCACCATGTATCCTTGGTTCGCCATGTATTGAATAAAGCGGTTGAACGAATTTACCGTCTGCGCCGTGGGCCCACCGTGCACGTAAACAATCGCCGCATTCTGCCCGTTGCGCTGCATGTTGTAGGGCACGTACAAGAATGCCGATATAGTCCATTTGCCGTCCCGGCTGGGATAGTGCACGAGATAGGGCTCGACCATGTGGTCGGAAGGCACGCCCGCAACCAGCGAATGGGTGACTTGATGCGACTTGCCGGTGGCCAGCGAATACACCCAGGCGTCGTTCGGCGCATTGGCTCCATTGTGGTAATAGAGCAGGTGCAACCCATCGCGGGTAAACGCCGACTCCGAGCCGCCCAGCCCGTTCACTCCTTTAGGCAACGGCAGGGAAGTGGTCTTGCCGGGGGCCAGATTGTGGAAATAAATGTCAGTATTGCCCTCCACATTCGCGGTCCAGGTCACGGACTTGCCGTCCGGTGAAAAGTTGCCGCCACTGATTTCCCACTTGTCCTGGGTCAGCCAGGTGATTTTCTTGGTGGCGATGTTCAGGAGGCCGACGTTGTCATAACCGTTGCCGGCGTTGGCCGTGATCAGCAGTTGCTTGCCATCGGGCGCGAAATCGTTCGCGCTGTAAAGATGTTCGCCCTGGTGCGGGGTGAGCAGTGTGCTTTCTGCGGTCGCGACTTCGGCTACAAAGATGTTGGAATCCGTGCCCTTGGCCTGTTGCTGCGTGTAGGCGATCCACTTGCCATCCTTCGACCACACGGGGCCGACGTTCATCTTGTCCTTGGGCGTGCCGGTGGTCAGGTGCTTGGTCTCGCGCATCAGCGTGTCGAAGATGTCAATCTCATAAACCGACGAGGTCTTCGGCTTCACCATGTAGGCGAGATACCGGCCATCGGGAGACCAGGCAGGGCTCTCTTCGGCGATTTCGCGGGTGTTGGTGACGTTCACCACCTGCCCGGTCTTGGGAGAGACGAAGAAAATGTCCCACTGCTCGTCGCCGTCATAGTCGGACTGGTAGGCGATCCATTTGCCGTCGGGAGACCAGGCGGGCGCGCTCTGGCGCTGGTCGCTGATGGTGAGTTGCATGGGCCAGCCACCCTCAGCGGGCACGAGCCACAGGTTGTTACGGCCGCTGATATTCGAAATGAAAGCAATGGTCTTGCCGTCGGGCGACCACGCAGTGCCTCCGATCGCGCGCGTCATGTAGAGCCGCTCCAGCGATAGACTCTGCTCGTTCTGTTCCACCTGGGCGTTCGGTGTGCTCTTGACTTCTTTGGGATCGGTGATGGCCTTGGGTGTGGGCAGAATCTGGGTGAGGGCGATCGTGCTCATAGTGATGACGATAACAAACAGAACAAGAGTGCGCATAAGGGTCCTTCTGTAGCGCCGTCCCGGCGGTTGTCGCAGGGGCGTCTCGCCCCCGCATCACCGGCTAGCGAGACTTGGCGCCACAAATCTGACAAAGAAAAAGTCTAGCAGACCGACGAACTGCGACTGCTCTCGCTTACGGCCTCACGCTCTTGTGAATCTCCACGGTTGACCAAGTCTTATCCGCCGCGTGGCAGAGATTTTCCAGCGGACACTCGGCGCACTTGGGCGAGCGCGCCATGCATAGTTTGCGTCCATGCCAGATGATCTGGTGGGCGAACAGCGTCCACTTTTCGCGCGGGATGATCGGCATCAGGTCTTGCTCGATCTTCTTGGGGTCCTCGTTCTTGGTTAGCTCCAGCCGCCGCGAAATGCGCTGCACGTGGGTATCAACCACGACCCCGTCGTTTTTCCCGAACCAGGTGCCCAGCACCACGTTGGCCGTCTTGCGCGCTACCCCCGGCAGAGAAAGCAGGTCGTCCATGTTGTCCGGAACCTGGCCTCCGAAGTCAGCGACAATTTTCCGTGCTGCTCCAACCACCGACTTGGACTTGTTGCGAAAGAACCCGGTCGAGCGAACGTCGGGCTGGAGATCTTCCGGCTCGAGCGCCGCGAAGGCCTGCACGCTGGGATATTTTTGGAAGAGGCCCGGAGTAACCCGGTTCACGTTGACGTCGGTGGATTGCGCAGACAGGATGGTCGCCACCAGCAGTTCCCAGGCGCTGCGGTGAGTCAGAGCACAAGTCACGCTGGGGTATTGTTGATCGAGCCGTCGCAGGATTTGCTGCACGCGCTCGGGGGCGATGGGATTGTAGGCCTTGGGCTTGCCCGCGACCGGCTTGGCGGCTGGCTGGACGTTGCCCCGACCCGGACCGAAAGGTGCCGTCCCTCCGCGAGCTTGCCGGGACGGCCCGCGGCTTTGCTGCCCACGAGGGACGCTCCGTCTGCCCTCTTGGCGCCCGGTCTTGGCAGGTTGGCGGGGAACGACGCCGCGTACCATGGGATTTCGCCTCGCGGCCATCTTATCAAAACCGCATCTCACCACCCCGCAGAGAGAACACCAGGCTTTCCAATCGGCAATTGGAAATTGGCAATTGGCAATGTCCGGATTTTCAATCATCAATCAACAATCAAAAAATCAACAATCCCCCCCGGGGTTCGCCGTCCTTGGTAACCCGGAAGCAATTGACGTGCCCCACACATCCCGGTAGTCTGAAATCATTCCGGGACAAGCAGGGAAATCCCCATGGCAGTGAAGTCCATTCAACTCGGGCAGGTGTGGCGTAACGATAAGGACGGCCAGGACTACCTGGTGACCAAGCTTTACAGCGAAGTCTTTTCTCAATACGCGGTGCTGCGCCCAGCTGCGGTGACGGCTCCGGATGCGCCCACCGTGCGGGTGAAAGTGGCCAAGAGCGCCCAAGGCGCCTCGCTTCCCGGATATACATTTACCCAGGAAGGGTCGTTCTGAGCTGGGCTCCAGGCCCCGGGCTTTAGCCCCGCATCCCCATGACCGATAAAATTCTTGCCGTTCTTTTCGTCTTCATCAAATCTGTGATTGCTGTCACGGGTTACAGCGGCATCGTTCTGCTGATGGCCATTGAGTCGGCCTGTATCCCCCTGCCCTCCGAACTGATCATGCCCTTCGCGGGCTACCTGGTGTTCGAGGGCACACTGAAACTTTTCTGGGTGGCCACGGCCGGGGCCATCGGTTGCAACCTGGGATCGCTGGTTGCGTACGAAGTCGGCTGCTACGGCGGGCGCCCGCTGGTGGAAAAATACGGTCGCTGGATTCTGCTCAGCCGCCGCGAACTGGATTGGGCGGATCACTTCTTTGTGCGTTGGGGGCACGCGGCGGTATTTATCGCGCGCTTGTTGCCCGTGATCCGGACGTTCATCGCCCTGCCCGCCGGAATTGCCCGCATGCCGCGCGGACGCTTTCACCTTTACACCTTTCTCGGATCATGGCCCTGGTGCTTTGGACTGGCCTGGCTGGGCATGAAGCTCGGCGAAAACTGGCGCGAATTGGGCAAGTACTTCCACCAGTTCGACACAGTCATCGGGGTAGCGCTGGCTGCAGGATTCGTGTACTTCATCTGGACCCACTGGCAAAACCGGATCCGCGTAAAAGCAGCGGACTCTGAGGGCCGGCATCTGGGAACTGAGAACTGAGAACGGGGAACTGCTATTTTTCAATCCCCGCAGTGTCACTCGGGAGGATTCTGTGAAGAGCATGGTTCAGTGGTTGGTCGTCTTTGTGTTCCTGGCCGGAACAGCGGCGCCGGCAGCCATGGCGCAGGCTGAACCCGGTCAGCCCTTCGTGGTCGAGTACTACTACAAGACAAAGTGGGGCCACGCCGACGAATTTCTCCGCCTGTTCAAGAAGAACCATTACCCACTGCTTAAGAAAGAAGTAGCCATGGGGCGGATGCTCAAAGTTTGGATAGACCAGCCGCGTTATCACACCACCGAAGACGGACGTTGGGACTATCGGGTGACCATCGTGTTCAAGAACGCTACCGTAGCCAACGAGCCCTTTGACGAAGACGCGCTTAAGAAGCAGTTATTCCCCGACCAGGAAACCTATCAGCGGGAAGAGCAGCGCCGGTTTGAGATCCTTGACGCGCACTGGGACTTGCCGGTGAAGGGAACCGATCTGGACGCAAAATAGCAGCCCTGCTCCCTCGGCGATCTTTCAGTCGATCTTCAGGGCACGCGCGACCAGCTTCTCCTCCCACTTCCAGGGCAGCAGCCGTTTCATCCAAAGCTGCATGTGCGCATCGGGGCCCACCACATAGCGGAGCTTGGGATTTGGCTCCCGGGCAATCTTCGCAATCACCCGAGCCACTGCGATCGGATCGCGCTTTCTCAGCTTCTGTACCTGGTCCCGCATCCGCGCTCCGCGTTCGCGGTTGGGCGAAGTGCCGTCCACGGTCTTCTGGCCAAGGTGGGCGTTACGCGTCCAGATATCGGTCTGGAAGGCGCCCGGCTCGACCAGTACCACCTTAATACCCAGCGCATTCACTTCCAGCCGTAGCGATTCGCTCCAGCCTTCGAGCGCGTGTTTCGACGCGGCATAGCTGGAGGTCGCGACGGCTCCATGCAGCCCGCTGATGGACGACACCATGATGATGTGCCCCGAGCGCTGGCGGCGCAGCGTGGGCAGCACGGCCTGAGTCATGGCCACATGGCCGAAGAAGTTGGTCTCGAACTGCAGGCGGATTTCGTCCAGCTTCATGTCCTCGGCGAAGCCGGCGACGGCAAAGCCTGCGTTGTTGACCAGTACGTCGATGCGCCCGTAGTCGCGGACGACTGCATCCATGAACGCGGGGATGGTATCAAACTCGGCCACGTTGAGGCGGCGTACGTCGAGTTGGCCCGAAATGCCGGCGGCCGAGGCTGCCTGGTCGAGGCGGTCGCGGCGGCCCAGGTCGCGCATGGAGGCGACTACCTTATAGCCACCCTTGGCCAGCTCAACTGCAGCCAGTAGGCCGATACCACTCGATGTGCCGGTGATCACTGCAATCTTTTCGGACATGGAGTCTAATGTAGTAGGAATTGGCGGGTTTGTCGTGGTGTGCGCGCGGGCGAGGGCACCGGCACCACACCAGCAGGGAGGGTCACCATGCGCACCATGATGGATTTCAGGCACCGGCGGAATAGCTATTTCCATCCGCATCCCTGGCAGGCAGCTTTTGCCTTGATTGCCAGCCTGGCACTGGCGGTTTTGATCGTGCTGGTCCTGGGATTGTCGACAGCGCGGTAATGGTTGGGTGTGGGTCCGGACACTTGGCCCGAGCAGGGTCAGTTCCTCACTGGCCCCAACACGACTTGTCCCAACCGATGCTGATTTCGCGCATCCAAAATCTCCTTCTGCGCATTCGGCCGCTCCGGGTTGCAAATCGCCTGCCAATACGAGAACATAACCGTTTGCCTTACATCCCACAGAACTCATAAGGAAGCAGCCGAATCATGGCCAAGCGGCAAAGTGTGAAGTCTGAAGCGAAATCAGCCCACCACAATGGAACCGATTTGAAAGCACCCAAGGGGAAGCTCGGGGTCATGATCCCCGGCATGGGCGCAGTGGCCACGACCTTCGTGGCCGGCGTGGAGGCCGTCCGCAAAGGCCTGGCCAAGCCCATCGGGTCCCTCACCCAGATGGGTACCATCCGCCTGGGGAAGCGCACCGAGGGGCGTTCGCCCCGCGTGAAAGAGTTTGTGCCGCTGGCCGGTCTCGACGACTTGGTGTTCACCGGTTGGGACATCTTCGAGGACGACATGTACACGGCCGCGGCCAAGGCTGGGGTCCTGGAACGGCACCTGCTCGACCAGGTGAAACCCTTCCTTGGTTCGATCAAGCCGCGTACCGCCGTGTTCGACCATAACTACGTCAAGAATCTCGACGGCCCCAACGTCAAGAAGGGCAAAAACAAGATGGATCTGGCGGAACAGGTCCGGGCTGACATTCGCGAGTTCAAGAAAACCTCCGGCGCCACCCGCCTGATTACCATCTGGTGTGGCTCAACCGAATCCTTCATCACCCCGACCGCGGCTCACGAGACCGTAAAGTCTCTCGAAAAAGCGATGACTCAAAACGATGAGAACATCGCCCCTTCGATGATCTATGCCTACGCCTCGCTGATGGAGGGCGTGCCGTTTGCCAATGGGGCGCCCAACCTGACCGTGGACATCCCGGCCATGCATGAGCTTTCGCGCCGCAACCAGGCGCCCATCTGCGGCAAGGATTTCAAGACTGGGCAGACCCTGATCAAGACCATCTTGGCCCCCGGCTTCAAGGCCCGCATGATCGGCCTGAATGGCTGGTTCTCCACCAATATCCTGGGCAACCGCGACGGCGAGGTTTTGGACGATCCGGGGTCCTTTAAGACCAAGGAAGAATCGAAACTTTCCGTCCTGGAGCACATTCTTCAACCCGAGCTCTACCCCGAGCTGTACGGCAACTTCACCCACAAGGTTCGCATCAACTATTACCCGCCACGCGGCGATAACAAAGAAGGTTGGGACAACATCGATATCTTCGGGTGGCTTGGCTATCCCATGCAGATCAAGGTGGATTTCCTGTGCCGCGACTCGATTCTCGCCGCCCCACTCGTGCTCGACTTGGTCTTATTCCTGGACCTCGCGCAGCGGACCGCGGAACTGCAGGGCATCGGCATCCAGGAGTGGCTGAGCTTCTACTTCAAGTCTCCTATGACCGCTCCGGGGCTTTATCCCGAACATGATCTCTTCATCCAGTTGATGAAGCTGAAGAACACCCTGCGGCATTTGAAGGGGGAAGAACTGATCACACACCTGGGGCTGGAGTACTACGACTGATCGTGAGGCTCACAGCCATCACTTCTGGTTGAAATCGACCCAGGCCCTGTTCTTGCCATAGTCCACGCGCATGCTGCATTGCTTGGGTCCAACCCGGGCAAAATAAACAGTGAGCTGCGGCTCCGATTGCGGGAGCTTGCCGGTCTCCATGGGCGCGCGCACCAGATCCTGTTGCTGATCGTACTTGCTGCCCTCAGTCACGTTCCTGCTCACAATCATCGTCCAATCGTTCTTTCCCGGAATGAAGTACACGCTGTAAGCGCCCACCGGGATCTCCGTGGTACCGATAGTGAGCGGAGCCTCCGTGAACAAGTGCATCGGAGAGTCCCCGGGCGCCCACAATTTGCCGATAGGCAGGTCGTCTCTCTTGCCGTTGGCAGGCGGGCGCTCATAGCGCATGCTCATCTGCTTGTCATCGGCAAACGTGCAGACCGCGTTGCCAGGTTCGGGCTTGGAAGGGGGCTCCTGGGCGGCCATCGCCGTCGAGACAAGCAGCCCACTGAGGAAGAGTGCGCATAGAGCGAAGCGACGCATTGCTTGGCCTCCGAAGAAATCCGACTTGGATAATTCGTGATTCCTATTGCGCACAAACATGCTAGCACCGTCCGAGGTGCATTGCAGTGAT
>JAIQET010000080.1 GCA_020073645.1 Terriglobia bacterium | reverse complement strand
AAGATCAGATTGAGGATGTCCTCGTTCGTGGTGGCCCCGGTTATTTCATCGAGCGGCCGCAATGCGTTGTAGAGATCAAGCAGCAACATCTCGTGCGGAACCCGGTTGTGGACCGCGACAGTCGCAGTCTCAAGGGCAGTCAACGACTGCCGTACCAGCCCCTGGTGACGGAGGTTGGTGAGGAATCCCGTTTCGGCCTGCCCGCCCGAATACCCGCCTACGTGTCGCAGAATTTCGTCCCGCAATTCAGGAATGCCATCGCCGGTTACGGCTGAGGTCTGGACTCGTGGTTTCTCGGTGCTTGGTACACGGTACTCGCTGCTCGAAACGTCAGACTTGTTTTCCACCACAATCGCTGACCCTTGGGCTACCTGGTCGACGAGTTCCTGATCTTCCCCAGTGATGGGCTGCGAGGAGTCCAGTACCACCAGCACCAGATCAGCGTCGGCGAGGGCCTCCATGGACTTGCGGATGCCGATGCTTTCCGCTTCGTCGAGGGCGCGGCGGATTCCGGCAGTGTCCACGAGCTTCACGGGGATCCCGCCGATGGCCACGGTTTCGCTGACCAGGTCCCGCGTAGTCCCCGGCGTGGCGGTCACGATGGCGCGGTCGCGCTCCACCAGGCGGTTGAACAGGCTCGACTTGCCGACGTTGGGGCGGCCCACGATGGCGAGCGTCAGCCCCTCGTGGACGATCTTGCCATACGCAAAGGAGGCAGCAAGTTCTTCGAGTGGCGCACGGACAGCGGCAATTTGCTGGAGGATCTGATCGGCGGGAAGGACGGAGACATCATCCTCGGCAAAATCAATGCCGGCTTCGAGGCGCGCGATTAACTCCACCAGCTTGGTTTTGATGGGCTGCAGGCGCCGGGAGAGAGCGCCTTCCAGTTGCTGGGCGGCGACTTTGGCCTGGTAGAGGGTCTGCGATTCGATCAGGTCGCGGACAGCTTCGGCCTGGGTGAGATCGATGCGTCCATTGAGAAAGGCGCGCATGGTGAACTCGCCGGGTTCGGCAAGGCGTGCTCCGCGGGCCAGCGCCAGTTCGACGATGTGTCGCAACACGACCGGAGAACCGTGGGCGGAAATCTCGACGATGTCGTCGGTGGTGTAGGAGTGCGGCTTGGCGAAGTAGGTGACGACGATTTCGTCGATGCGGGTTGCCGAGCCAGGCTGGTGACCATCGCCCGGTTCGACCAGTTCTCCGAATACTGCGTGCCCGGACTCGAGGTCGTGCTTTAAGCGCAGCATGGGCTGTGCGATCGCGCGGGCCTCGGGACCGGCGAGGCGGATGACACCGATGCCCCCGCGGCCGGGCGGAGTGGCAATCGCGACGATGGTGTCATCGATATTCACAGAAGAGATTGTAACGGTGACCCGCTCACCCTCGGGGCACTAGCATCGACTGACTTCCGTGTTTCGTCGATAAACCAGGAAGTAATAGAGGGCAGGTCCAACGGGGAGAAAGAAATATAGAGGCAGGAACCACAAAGCCTTCTTCAGCCATCCAGAATGGTCAAAACCGAACCAAAAATACCACATCGCGATGGATAGCAAGGCGGTTCCCAGAACTCCAGGCCACAGAAGAAGCCGCGTTACGAGAGCCGCATAGGGAGAAATGCCAAGGGACGGAGCCCCGGCGGCAGCCAACGCGAGCCGGCTGGCAACGACGACGCCCATGAGAGAAAGGGACGCCACAGCGCAGACAAGATATAGGCGTCTTGCCCCACGAGACACGATCCAAGTTCTGCTGATGGGTAAGTACAACACGGGAGCAGAGCGTAGCACGGGATTCGTGGCTGCCTCAACCGCGCCGCCGATTCTTACGGGATGGTCTTCCGTGCCGGCTTGCCGGCGGGCCGGTAATTCTTGGGATAGACCACGACCGAGCGGCGCAGACCCTCTCCCTGGCTTTCGGTGCGCAGGTCGTCGTGCTCGCGCAGGGCGAGGTGGACGATGCGGCGCTCGCGCGACGACATGGGCGCGAACTGGTAGGGAATGCCGCTCTTGCGCACTTTCTCGGCCGCCACGCTGGCCGCCATGCGCAACTCTTCCAGGCGCATGGCGCGGTGGTTCATGCAGTCGAAGGACACTTTCTCATGCTCATTGCCGGGAAGACGAAGCATCTCCAGCGCGAGCAGTTCGAGCGAACGCAGCAATTCGCCGCCACGTTCCAGAAGCAAAGGCGAGTCGGGACCGGAGAGTTCCACCAGAATTTCCGGGTGTTCCCAGTCGCGCTCCTCGGCGAGCGGCGGATCCACGGTGATACGGTACTTGATGCGCAGGCCGCCCTGAGTCACGACCCCACGCAGCAGTTCGTCGATTTTCTTGGCGGCGGCGATTTTGTCGGGAATGGGCATAAATTCGGGCACTTAGCATTTAGCACTTGGCACTTAGCCCGGACAGCCTTGCCCGCACCCCAGCAACAAGACCCTAATGGCTAGGTGCTAAATGCCAAGTGCGAAGTGCTCACTTGTCTTTGTCTTTCTTCTTGGCTCGCTTCAGCATCATCTCGCGCATTTCGCGGCCAAGTTGGGTCTTGTTCATGATGGCCTGCTGTGCGATCGCGATCAGATTGCCCTCCGACCAGTACAGGCAAAGCCCGGCTGCCAGGTTCCAACTGATGACGCCCAGCATCAGCGGCATCAGCAGGTTCATCATCTTCTGCTGCGCCGGGTCCATGCCGGCCTGCGGCGTCATGCGCTGGGTGAACAGCATAGTGATGATAATGGCGATGGGCAGGATGTGCCACGGGTCCGCCGAGGACAGATCCCGTATCCACAGCCAGTGCGCGTGGCGCAGATCGATAGCCACCCCCAGCATGCGGTAGTAGGCGAACAGGAACGGCATCTGGATCAGCAGCGGCAGGCACCCGCCCACCGGGCTCACGCCTTCCTGCTTCATCAGCGCACCGATCTCGGTGTTCATCTCCTGCCGGCGGGGATCGCGCAAGCTGTACTTCTTGTATTTCTCCTTGATGGAGTTCATCTGCGGCTGGATCTTCTGCATCTTCAGCGCCGATTTCATGCTGGAGATGCGCAGCGGCAGCAGTGTCAGGTTGATGATCAGGGTCTGGATGGCAATGGCCCAGCCCCAATTACCCACCATCTTCTCGTAGGTCCACCGCAGCCAAACGAAGAGCGGACGGGAGATCACCCCCAGCCAGCCGAAATCCACCAACTGGCGCAGATCGGGATCCACGTTCGAGGGCATGCCCGCGACTGGCACCGACTCGAGCACGTTCAGAACTTTGGGGCCAACAAACAGGCGCCCGACCGTGGGGCCGTGCAGGTTCCCCACCGCCGCGCCCAGCACATCGACTTTGGTGGTCTCCTGTGGTTTCTGCGGGTCCTTGGGAATGTCGATCTGGTTATGCAGGGTGACCATGGCCCCGGCCTGCGCATCTTCGGGCAGGAAGACGGCGGCAAAATACTGGTCCGCCACGCCCGCCCAGTTGAACGGCCCCTGCACCGTTGCACCGCCGCCTACTTTCTTGACAGCAACACGCTCGACATTGCTGCCGTTCTGATACTCGACCAGGGTCGCGGCGTAGGAAGCAATGCTGGTCTCGTCGCCGAAGCCCGACGGCCACATCGGGAAGGCAGTGACTTGGCTTCCTTTGGACACAACCGAAACTTCTACGTGCACCACGTAAGTGTGGTCGAAGCGCAAGGTCTTGTGGACCGCGACATCCTGATCGGCGTATTCGAAGGTGATTTCCGCAGGAGCCGCCTGCGTGCCCTCGCCGGAGGCGACGTACAGCACGGAGTTCAGCTTGTTACGCAGGGTCTCGTCGTACGCCCAGAGTGAAAGCGGGTAGCCATATTTTGGGGCGGCTGCTTTGTTGACCAGCTCCAGCGGCTTGCCGTCGTCATCGTCAAATTTCTTCAGGATCCACGACTTCACCTGCCCGCCACGATTGGTGAAGGTGATGCGGTAGAGATCGTTCTCGACGACGGTCTCAGCCTCCGAAGAAGCCTGCTTGATCACCCCCGCGGGCGGCGTAGGGACCTGCGCCTGTACAGCGGTGGGCGGGTTGCTCGGCTGTACCGGTTGGGGCTGGGTTTCAGTTTGCTTCTGCGGCGGTGGAGGTTGCGGCAGATATTTCTTGAGCAGCGGCTGGAACAACAAAATGACCAGGAAGGTGAGCGCAAACACAAGAAGCAGGCGGCGCTCCATGCCGGGATCTTGTTGAGGATTGGGAAAGTCTGGCAAATTTTTACCGTACGTCCATCAAATGGGTTGGTTCGGAGATGCAGCAAGCTGCGTCTCTACCTTTTACTACCGGGTCGTAGCCACCCTTGGCGAAGGGGTGGCAACGAAGCACACGCCACATTGCCATGAGGCTGCCCCGGACTACGCCGTAGCGGTCCACGGCTTCCATGGCGTACTCGGAGCAGGTCGGGACGTAGCGGCACGCGGGCAGAAACATCGGCGAGATAGCCCACTTGTAGCCGCGCAGCAAGTGCAACACTACCGTCTTGGCGATCTGGTTCATTTTCCCGGAGTTTCTTTCGCCGTGCTGGGGGCGGCTGTCCCTACGTGGCCCGTTTCTCCACCGACTTCCGAATCACCTCAAAGGCACGGCTGACTTCGTTTTGCAACTCGGCAAAGTCCGCGGTCAGCAGCGACTTCTTCGGGTTAATCACGACATCCACCGCGGCGTTTTCCGCCGGACGCCGAAGCCGGACCGCCTCGCGCAGCCGCCGCTTCATGCGATTGCGCTCGACCGCGCCGCCGAGTACCCGTCCGACGGTGAATCCCACCCGCAGGCCGCCGCCTTCCGCGCGCGCCAGGTAAAACACCGTCATGTGGGCGGCAAAGTGACGCCGGCCCTGCTTATATACGCGTTCGAAGTCGGCATGCCGCAGCAAGCGCCCGGGCCTGGGAAACTGCGCCCGCCGGCCGGAACCGGACACATTGCTGCTGCCATTCGGAGCGCTGACGCTCACAACTCACGATCCAAACTCAGGTTGCCCGCCATTTCCGGGAAAAGGGAGACGCCTACTCACGGAAGCCGGGCTTCACCGACACCCGCTTGCGACCCTTGGCACGCCGGCGAGAGATGACCGCGCGTCCGCTCTTGGTCTTCATGCGCGTACGAAAGCCGTGCGTCTTCGAGCGGTGACGACGGTTGGGTTGGAATGTGCGCTTGGGCATTGAAAAATACCTGCTCCTGATTCAAATCAATAGCGTAAGTGCGAAGGAGAAGTATAAATGACGCGCGGCAACCCAGCAAACAGTACCGAGTTGCGAGTGCCGAGTACCGAGTGAAGAGCTCTCGACCCCACGGTGTGGCGTGGCCGTTCCTTGCGGGGATCTTCATTGTGCAGCCGGTTCGGTTTTTGCCCGGTACTCGGTACTCGTTTGCTCGGCGCTGGGTACTGGGTTACTGCGATGCACCACTCGCGTTGCAGTTATCACTTCGCTACTTGACAGAAACTTTGCTTCGGGTTCTGAATACTCGCGCAAAAAAAACGTCCGACGAAGTTTTCCACACAGCAAAAAAATTTGTGCTACTATGCCGCTCTGTCCAGCTAATTGATAGTTTTCTGATCCCAGCGCAACTGCCTCATACAGAGGCTGCTCTGCTGGAAACGAACGCTTTCTATTCTGCAGGTTTTTGATACCGGGCGCTGACCAGCCACGGCCGCCCCACGAAGAAAATTTTATGTCTGTCCCGAGCCCAAGTCTCACGCCCAATCCGTGGAATCGCATTCTGGATGCGCTGGAAAAAAAGGTTAACCGGCACTCCTACGATACCTGGCTGAAGCCCACCCGCTACAGTCACTCCAGCGGCGGGATTCTTTTCATTCGCGTGCCTACGGCCGAGTTCCAGCACGTGGGCGACAAGTACGCCGACCTGATCCAGGAGGCCATCGACAATCTCGGCCTGGAATACCAGGACGTCAAGTTCGTCACGCCGGAAGATGATCCCGCAGCCACCCCGGTGCGGCATGATGGCGGTCTCACCGTGCACGCGGGAGCTGCGGCCCATCCGCAGCAATCGCGCTTCGACTGGGATGGGGCGGCGCAACTGAACCCGCGTTACACCTTTGACGCGTTCGTCATCGGCAGCGGCAACCAGTTTGCGCATGCGGCGTGCCAGGCGGTGGCCGAGCGTCCTTCCAAAGCCTACAACCCGCTCTTTCTGTACGGCGGCGTGGGTATGGGCAAGACCCACCTGATGCAGGCCATCGGGCACGAGATTAGACGGCGCCTACCGCAGGCGGCCATCTGCTATGTCTCCAGCGAGAAATTCACCAACGAGATGATCAACTCGCTGCGCTACGACAAGATGACCAGTTTCCGCGACAAGTTCCGCGGAGTGGACGTGCTGCTGGTGGACGATATCCAGTTCCTGGCCCAGAAAGAGCGCACCCAGGAAGAGTTCTTCCACACCTTCAACGCGCTGCACGAGTCCATGAAGCAGATCGTGATTGCCAGCGATCGTCCGCCCAAGGAGTTGGCCGAGATCGAGGATCGCCTGCGCAGCCGCTTCGAGTGGGGCCTGATCGCCGACATCCAGCCGCCCGACCTCGAGACCAAGGTCGCGATTCTTCAGAAGAAGTCCGAGCAGGAAAAGGTCACTCTGCCCACCGACGTGGCCCTCTACATCGCTTCCAACATTCGCTCTAACGTCCGCGAACTGGAAGGGGCGCTCATCCGCCTGGTCGCTCACTCGTCCCTGATCGGCGCTGAAATTACCCTCCCCTATACCCAGCAGGTGCTCAAGAACTTCATCGATTCGCAAGCGCGCAAGGTCACGATCGAGTCCATCCAGAAGGCGGTAGCCGAGCAGTTCGGGCTGCGCCTGGTGGAGATCAAGGCCAAGAACAACTCGCGGGCGATTGTGTATCCCCGGCAAATCGCCATGTACCTGGCCAAGCATTTGACCGAGGCTTCACTGCCGGAGATCGGACGCCAGTTTGGCGGTAAGCACCACACCACCGTGCTGCACTCGGTCGAGAAGATCGACGAGGTCCGCAAAGGCGACAAGGATTTGAACAGGCTGCTCAACAAACTAACGGAGCAATTGGGCGGGTAAATCGCGGCTGCCACGCGGATTTCCACTCAACGGAACAGTCTTCCTTGGCAATCTCTGTGAAGCCGGTGTGGAAGCTGTGAAACATCTGGAAGAACTCGCGGGAGTGTACCGGATGTACGATCCGTTCCGCCTCATGCGGCCCTGATTTTGGACATAAGGGAAGTCGCCGGAAGATAAAGGTCTATAGGGAGTTGGGTCAGATTTCCACTTTTCCCTGCCCCCTACTGTTACTGCTGGTTTTATAGGTTTTTCTTTTGATATAAGGGAGTATCAGAAGTAGCGCCGCATGACGGGAGAATTGGGTTATGCCGGTAGAAGCCATTGCTGCGACGAGCACCACCACCATGGAGATCACGGTCAGCAAGTTTGAGCTCTTGCGTGAGCTCACGGCGACCCAAGGGGTAGTGGAACGTAAGACGACTATCCCGATCCTGTCGAATTATTTGTTCGAAGCTGCCGGCGACAAGCTCTCGCTTACTGCAACTGACTTGGATCTCAGTCTGCGAACCTCGTGCGTTGCCAAAGTTAAAAAAGAAGGCGCCTGTACCATTCCCGCCCGTAAGCTGCACGATTACGTCAAACTACTCCCTGACGCCGATATCACCATCAAGCTGCTGGAGAACCACTGGGTCAGTATTCGCTGCGGACGGTCGAATACGAAGATGGTCGGCATGGCGCGCTCGAATTTCCCCAGCCTGCCGGCGTTTCCGACTGCGGGCGTAGTGAAGATTCCCGCCCAGGTGCTGCGGGGAATGATCGCCAAGACCGGGTTTGCCATTGCCAGCGAGGAATCGCGCTACACCCTGAATGGCGCCCTGATGGTGCTGAAGCCCGAGTCCATCACCATGGTAGCCACCGATGGACACAGGCTGTCGCACATCGAGCGCGGTGGGGAGAAGTTCGAAGGCATCTCAGGCGAGATGAAAACGCTAGTCCCCAAGAAAGCAATGGACGAGCTAAAGTCCTTGCTCGACGCGACCGACGCCGAGGTGATTGAGTTCGCCAAGGACGAATCCACACTCTACTTCCGCATTGGCTCGCGGCTGCTGACCTCGCGCCAGCTCACTGGCCAGTTCCCCAACTATGAAGCTGTGCTGCCCAAGGACAACAACAAGAGCATCACGCTGCACGGCGAAGAGTTGAGCCAGGCGATCTCGCGCGTGGCCCAGTTCGCCGACGAGCGCTCCCGCGCCGTGCGCATCAAGCTGGAAAAGGGTGAGCTGAAGCTGTCAGCCTCCTCTACCGAGACCGGCGAATCCGAAGATTCCCTCGAAACCGACTACAACGGCGACACCCTCACCATCGGCTTCAACGCCCAGTACATCATTGATTTCCTGAAGGCGGTAGGCGCCGGCGACGTGAAGCTGGAGCTGAAGGACCCGCAGTCAGCGGGGCAACTGCGTCCTGCGGACGTCGAGGAGTACAAGTACCGGTATATCGTGATGCCGATGCGGATCTGAGGATCCTTTCGGCTAAGCCCACGCCCTGACAGGAACTACCCCCGGTAAACGAGAGATTCTGACTTTCTCCGTGTGCCATACGTCCTTGACCTCGCCCCTCCCCCCGCCGTAGAGTTCCGCCATCCCACAGGAGGGGCGTCCTATGCTCAGCGGATTCAAGCAGTTCATACTTCGCGGCAACGTGGTAGACATGGCGGTGGGCGTGGTCATCGGCGCGGCTTTCGCCGGGGTGGTGGGCGCTTTCACCAAAGACCTGTTGACGCCCTTCATCGCCGCTATCGTAGGCAAGCCGGACTTTTCTGCCATCAGCTTCACCATCAATGGCAGCATCTTCGCTCTGGGCGACTTCATCAATGCGCTGGTTTCATTCCTGCTGGTAGCGGCCGCGGTGTACTTCTTCGTGGTTACGCCCATCAACGCGCTGGTGTCCCGCATGCGCAAGGCCCCGGCGCCGGCTGATCCGACGACCAAGAAGTGTCCGGAATGCAAGATGGAAATTCCCATCGACGCCCGGCGCTGCGCGCATTGCACCTCGCAGGTGACGGTTCAGGCGGCTTAACGCGACAGCCCACCTTGTCCTGTAACATGGGCGGGATGGGTTTTCGCCTCTCCAGCTTTCATGTTTCCTGCGCAGTAGTGTTGGTCTTCACGACGTGCCTGGGCCAGAGTGTGCACATCAATGCACAAGCATCCTCTAAGCCCAGACCGCACCAGGCTTCTACTCCCGATCCCGGCACCGTCACCGAGGGCGTGTATCACAATGCCTTCTTTGCCTTCTCCTGCAGGATTCCCTTTGGCTGGGTGGAGCGCACTGCGCAGATGCAAGAGGGCGGTGAGCCGGGGAAGTCGCTGGTGCTGCTCTCCAGCTTCGAGCGGCCACCCGAGGCCAAGGGCGACACGGTCAATTCCGCGATCGTCATCGCAGCCGAGAGCGTGGCTTCCTATCCCGGGCTAAGGAACGCGGCGGATTATTTTGGCCCGCTCACCGAGCTGACCACCAGCAAAGGCTTCAAAGTGGTGAACGAACCGTCCGAAGTCTCGGTGGGCAGCAAGCAACTCGTGCGCGGCGACTTCAGCAAGGACATGGGAACCCTGACGATGTATCAAGCCTCGCTGGTGGCCCTCGAGAAGGGATACGTGCTGTCTTTCACCTTCCTCGCAGGCAGTGAGGATGACGCAGACGCGCTGATCGACGGCCTGAGTTTTGGCGGTGGCGCGAAAGCCACTAAACGCAGACCTTCCGCGTCACCCCAGTAAAAAGGCCCGTCGATCTTGCGACCGGCGGGCACAGGCGTGTTTCCAGGAGGGTCCGTGCCATGATTGGCATTGAAGAGCCAATTTAGGCGCGGGAAGCATACGTATCCCCGGGCGCGAAAACAAGAGCCTTTGTGCTCTAAACCCAAGGCTCCGGACGTGGGGAACACCTCAAGAACCGAGCCTTTTTCTGCACCACAGAGGCACAGAGACGCGGAGAAAAACACACCGGGAAGAGACCTGCCCGGTGCAGAATGCCGGGGGCCGACCCACAGAAAAACACCCCGGCTAGGCACCGCCAAACGCACGGTTTACCGACCCGGTTCGGGGTCGAAAAATCCCCCTGGATATGATAAAATTCATCATATCTTCCGGTGCCGTAAATATTAGTAATTTCAGTAATTTGAGGTCATTTTAGGGTACTGGAAAAGCACCGCCTGGCTCGGGCAAGAAACCGGCATTCTCCACGGAGCGGAATGGCAACGAAAGAGATCGCACCCATCACAGAAACCAAGACAAAAAACGGAAAGCTGGCCGCCATCAACGGAGGCAACGGCGACTACACAGCCGAGTCCATCAAGGTGCTGGGCGGCATGGAAGCCGTGCGCAAGCGCCCCGCCATGTACATTGGCTCGACCGGCGAACTCGGCTTGCATCATCTCGTCTATGAAGTCGTAGACAATTCCGTTGACGAAGCCCTCGCCGGTTACGCCGACAAGATTGAAGTCACCATTCACATCGACAACTCCATCACCGTGGTCGACAACGGTCGCGGCATTCCCGTGGACTCGATGGACATCGATGGCGAAAAAGTTCCCGCCGCGCAAGTGGTGATGACCAAGCTGCACGCCGGAGGCAAGTTCGATACGTCTTCCTACAAAGTTTCTGGCGGACTGCACGGCGTGGGCGTGTCGTGCGTGAATGCGCTCAGTGATGAGCTCGAACTCGAAATCTGGCGCGACGGCTTCACCTGGGAGCAGACCTACTCCAAGGGTGAACCCACCAGCAAGTTGAAGAAAGCCGGCGCCACCAAGAAGCGCGGCACCAAGGTCCACTTCCTGCCGGACAAGGAAATTCTCACCGCCACCGAATACAACTTCGACACGCTGGCGCAGCGGCTGCGCGAACTCGCGTTCCTGAACAAGGGCCTGCTGATCACGCTGACCGACGAGCGCACTACCGATCCTAAGACCGGCGAGCCCAAGAAGGTCGAGTTCAAGTACAACGGCGGCATCGCGGAATTCATCAAGCACCTGAACCGCGGCAAGTCTTTGCTGCACGACAAGCCCATCTACATGGAAGCCGAGCGCGACGGCGTGAACATGGAGATCGGGCTGCAATACAACGATGGCTATTCCGAGACCGTATTCAGCTTCGCCAACAACATCAATACCGTGGACGGCGGTTCGCATCTCTCCGGCTTCCGCACCTCGCTGACCCGCACCATTAACTACGCGGGGCAGCAGATGGGCCTGTTCAAGGACGTGAAAGAAAACCTGACCGGCGACGACGTCCGCGAAGGCCTGGTGGCGGTGATCAGCGTGAAGCTGCCACAACCCCAGTTCGAAGGCCAGACCAAGGGCAAGCTGAATTCCGACATCGCAGGCACCGTGCAGGCGTTCGTGAACGAGCGCCTGGGGGCGTACCTCGAGCAGAATCCCACGGTCGGGCGCAAGATCATCAACAAGGCGATTGACGCGGCGCGCGCCCGCGAAGCCGCCCGCAAAGCCCGCGACCTGACGCGCCGCAAAGGTGCGCTCGACGGCGGAGGCCTGCCGGGCAAGCTTGCCGACTGCTCCGAGCGCCAGCCCGAGCGCTGCGAGTTGTTTCTGGTTGAGGGCGAGTCCGCCGGCGGCACCGCCAAGCAGGGACGGGACCGGCGCTTCCAGGCCATCCTGCCGCTCAAGGGAAAAATTCTCAACGTCGAAAAAGCGCGCTACGACAAGATGCTCGGGCACGAAGAAATTCGCGCCATGATCACCGCGCTTGGGACGGGCATCTCGAAAGAAGATTTCGATGCGGCCAAGCTGCGCTACGGAAAAGTCATCCTGATGACCGACGCCGACGTGGACGGCAGCCACATCCGCACTCTGCTGCTGACGTTCTTCTTCCGCCACATGCAGGAGTTGATCAAGCGCGGCAATGTGTTCATCGCCCAGCCGCCGCTCTATTCGATCAAGAAGGGCAAGTCGCAGCAGTACATCAAAGACGACCGCGAGTTTGTCAAGGTGATGGTGAAGCGCGCGGCTGAAGGCCTAGTGGTGCGTTACGGCGAGGGCGCGGCCAAGCTGGAAGGCACGGCCCTGGCCAAGTTCATCACCGTGCTGAAGGAGTATCTCGACTTCTTCGACAAGCTGGACAAGCGCCTGCGCGACCAGCACGTGACCGAAATACTGCCTCGCCTCGATCTCTCCAAGCGGGCCGATTTTGAGGGCGACAAGAAAACCGCGCCCAAGAAAATCGAGAAGCTGGAGAGAGAATTGAAGAAGCTGCAGAAAGAGCGCAGCTTCAAGAGCGTCGAGTCGCGCTTCGATGAAGAGCACAATCTGTGGGAAGTGAGCTATCACAACTCACAAGGCGCCGAACACGTCATCAACTGGGAACTGGCGTCCACCGCCGAGTACCGGCAGCTGATTTCGAAATTCAAGCAGATCGAGCCGTACATGGAGCCGCCGTTCGTAGTAGAGACCGTCGCCAAAACCACCCCGGCCAGCGGCAATGGCGAAGAGTTGAGCGACGCAGAGCGCGAAGACGTCGAGAAAGCCCAGAAGAAGACGCCCGCCGCGCCCAAGAAGAAAGCTGCCGAGCCGCAAACCGTAGAGAAAGGCACAGCCCGCGACCTGTTCGACTACGTGCTCGCGGAAGGCAAGAAGGACTTCAGCGTGCAGCGCTACAAAGGCCTGGGCGAGATGACCTCCACCCAGCTCTGGGAGACCACGATGGATCCAGAGCGCCGCACTTTGCTCTCGGTGAAGCTGGAAGACATCGCGGAGTGCGAAACCATCTTCACCACGCTGATGGGCGAGGACGTCGAAGCGCGCCGCAAGTTCATTGAAGACAATGCGCTGGATGTGAAGAATTTGGATATTTGATCTCCTCGTGTGGGGCCGGGTCTTCGACCCGGCCATCGCTGTTCAATCCCCCCGCAAGTTCTGGCTAGAGTTTCGTTCCCTGGCTGAGAGCGGCTCCGGCCGGAACAAGACCGTAGCACAGCGGCTCTAATCTCGATTAGCGGAGGACACAACCATGTCTGCAATGGCGCAGTTCTTCGCCTTTGCGTCTTTCTCCTGGTTACCTGCGATTACCTCTGTGCCCCCCACGGTTCACCGCTTTTCGCAAGTTCCCCTGGCCGCAACGTTCTCTCAATAGGGCCGGAAAACTCCTCCTCCCGTCCAGAACAAAAAGGGGAAACCGCAATGAAGAAACTGGTGCTGATTTTGTTGTGCTTGTGCTCGGTGGCGTGGGGGCAGGAGAAGGCGGACGACAACAGCGCTCCGGCGCTGACCATCTACAACCAGAATTTTTTCGTGGCCCGCGAGCGCCTTCCTATGGAGCTGCGCTCCGGCGTGAACCAGGTGGAGTTTGCCGGGATCGCAGCGCATCTGGAGCCGGATTCGGTGATCCTGCGTGATCCTAACGGGCGGGCGCTGCAGGTCCTGGAGCAAAACTATCGCAACGATCCTATTTCGCAGGAACTGCTGCTGTCGTTCTACGAGGGCAAGACGATTGATTTCCTGGTGCAGCGCGGCGAGAAGCAGGAGATCGTGAAGGGCAAGATTGTGCGCAGCGGCTATGTTCCGAGCGCGGCCTATGCCAACGGATATCCGCAGCCCGGCTATGGACAGCCCATCATCGAGATCGACGGGGTGCTGCGCTTCGGATTGCCCGGCCAGCCGATGTTTCCCTCGCTCACCGGCGATTCCATCCTGAAGCCGACGCTCAGCTGGTTAATCGAGACCAACGATCCCGGCAGGTTCGATGCTGAAGTGTCCTACGTCAGCGGTGGCATGAGCTGGCAGGCCGATTACAACCTGGTGGTATCCGACAAATCGAACGGCAAGTTCGATGTGCTCGACATGATCGGCTGGATCACCATGCAGAACCAGAGCGGCAAGACCTTCGAGAACGCCCGCATCAAGCTGCTGGCCGGGGATGTGAACAAGATCCAGCCGGGCACGGTCGCCGGGCGCATGTATGCGGCGGAAAACATGGCCAAGATGGCCGATGCCATGGCGCCCGTGGTGCGTGAGAAGTCATTCGACGAATTCCACCTCTACACCCTGGAGCGTCCCACCACGCTGCGCGACCAGCAGACCAAGCAGGTGGAGTTTGTGCGTTCCACCGGCATTCACGCCCTGCGGCTTTACGTGTACGACGGAGCGCAAGTGGGGCAATACGGTTACTACAACCTCGAACAGGTCCGCAACGACCAGAGCTACGGCACGCTATCAAACCCCAAAGTCTGGGTGATGGAAGAGTTCAAGAATGCCGAGGTCAATCACCTCGGCATTCCCTTGCCCAAGGGCAAGCTGCGCTTCTACCGCCGCGACACCGATGGGCACCTGGAGTTCGTCGGTGAAAACACCATTGACCACACTCCGAAAGACGAAACCATCCGCGTCTATACCGGAAACGCCTTCGACGTGGTTGGCGAGCGCAAGCGTACTAACATCCGGGTGGACTCGAATCACAACTGGATGGAGGAGTCGTTCGAAGTCCGGGTGCGCAATCACAAGAAGGATCCGGTGAATGTGCGGGTAGTTGAACACCTGTATCGCTGGACCACCTGGAAACTGATCGAGCAGTCGCACCCCTCACGGAAGATGGATGCGCAGACGGCGGAGTTTCCCATCACCGTGGCACCGGATGGGGAGCAGGTGGTGACGTACACCGTGCATTATTCGTGGTAGAAACCAAGCCCGCAGAGGACGGAGGGGAATTGTGGATGTCTTGATTTTCAATCAACAATCATCAATCAAGAATCAACAATTCCTCACCCCGAGTACTTCGCTTCGGGATAAACCCGGTTGAACGCCACCCAGGTCAGCGCAATGATCACGAACAGAAGCACGCTGCCCTCGGGACCGACCGATCCTCCGGTAAGCCAGCGCGAGCCGTGAAACGACGACTGAAGTAAGTGGCCCGGCGAGACCCCGCCACTGTCAGGCACGGAGTAGAGATAACTTTCTCCCCAATCCCACGAGGCATGGAAGCCGACCGCAAACCAGAGATTGCCGGTGCGGCGGAGAGTAAGGCAGAAAAAGAATCCGATGACCGCCGCACCCAGAATGCCGATCCAGACCTCGCCCTGATTAAAAAGATGGATGCCGCCGAACATGGCAGAAAGCAGGATGGCAGCCGGCCAGAAGCCCATGCCCTGGGTGAGCGTGAATTGGGTGTAACCACGCGCCACGAATTCTTCCCCCAATCCCACCAGCAGGAAAAACAAGGCGTAAAAGGCCGCGAATTTCAGGATGCGGGTGCCGTGGATGGCGAGTCCACCGAAGTAAAAAAGCCCGGCGCCGCGCATGATGAGCATGAGCACAGTGAGCGACGCGATTCCCCACACCATGCCGACCCAGAACAGCTTGCCGAATGCCAGACGACGCGGCAGACCGTATGCGTCAAACGATCGCTTTTCTAGCCGAGCCATGATGAAGGCTGCGGCCACCGCGCCTATCAGGACCTCGGCTTCTCCGACCAAGCTCTCCCAAAGCTGGACCCGTGGATGCCAGAAGTGACGCACGCTGCCCAGCAGCAACACGATCGCGAAGCCGATGGCAATGTAGAGCAGGAAGCGCCATGGCACCCGCAGTCCATCGGGACCGAGGAAGACGGCGTGCACCGGGTGATCGGGCAAACGCGGAGGCGGCACTGGTGTCAGACCCGGGTCCAGAGCCGCGGGCGGCTGCGATTGCAGATTCTCCTCTGCCGCCGGAGGCGAGCTCTCTTTCGGTTCGTCCATCGCGGAAGTTTCCTGATTGCTCCCCGGACATGGTAAAACACTCGCCTTCCCCTGATGGGCGGATTTT
>JAIQET010000079.1 GCA_020073645.1 Terriglobia bacterium | reverse complement strand
TGGCCCCGCCGAAGACATTGGCGGCGGCCGCGGTCAACCCCAGCAAAATACTGACCAGGATAGGGTGCATGGGCGGAAGCAGAATACCAGTAGCCAGTACCCGGTACCTAGTACCCAGTCACCAAGTCAGGATTCAGGCTTGGCGAGCGAGTTGATCAGGCCGCCCAAGATGCGTCCGACCTCATGAACGCGCTTCAACAGCTCCTGCGCTGAAGGTCCAGGGAGGTAATTCAGCCGTTCAGCCAGCAGGAGCTGGGTCTCAAGTTCGGCCAAGGAGCCGGAAGAATGCCGCAAGAAACGCAGGGACTCACGCTTGTTGAAGTGGGCTTGTCCCTCGGCGACATTGCTCGGGACCGAAACAGCCGCCCGGCGGATCTGATCCGTGAGGCTGTACACCTCGCGCTTCGGAAACTGTTCCGTGGCTGTATAGACTTCAACTACTAGATCCATCGCCTTTTGCCAGACCACAAGATCTTTGTAGTGCTGCCCCATCGCCACCGACTCCGATCCTGAACTGGCTACTGGGTACCGGGGACTGGGTACTGGGTACTATTCCACCGTATGCTTCGCGGTGTATCCCTCCCGCGCGATGACCTGGTATTTCACATCCTTGCCGTGCTGGTCTCTCACCTTCAGCGACCCTCCATCGGGCGCCACGACTTCCACTTTCAGCTTGCGATAGGTGCCGTCCAGTTTCGGGTTGGTGGGATGGTACGCGAGATTGTACTGGTTGCGGATGTCACCCACGATGTCCTGGAAGATCCCGTGAAATTCCGCTTGGAACCGCGGGAAGTACGCGCGTCCCCCGGTCATGCGGGCAAAGGTGTTCATTTCATTGTCGGCCTGCAGGTAATCCATGTTGTTCACTGGAATCCCGATGCCGTGCGTGTATCCACAATTATGCACTTCGCAGTAGGTCCGCACTGCAAAGCCCACGCTCACGGGGAAGATGGTCACATCTTTTGTGATCTTGATCTTCTTCATGATCTGATCGAGATTAATCTTGCTGAAGGTGTCCACTCCCGTTGTCACCAGGATGATGTACTTGCGCCCCTGGATGCGGTCCAACCGGTCGAGCGTGTCGTAGAGGGCGTCGAACAGGTTGCTCTCGGAGAAGCCTGGAACCCGCAGCTGTCCCAGCGCGCCCTGTACCTCCGCCTTATCCTGCGTGAAATCGGTCAGGATGTGCGGCTTCATGTCGTAATACGTCACCGCCACCCAGTCATCTTTCTTCAGACTGCTGGCGAACGCGTAGGCACCAGTGAGAAGGTCATTGAAGAAGTAGTAATCGCCGGCCGTAAATTCGACCAGCAGCACGGCGGTGATTGGCGCTTGTGACACGTCGAAGTTGGTCACCGTCTGCGGCACGCCATCTTCTGTGACGCGGAAATTATCTTTCTTCAAATTAGGGATGAACTGCCCGTCCTTGGTCGTGACCAGCACGTCGACGTTGACCAGCGGAACGTCCACCCGGATGGAATAATCCGGCATGTTTTCGATCTTCTTGGGTCGTTCCGGTGGCGGCGGAGGCGGCTCTTCCTTCTTCTTCGGAATCGCCATCGGCCCGACATCGCTTTGCGGACCACCGGCCTCAGGTGGTACTTCCTGTTTCTGTGGGCTGGATGGCGGCGCGGGCGTCGACTGGTCCTGCGCTCTCAGCGGAACCGCCTGCCAGACAAGCACTTCCAAGGCCAGCGCCAGCAAGGCAATCGCGCCCAAACGCTGGCGCGGGCATGAGCAAAGTTGCGGAAAACGATGGGAAAACATGGAACCTCTTCGAAGAACCCTATGCTAGTATAGACGCACGGCTTCGCGATTGGGATGTTTTGCTTGACCCTCCTCCTGCCCAGCAAAGCGCAACGCGAAGTTCAGGAAATTTTGGTGGGCCCGTTGGCGGTCCTCCGGGGCAAAGTTCATGAGACAAGCGGTTCTCGCGTGCGCGGTAGTCTGCACCTTTCTATTCTCCCCAGTAACCTACGCTGAAACTCCCAAGCCAATAGAAACCATTCCCCTCGCCCAGATTCACGCGGGCATGCGCGGCGTCGCCTACACCGTGTTCCAGGGGACCAAGCCTGAGGCCATGGACGTCGAGGTGCTCGGCATCCTGAAAAACGTCAACGGGCCCAAGGGTGACATCATTCTGGTCCGCCTGCACGGCGAAAAAGCTGAGTACACCGGCGTGGTCGCCGGCATGAGCGGCAGCCCGGTGTACCTCGAGGGCAAGCTGGCCGGAGCGCTAGCCTTTCGCATTGGGGAGTTTTCCAAGGAACCCATCGCCGGTGTGACCCCGATCGCGGAAATGCTCGAGATCAACGCCATGGATAGCAGCCCCGCGGCCACTCCCGCCCAAGCCAAGGCTGCTGTCAGCGCGCCAAACAAGACCTCAGGCCCGGGTTTCGCCGGCCTGGCAATGCAGGACTTCGCCAATTACCTCAAGCCGATCGAGGCTCCGCTGGTGTTCAGCGGTTTCTCTGAGGAAGCCGTTCGCCGTTTTGCTCCCCAGTTTGCCGCCGCCGGCATCGTACCCGTAATGGGTGTAGGCTCGGTCAGTGATGCCAAGCAGCCCGAACCTCTCGAGCCCGGCTCAGCGGTCAGCGCCGTGCTGGTGCGCGGCGACATGGACATTGCCGCTACCTGCACCGTGACTTACATGGACGCGCAACATCTCCTGGCCTGCGGCCACCCGCTGCTGCAGTTTGGCATGGTGGACATCCCCATGACCAAGGCCGACGTGGTCGCCACTCTGGCTTCGCCCCTGAACGCATTCAAGATTGTGAATTCCACTGAACCGGTCGGCGCCTTCGTGCAGGACCGTCACACCGGCATCATGGGCGAGTTCGGCAGGAAGCCGGACATGATTCCCGTCACCCTGAATCTCCACAGTGGAGCCACCACCAAGCAGTTCCGTTACGAGGTGCTCAACAACGCCCGTCTCAGCCCCGTGGCCATGATGGCCACCGTATTCAACGCGCTTCATGGCATCAACGAGTACGGAGAAGAGACTACGTATCGCATGAACGGGCGCATCAGCGTGAACGGGTACCCCGATCTGACCCTGGATAACATGTTTGCGCCCGCCGATGGCGGTCAGCCAGCGGCAGTTCTGGCTGCGCTCTCCATCGGTGACCGCTTCGGCCGCATTTATGACAATCCCTACAACGTGCCCGACGTTCGTGGCGTGCAACTTGATTTCGACATCGTCCACGACCGCCGCTGGGCCCGCCTGGAGACTGCCCGCACCGACTTGACCGAGGCCCGCCCCGGGGATGACATCACCATTGAAGCCGTGCTTCGTCCCTATCGCGGCGAGGGCATGGTGCAGCAGGTTCCCATTCGCATTCCGACTTCCACCTCCAAGGGACCGTTGCGCATCCTGGTCAGCGATGGCGACACGCTCGACCGCATCCGTCAAGGCGCACCCATGTTTGGCCGCAAGCTGGACCTGGCCTCCACCATCGCCCTGCTGAACAAGCAGCACGGCAACAACCGCATCTATGTTTCCCTGCTGGAAGCCGATCCCGAAGTCAGGGTGGCCGACAAAGTCATGCCTACGCTCCCGCTTTCCATCATGAACGTCATGGATGGAATGCGCGGCACCCAGGAGATGGTGGTAGTCGCCGAGTCTTCGGTCAATGAAGCGGCCACTGCGCCCCTCGATTACGTGGTCTCGGGTGCGCAGGTGCTGACCATTACAATCAAGTAGTGAGTAGTGGGTAGTGAGTAAGCGGGCACTTGAGCACCGATTGCGCTGCTCATTCCTCGCTACTACGTACTCGCTACCGCCTTCCATCGGTTCCGCTAAAATCGAGGTATGACCTTGCCAATCTGTCCGCGTAAGCTCTTCGTCATCATCTTTAGTCTTTTTGTGCTCCTGATCGCGCAGCTCGCGCTGGGCGAGGGCACACGCACCTGGGAGCAATCGAAATTCGACGATCTCATCCGGGGAACCGCTCAGGGTGTGGCCATCCGCAGCACGGGAGGCCTCGAACTCGCTCCCGCGTTCAAGGCCCTCACCACTACTCCATCCACCTACATCTGGTCGATCGCCTCCGACGCGGCCGGCAATCTTTACGCCGCCACCGGCGCTCCGGCACGCGTGTACCGCATCACGCCCGACGGCCAGTCCAGCGTGATATTCGAGCCCCCGGAGTTGCAGGTACAAGCTCTGGTTGTCGCCCCCAGCGGGTTGATTTACGCGGCCACCAACCCCGACGGCAAGGTCTATCGCCTGGAACACCGCGCCGCCCCGGCCGGGGCGCCCAAAGGGGCGGACACAAAGGCCGGTTCGGCAGCCGATTCCTGGAGTTCCTCCGTGTACTTCGATCCCAGCACCAAGTACATCTGGGATGTCGAGCTTGACAGCGAGGGCAACCTTTACGTCGCCACCGGAGATCACGGCGAAATTTACAAGGTCACGCCCAAGGGGGAGCACTCTGTCTTTTTCAAGAGCGACGAAGCCCACATTCGCGTACTCGCCTTCGATCCCAAGGGCAACCTGATCGCCGGCTCTGACGGCAGCGGGCTGGTGTACAGGATCTCGCCCAGCGGGGAGGCCTTCGTCCTCTACAGCGCTCCCAAGAAGGAAATCACCGCGCTCGCCATCGACCAAGCCGGCAACATCTACGCCGCGGGTGCGGGAGAGAAGCGTCCCGGCGCCGCTCCCGCGGGCTTCCCCACCACCCCGATGCCGTCTCCTTCGGCCGCGCCTTCGGCAGGACCGCAGGGGAACATCGTAATCACCAACGTTACGCCCAGCACGCAGCCGGTGATGTCTTTCCCTGCGCCGGGAGCGGGTGCAACCGGTGGCTCTGAGATCTACCGCATCGCGCCTGACGGTTCACCCACCAGCATCTGGAGTTCCCGTGAGGACCTGGTTTACGCATTGGCTTTCGACCCGCGTGGACGCCTGCTCGCCGGCACCGGCAATCGCGGCCACATTTTTGCCATCAGCGGCGAAGACGCGTTCACCGATCTGCTCAAGGCCAGCGCCACCCAGGTCACTGCTTTCGCCAAAGCTCCCAATGGAGGGCTTTACGCCTCCACCAGCAACCTCGGCAAGGTCTTTCTGCTGAGCGCTGCTCCCGAGCCCGAAGGCACCTACGAGAGCGACGTTTTTGACGCCAAAATCTTTTCTCGCTGGGGACGCGCCGAGTGCCGCGGGGCCGGCAATGTGGAACTCTTTGCCCGCAGCGGCAACGTGGACAATCCCGATCGCAACTGGAGCCCGTGGAAGAAAGTGGATCTGCTCAAAGGCGCCGAAGTCATGGTGCCATCCGCCCGCTTCATCCAGTGGAAGGCGGTGCTGCGTGCAGGCGATCCGGCGCCGCGCGTGGATCGCGTTTTGCTCAACTACCTGCCCAAGAACGTAGCCCCGGATTTTGACGACGTGACGGTGCAGGCCGGCGTGCGCTACCAAGCGCTCCCCAAGCAGGTTGGCGGTGATCCTTCGGCCATGGCCAGCATTCCTCCGCCACAGGTCCGCGACCGTGAATCCATCGGCGTCAAATGGACCGTGCACGACGACAACGACGACCAGATGACCTACTCCGTCTTTTACCGCGGGGACGGCGAGACGCGCTGGCTGCTGCTCAAAGACGAACTGACCGACAAGTTCTATTCCTTCGACGCCTCGCTTCTGCCGGACGGCGGCTACACGATCAAGGTAATGGCCTCCGACGCGCCTTCGCACTCGCCCGACCAGGCCCTGACCGCGGAGAAAGAAAGCCTGCGCTTCGAGGTGGACACCACTCCGCCCCAGATCGAAGGCCTTACCGCGGCAGTCGAGGGTGGCACGATTCACGTCAGCTTCCGCGCCGTGGATGGTTTTTCGTCCATCAAGCGCGCGGAGTATTCCATCGACGCCGACGACTGGCAGTTTGTCGAACCCGTCGGCCAGCTCGCGGACTCAAAAACGGAGAACTACGATTTCCGCGCTCCTTTGCCCGCAGACGCCGACCGTCGCGGCGTGGCCGCAACCCTGGCTACAGCGAACACCGCGGCCGGCCAGCTCGAGCACGTGGTCGTGGTCCGGGCTTACGACCGCTTCGACAACATGAGTTCAGCCAAGGTCGTGATCCGCAGCAAGTGATCACGTACCGACAGCCGCCTCGGCTGTCCACCGAGCGAAGCGAGGCAGCCCCGCCCGTGACCTATGAGCCGTCAGCGATAGTTGTCGGCTTTTGCTTTGTAGGGAGCCGTTACACCCGAGCCGCACTCATTCCGGGACTAATTCCGCAACCGTGAGCTGGTCGGCATTCCGCAACTCCGGGAACCACCATGCCCACAGACCAATCACGACCAGGGTCCCGATTCCTCCCAGCACCACGGCGGGCACAGTTCCGAACCACTGCGCTGTGAGGCCGGATTCGAACTCGCCCAGTTCGTTCGACACCCCGATGAAAAGCATGTCCACCGCGTTGACGCGCCCGCGCATCGCATCCGGCGTGGCCAGTTGCACCAGCGTGGCCCGAATAATCACACTCACCATGTCTGTGGCCCCTACCAGGACCATCGCCAGCAGTGACACGATCAGGCTGCGCGAGATCCCGAACACGATGGTGAACGCTCCGAACCCGGCCACGCACCACAGCATGGTCAGGCCGGCACGGCGTTGGATGGGCCGGTACGCCACCACGATCGCCATCAGCGCCGCGCCTGCGCCGGGTGCGCTGCGCAGCAGTCCCAGCCCCCAAGGACCAGTCCTCAGGATTTCTCGAGCGTAGATCGGCAGCAGGGCCACCGCCCCGCCCAACAGGACCGCGAACATGTCCAGCGAAATCGAACCCAGGATCAGCTTCTGCCGCCAGATATAACGGAAACCCGCGAGCACTGTCGTCGCGCTGATGGGTTCCCTGGTTCGCGGTGCGGTCTGGGGCGTGATGCGGAACGTGAGCCACATGGCAACCAGCGAGACCAGAATTCCAAGCGCATATACCGCCTCGGGACCGCGCCACAGGGCATAGACCACTCCCCCGATCGCCGGCCCTACAATGGTGGCCGCCTGGAAGGTGCTGGCATTCCACGCCACGGCATTCGGGAAGTGTTCTTCCGGCACCAGTTGTGGCAGTAAGGCCCGGCTCGCCGGCCAGTTGAGAGAGCGCACCCCGCCCAGCAGTACCAGGACCGCGTAGATCAAGTGAACCGACGGTGCCCGGAACGTAACCATCAGCAGGAGGGCGGAGCAGAACGCAAACCCGCCATAGCACCACAGCAACACCCTCCGGCGGTCGAAGCGGTCGGCCGCATGTCCGGAAGGAAGGAACAGCACAAAGCCCGGCAGAAACTGCGCCAGGCCCACCAGTCCGAGGTCCAGCGGCCGCTTGGTGATCTCGTACACCTGCCAGCCCACGGCCACCGATTGCATCTCTAGCGCCAGGACGATGAAGAACCTTGCCAACTGATAAAGAACAAAGTTGGGGTAAGTAAACGCGACGTGACCGGCCAGCCGCGGGTCCTGGGATGCGAGCATGACTCTCTACTGTGCCACAGTTGACGCATTGCGACGCAAGCAAGCCGTAGCGCCGGCAGCCTGCCCTGAGCGAAGTCGAAGGGTCTCGCCGGCTACTTTGAGTGCAACGATGCCGGCGGGACGCCGGCGCTACGGCAGACGCAAGTAGGTTAGAATCGTCGCGTGTTGCGGCTGCTCCAGACGCTGGGCTGGCTGGCCTGCGTCGTCTACTCCACCATCCCGTCCTTCTGGCTGGTCATCCATCCGCGCGTGGACTACTGGCGATCGCGCCCGCGCTCTCCCTACCGCGTGCTGGTGCCGCTCTGGATCGCCATGTGGATCGTGCTCGCCGTGATCACCGCACCCTGGCGCCACATTGCGCTCTATCACACGTTCTGGACCTGGATTCCCGCCGTCGTGCTCTTCGCCATCGGCCTCTACCTCTACTCGCAATCCGGGAAGCACTTCAGCCGCGCCCAACTCGGCGGCATGCCGGAGGTCCTGCCCAACCACCGTGAACAGCGACTGGTAACTACGGGCATCCGCGCCCGCGTCCGCCATCCCGTCTACCTCGCCCACCTCTGCGAGATGCTGGCCTGGAGTATTGGCACGGGATTGGTGGTCGGCTACGGACTAACAGTGTTCGCGATTGTCACCGGTGCGATTATGATCGCGATGGAAGACGCGGAGTTGGAACAGCGGTTTGGCAAGGAGTACGTTGCTTACCGCGATCAGGTTCCGGCCGTCTTGCCGAGAATCGGCGCATGATACCGGATGATCGCTATAATCCGAGTTGGCTGAATGCTGAATGCTGAGTGCTGAGTGCTGAGTGCTGAATGCTGAGTGCTCTGTTCGTCAACGGCCGACCGCTCGAATGAAATTCGAACTCTTCGTCGCAACCCGGTACCTCCGCGCCAAGCGCCGCCAGGCCGTCATCGGCGTCATCACTGGAATTTCGATCCTGGGTGTTGCCGCCGGAGTGGCCTCGCTCATCATCGCCCTGGCCATCAACAACGGCTTCCGCCAGGACCTGCAAGATCGCTTGCTCGGTTCCACCTCGCACGTGAATCTGCTGCGCATCCAGAGCGACGGCATCAAGGACTGGCAGCCGCTGATGGACCGCCTCTCGAAAGAGCCGCACGTAGTCGCCGCCGCCCCAGCCATCTACGAGCAGGTGCTGATCTCGCGTGGGCCGCGCGCCCGCGGAGCCGTGTTGAAGGGAATGATCCCCGCGGCTGAGCGCAAAGTCAGCGACCTGCTGAAGACTGTGACCCTCGGCTCGGCCGACGCGCTCAACGAAGATCGTGTCGCGCCGGACCTTCCTCCCGGCGCGGGCGGGTCAGAGACCCGCCCCCACACAGACAATGCCAATGCGGAAGACCAGTCCCCCACCGCTCTCGCGGGCGTCGAGCAGCGTGTCGCCGCCATGCCGCCCATCATTCTCGGCAAAGACATGGCCGCCGAACTGGGCGCCACTGTCGGCTCCGTCGTCCTGGTCACCAGCCCGCAAGGCGAACTGACTCCCTTCGGCATGGTGCCCAAGTACAACCGCTTTCGCGTGGTGGGAATTTTCAACTCCGGCTTCTACGACTACGACAGCTCCTGGGCCTTCACCCGCCTGTCGGACGCGCAACGCCTCTTCGGACTCGGCGACCTCATCTCCGTCGTGGAATTCAAACTGGACGACATCTATCAGGCCGACCAAGTCGCGAAGCAAATCGAAGAGGCCGCCGGCAAGGGATTCATGGCCACCAGTTGGATGGAGCAGAACAAGGCCATCTTCCGCGCCCTGCGCCTGGAGCGCGTCGTCACCTTCATCACCATCGGCTTGATCGTCTTCGTCGCCGCCCTGAACATTCTCATCTCGCTCACTATGATGGTCATGGAGAAAACTCGCGACATTGCCGTGCTCATGTCCATGGGCACGCGCAAGTCGCAAGTGCGCCGCGTCTTCATCGCCCAAGGCCTGCTGATCGGCGTAATCGGCACCGCCATGGGCCTCATCCTGGGATACGCGCTCTCCTGGGCTGGGGGACACTATCACCTGCTCTCGCTCGCGCCCGAGGTCTATTCCATCGACTACGTCCCCTTCGCCCCGCGAGCCATGGACGGCATCCTAGTAGCCCTGATCGCCATCGGAATCTCCTTCATCGCCACGGTGTACCCCAGCTGGTCCGCGGCCCGCATCCTCCCCGCCGAAGCTCTGCGCTACGAATAGCCGTAGCGCCGGCGTCCCGCCGGCTGTCGCGGGGGCGCACCCGAGCCAACCATCCCTTCGCCTTTTCCGTCATGCTTACGGCGGTATTTTGTCACCCCCATCAGGACCCCAAACCATCGAAGTAGGATTAGTCAACCCGGGGTAGAATACGGAGACATTGAATCCAAACGGGACAACTGGCCCCGCCTGGACAGGCCCCAGATGATATGAGCCTGCGGCGAGAGACGTCAAAAGCAGAAAGGTTGCGATGATTCTAAGCACTTAACGACGGCCTCCCAATCGATTCCGGCTTTGACTTAAGCGCTTGTAGATCGAGCTTGAAGCGAGGTTATAGTTTGCCTTCTCTGCGGAGTTGTTTCTTAACTTGGTCAATTGTGTGGACCCTGCCGATCTGCAAGTCTCTCTGAGATTCTCGGATGGATTTCATGAGAGCCTTGTCCCTGAGAACCTGCTCCGTTTCCAAGAGCTCTTCAAGAATACCACGTGTCTCTAGCAGCAACTTCCTCTCATGTACAGAGAGCAAAGACTTGGCCAACTAACAACCTCTTTATCGTGCCTTGGTACCGCCTTATTTTAAGACGTGTCTAGGCAGAATGATGTATTTTCCAGCGGCTCCATCCTTCTCTAAGCTCTCGCTCAATTATCCTCGCCTCGTGGTCTGACATTTCCCATGTCCCCGCAAGATCGGTAATCTTGCCCTGCTCTCTGGGGCCCTTCATGAGAAACCAAATCGCCTCGTCAAGCGACACGGGCCGTCCTAACATCGTCTGAAGTCGCCCAGCTGCTTGCGAAAGTTTGCGATATGTTACTTCCTTGACTCTCACAGATCTAGCCATCGATGGTCATTACCCAATTAGGGGATTTGTAATATTTAATCACCAAACACGTTCAGAAAAAGGCCGCATGAAAGGAATGTCTGGAGGATGCATGTTGATTCGTATGCAATGCCTGCGGAAGGGTTGGGTCCGACATTGAGTGTGAATTGTGCATTCGAGAACATGGAAGAGTAGGGAATTGTCAGCCTAGTATCGCGGAGGCTCCTTTGACAAGGAGTGATATTCCGATTGCGCCTATCAGCACATCCATCATCTAGCTAATCCCGTGCAGGTAGCTTACGATTGGATAACTAGCTTTTCGCCGAGTTTCTCGCCCAGTAACGTCCGCAATTCCGTGGTATCCATGCCCTTGGTCCCGATGAGCATTTTTCTTCCGTCATGGTGAAGCGTCAACAGGTTACGTTTCATCTCCGCCTTACTCACACTAGACCAGCTTATGCGCTCCCGAACTTTGCCGGCTTTGATAAGCTCATCAGGCGAAAGGGTAGCTAGGCTTTCCAATCGAGATTTTGCTATCCTTGAAAAAACTACTGCAACTATCAGAGAGATCAGAATCACGCCTACAAGCACGCCGAGCACACCTCCGACCAAAAGCACCCATAGGATAATAGCGATCAAACTCACCGCCCCTTGTGCAGCTTGAGAGATCACTTTCAGAGACAGGATCTCTTGATCTGTGAAAACATGCAACCCGTACCTTAGAACACCGGACTTTGCAGCTCCAGATGGCTCTCGCGACTTAGCTGGCAGATCGGTTGCCAGTCCACATCCGGGACAGAATTTGCTCGCAGCAGGGATTTGGGAACCACAACTTGTGCAGTATCTCACCGCAGTCGCTGAGACCGCGCCCGTAGAAGCGGGAGGTTTCGCCGGAGTCGCGAGTGGGATAGATGCTTTAGCAGCTGATTTTTCTTCCACGAGAGCCTCTCCAGTTGGTTTGCTCCTGGTCCTGCGTCTTCGTAAGAGAAATACCGCTGCCCCAGCTATTGCCGCTACTACGACAGCAGCTACGACAAGGATTAGGAGGGTGTTCGGCAACCCGAAAGCACTTGGGATTTCTTCTATCGTCGAGGTTCCGCCAATCGTGAAGAATCCGTAGCCCTTCAAATCCACAAAGACTGATTCCCCAGTCCTGATTGTCACTTCGATTGAATGGCCGACTGGAGGGCCACATTCGCCCTGCGTCATCGTCGCCGTCAGCGTAACCCCTATTGGCGGGCCTGCCTGGAACCCTGAGGCGCTCACAAACCTGAAGCCGCAATTCCTCTGTCCGATTGAGAGAGCCCCATCGCCAGTAGCTGCTCCGGTTTGGTAGTTGAAGGATCCTGACCCTTGCACACCCATCGATGGGTAGGGAGGTTGCGCCGTTGCTTGGAACCTGAATGTGTGGGTGAATCCCGCCGTTTCCATCGGAGTGCTCTGCGCCTGCGTAGTCAGGCTTGTGGAGGAAGCCGTGGCTGTGGTGCTAGTGGTCTGAATCGGCGGGCAGCCGTTAACCACAGGGGTCCCGGTTAAGTCACCAGTGACCGAGCCGCCGCCACAGTTGTAGATTTGATTATTGTTAGCGATGTAAGCCCCGCCGCCTTCCACGCTTATTGTGCCGGCGTTTGTGATGACTCCGGAATTCGTGATGTAGGCGGCGCCACCGAGCACGCTGATGCTCCCACCGTTACTGTTCTGGATGGTCCCAGAGTTCGCTAGGTAAGCGCTCCCACCAAGCAAGCTCATATCCCCTGAGTTTGTGATTAGACCACCAACATTGTTCTCGACATAAGCGCCTCCTCCTTCCACCCTGATTGTTTGAGAATTCATGATCGTGCCACCCTGATTGTTCGTGATATGGGCCATTCCTCCCTGAACTGTGATGGTTCCAGAGTTCGTGATAGTACCAGAGTTGGTGATGCTAGAGACACCGCCTGAGACGGTGAGGATGCAGGAATCGATGCAAGCAAGTGCAGCGCCTTCGCTCACAGTGATTGTATAGACAGTTGGAGGGGAGGCTATTGTGACGACGGGTGGGCCGGGGAAGGGAAGCGAGATTGAGACAGTAGCGCCGGCTTTAGGTGACTGCCCACTGCTCCAGTTTGTTGCGGTTTCCCATTTTCCGTCCTGAGCTGCACCAGTCCAACACGCCGTGTTGGCAGGACAAGAGGCCGCTGAGATTGGGATTAGAACCAAAGGAATGAAAACAATTAGCATTAGTAGTAGCGGGTTGAACTTACGGGCGGCCGGAGTCACAAACGCACGCTCGTTGGATCTACAACTCTCCAATCCCTGAGAGTATGGGGTTTTGTTTTTTACATCTTGCAATAGAGAATATGTGAAGTATTGTTCCGCTTCAATCGAGCAGTTCTAGGGAACATAGCGGATACGCTAGTACGATATCCTAGCAAGGAGACCTCTATGAGTCAAATCTTGCTTGACGTGTTCGAGGATTCTCTTTCGCCAGTTCTGGAGAGTGAGTAGCAGAGAAGGAAGACCCCAGCGGTCCCAAGCATTAGATAGTAGGGATAGTTGAAGAGGAACGTGGTGCTCATTATGAGAACCAGACCCACTGCTTCCTGCTTCAACATTCTGCTAGTAGCGTAGTGACCCTTCAAGAAGATGAGTAGAACCGCTGTCAGGAAGAACCAGTAGAGAAGGACTAAAGCTTCGAGCAGGGTGTGAGACAATACAAAGTCAGTACTCATCGCCACGACTAGCGAAAGAATCTGCAGCACAAAGAAGCTGCTCATCATCTCATAGAGAGTTGGTGCAACGATTATCGTGGGCAGGATGGCTGCTTTCGCAAAGTCGCGATATCTCAGAGTGAAGCCACGCGCTGGGACCTGTAAAGCATACAGGAAGGTCATGATCATCGACGCCATAACGAAGTAAACACCCCCAAGATACGCTTCCAGGGGGAGAGGTAGCGGTCCCATGCCTGCGGCTCCGGCAAGCAGGTACACTCGATAATAGAGTGGAAAGATGAAGCTCAAGATAACACAGAGCAGAAAAACTCCATGAACAAGTCGCTGCCTTTCAGAAAACTCGTAATCCCGGCGTAGTTTTAGACATCCCAAGCCAGCGATTGCGCCAGCAACAATCAAGACGAGCAGGAGGCTTGCAGCCCAAGCCAGCTCTGGGGTGAGGGGGGCGTACAGAAGAGCGGAGCAGACAACCAGCACGATGAATAAGCTACCGAGGAGACGTGAAAGTTTCTGGTTGTGGCGGAAAAGGAGAACTGCTGCCAGTGTAAGAATCAGGAATAGAAGGATTTGCTCTAAGGTTATTGAAATTCTCCCGACAATGCCGAAGAAGAAAGCTCCGGAAGACGCAACGTGTTTTAGGACATCGGGCCCTGCACGAAAAAGGAGTCTATTGATGAACAGATCTACCAGTGCCGTTGCAAGCACGACAATGCTGAGATAATACGCGAGGCTTGCAAGGCTCACATTTGAGCCGAGATTTTCATTATCCAAAAAGGGCATTGAGTCAGGTCGCCTTCGCTCCGAACCCGATGTCAACGTAAATTAGACTTTGCATGTTAGTCGACTACATTTGCTTACTGCGCATCGTTTGAATCACCTGCGCTGAGCCCGTATTTATTTCACCTAAAGTAATTACTCAAGCCAGATATAGCCAATTTTCGCATCTCGCAATTTCAAAGTGATTATTCGTAATGCAAATCAGAATCCACTCTGCAGTGGCATTGGCTAGTGTGATCGTAATAGTCGCCGCGAGTCTTTCTTCCGCGGCCTTCTTGCTGCAAGTCCCCGTCGGCGCCCAGCTTTCCGCCAACATCCTCGCCCCAAACGTTCAGGGTTCGATCGACTTGAACAATCCGGGAGGAGAGGCGTTTTGGTCACAGCTGACAGGCGCCCAGCTTCCCTTAACCGCCTCCAACGAGTTCGGCGGAAACGTGAAGTCGGCTACTGTCAAAATTGCAACTAATGGGTCAGACATTTTTACGTACGTCACCTGGACGGATCCAACTGAGAGCAGACTGAACAAGCCATTGTTCGAGGACGAGAATTATCCTGGATTCTTCTACGCCAATCAGACCTACAACTATGAGGATCGAATAGTCTTCTGGTGGTCTCTGGATTCAACACCGGGACCGCCTCCTTGCATGACTGATGCGGCACCAGGCGCCGGGGAAGGAAGAAGCCTCGCTGGAACAGGCAACCTCTGGCATTGGAAATCCGCGAGGACCGATAGCCAAGGAACTCTCTGGGGTAAGCTGAAGTTTGGTTCCGGCCCGGACATTGGCCAACTAATGCCTTACACACATTCATACCTCGATAATGAGTTCATCAATGCGACCGGTCACTACCAGCTGGGCTACGACCAATACCCAGACAGCTTCACGATAGGCTCCGATCCGAACCACGCGGCCTACGACACGTATCTGGTCTCCGCTCACGGTGCGTACGATTCCTCATCACATACGTGGAAGTGGGTTGCGTCCCGTAAACTCGTGACAACGCCCAGTCTCTACGTGCAACAATTCGCGCCGGGAAGGCTGTACTACTTTGCAGTCGCCGTTTTCGACGGTGGCCCAATACCGATTCCGCAAGGAGTCAACCATCCTGCGGGATGGACGATGTACGGCGAGAACGGAGAAACCAAGAGCATCTCAACCTGGTATACCATGGCACTTTCACAAGGAGCCGCAGCCACAACTGCTACTGGTACCGTTACCGCCGCAATGACGGGCATCAGCTTTGAAACAGCAGCCATCGTAAGCTTCGGTATGCTCATCGTAGGATTCGTCGCCGGCCTGATCGTGATCAGTAAGTTCGCTTTGCCCAAGAAGAAAAGCTGAACGCGATGTCAAAGGAAGAGCGGGCTAAGGGAAGAAGGAACTTTCTTAAACTCATGCTCGCAGCCGGATTCGCGGCAACGGTGGCAGCGGGCGCGAGCGTTTTCAGATTCTTAGCCTACATACCTCCATCAGCCTCAGCCAGCGGAACAGGGCAGCTCACATGGCCACGAGTGAAAATCACCAATGCCGCATCACTGCAACTCTTGAAACCCGTCAGGTTCAACTACCCGTTGATCAACACGCCCAACCTGCTCGTCAAATTGGGCGCCCACGCGGAAAACGGCGTTGGACCGGACCTTGACATAGTGGCCTACAGCACAATTTGCCAGCACCTGGGCTGCTTCTTTGGATTTCAACCTCCAGACACATCACCACCATGCAATTCCTCCATCAAAACCTCCACCGCTGAGGGCTACTGCTGCTGCCACGGCGGAGAGTACGATTTCACAAGAGGAGCGAAGGTGATTGGGGGTCCCCCAGCTCGGCCGGTGCCAGCTGTGAAACTCGAATACGATCAAACAACAG
>JAIQET010000078.1 GCA_020073645.1 Terriglobia bacterium | reverse complement strand
GCACACCCATGGCAGGGATCGTAGGCGCGGAACGCCATCTCCACTTTGTTGAGCACACCCTCTGGTACATTAGTGCCGGAGATCAATCCCTTGGCCGCTTTCTCCACGCTCATGGCGATCCGCGCAGCATTGTTCTGCGTGGCCACGATGAGATTGGCCTTCTGGATCAATCCGTTTTCGTCGGTTTGATAATGGTGGATGAGCGTCCCCCGCGGTGCTTCCACGACACCGATGCCCTCCCGCGGCTTCTCCGTCGGCAGGACTCGTATGTTGTCATCGGTCAGAAGCGGGTCCGCGGCGAGTTCCTTCATTCGCTCGGCTGCATAAAGCAACTCAACTACCCGCGCCCAGTGGTTCGCCAGGGTGTGGTGTACTGGCTTACCACCCAGGGTCGAGAAAAACTTCTCGTACGCCTCTTGTGCCAGCGGTGTCGCCATACCATCGCTGACATTCAGACGTGCTAAAGGAGCCACGCTGTAGATGCCGCTGTCCGTGCCTTCGGTGAAACCTTTCCACCCTACCGGCTTCAGGTAGCAGAATTTGACGTAGCTCCAAGGCTCAATATGCTCGGCTACGTTTTCCAGGTATTGTTCAGGGTGGAATTTCTTCCATTCCTTGCCCTCGGGGGTGACCACGCGGATCTGGCCGTCATAAAAGTTCACCCGATTGCTGTCGTCCACCAGACCCATGTAATAGGTGCGGTGGGTGTAGATGTCCGAGAGGATCAGGCTGACATAGTCTGTGTTCTTGAGCACCACATCTTCAAACAACCCGAGGGTGAATTGGGCAAACTCCACAGCTTCCGCCGCCACGTCCTGAAATTGTTTCTGCATGTCAGACGTGACGCGTTTGGCGACGCCGCCGGGCAACCCGAAAACCGGGTGAGCGGCTTTACCACCCACCAACGCGATCAACTCGCGCAACCGGCGCCGCATGGCGATAACCTTTTTGCCGGTCTCAACCCCCACTTTCCCGATGACTCCCAAGACATTTCGTTCGGCAGGAGGCGCTTCCGGCCCCACCACAAAATCGGGCCCGCCCAAGAAGTAAAAGTGAAGAGCATGGTCTTCCGTCATGAAAGTGCTGTAGATCAACTCACGGATCTTTCTTGCAGCGGGCGGAGGATCTACCTGGTAGAGAGCGTCGAGGGCCTTTGTCGCGGCCATGTGGTGTGCGGTGGGGCACACCCCGCAAATGCGCGAGGTGATCTGGGGCATCTCCTCCGCCGGACGGCCTTGCACAAACTTTTCAAATCCCCGCAACTCGGGCACCTGAAAGTAGGCGCGTTCCACCTGCCCGGCTTCATCCAGGAAGATATCGATTTTGCCGTGACCTTCCAGGCGGGTGATGGGATCAATAGTGATGCGCCGGCGGACATACTCGGTATTCGCCTTCGCAGCGCCTTCTTGCCAGGTGTTCCGCAACGTCTCTTCGTTTTGCTCGGACATACATCCACCTTACTTGGAAGCTGCTGGTTCATGCAGTGACGCCCTGTCCAGCTTCTTTCTGTGCAGCAGCGAAGCGGGCAGGCTGTAACGGTAAAATGTCCCTACGGGATCGGGGATGGTGGCCAGGATGCGGTCAATCTCCGCCTCCTCCTTGCCCTCCACCAAGGAGGCGAGAGAGGACAACATTTTCGCGCCCTGGTCTTTCACCCGGCTGGTGGGACCGCAGCAACCGGAACAAGGCATGTTGCCCCGGACGCAAAGTGCCTCGCAGCCGGCGCGCGTCGCCGGGCCCATGCAAAGGAGACCCTGCGCCAGCAGGCATTTCTGCTCATCGATCAGGAGTTGTTGCGGGCGCTTGAACTCGACAATGGATAATCTCTCTGGCTTGGTGTCCTTGCGTGGACATTCGTCACAAAGCGCATGATCCGGGGCAAGCACCGTGCCTTTAGTCGGTAACTCATCCCCCAGCAAGGTCTGCAGTGCGGTGCGGAAAATCCTCGGCGTGGGTGGGCAACCGGGCACGTAATAGTCCACCTCCACGACCTGGTTGAGTGCTTGCACAGCGTTGTAGAAGCGGGGCAACTCCACACTGTGTCCGTCATCTTTATGATGTGTCGCCGGGAGACTCCCTTCGGGATTCACGGTGCTGGGCGACTCCAGATAGACAGCGTTGAGGATGCTCTCTCGATCGAACAAATTGGCCAAGCCCGGAATTCCACCCAGATGGGAGCAGGACCCCAGGGCCACGAGCAGCTTTGATTTGCTTCTCAACAAGTTCGCCATTTCTGCTTGTTCCGAAGTCCGGATAGCGCCGTTCACGAAACTCACCAGGATGGAGCCGTCGGCCATCGCCTCCACGTCCTTACGCTTAAAGTCCAAGGCTACTGGCCAGAAGACGATATCCACCGCGGCGACCACATCGAGGATGGCTTCCGCCAGATCAACTACCGCTTCTTCGCAGCCGCCGCAGGATGCGCACCAGTAGAACGCCACTTTGGGTTTCTCCAGCATCAGACCGCCACCTCTTCGGCGGAGACCTTTTCTTCGGTCGGAATCAGATCCAGCGGCCCGAGGGCTCGCACCTTCTCCACCATGTCGTTGATGGTGCTGCGCACCCGGTCGGCTTCAGCAGCCGAGATCCATTCCAGGCGGCAGCGCTCGTCTTCGATGCCCATCTGCTGGAGCACTCGCTTGAGCAAGTGAAAGCGCCGCAGGGTCTTGTAGTTGCCTTCCTGGTAATGGCAGTCACCGGGGTGGCATCCCCCGATAAACACTCCATCGGCCCCGTGGGCAAACGCATCCAGCACAAATTGCGGGTCGACTCGCCCGGAACACATCACCCGGATCACACGCACATTGGGGGCGTACTTCATGCGCGAAGTCCCGGCCAGGTCCGCGGCCAGGTAAGTACACCAGTTGCAGAAGAATGCAACGATCCTCGGCTCGAAGGTCGCCTGAGATTTCTCCGGTCGCGTGAGCTCGCGATTACGCATAGGCCAGCACCCCCTCGATCTCCTCGAAGATCTCGTCATCTTCAAAGAAGTTTTGCTGGATCGATCCCGATGGGCAGGCCGCGACGCAGGTGCCACAACCCTTGCACAGCACCTCGTTGATCGCGGCCTTCTTCTTATCCTCAACGAACGAGATGGCCTGGTAGGGACAAAGCGGAATGCAGCTCTTGCAACCTGAGCATTCCTCTTCGGACACGAACGCAGTGTAGGGCTCCAGTTCCACAAACTGCGCATCAATCAGGGCCAGCGCTTCGGCCGCTGCTGCGCCTGCCTGGGCCACGGAGTCGGGAATGTCTTTGGGTCCCTGGCACGCACCCGCAATGAATACGCCCTCGGTAAACGTGCTCACCGGCGCCAACTTGGGATGTCGTTCCAGGAACCAGCCCTCGGTCGAACAGCTGATGTTGAACAGGCGACGGACTTCCTGGGCATCAGCCTGGGGCTCTAACCCAACCGAGAGGACCACCATGTCCACTGGAATACGCCGGACAAACGCAGCCAGGGTGTCCTCGGCGCGGATCACCAGCTTGCCTTCTTCGGAGGGATGCACGGCCCAGTCGCTGACTTCGGCCACACGACCCCGCACGAAGTGCACACCCTCGTCCAGCAGCCGGTCATAGAATTCTTCGTAGCCCTTACCGGGGGTCCGCATGTCGATGTAGAAGTTGTAGACTTCCGCGCCCGTCCGCTCCTTAATCAGGTGCGCGAGCTTGAGCGAGTACATGCAGCAGACCTTGGAGCACCAGCGGTTGGTGTTGGCGTCACGGGAACCTACACAATGGATGATGCCCACCGACTTCGGTCGTGTACCATCGCGCAGCACGACCTCCCCGCCGGTCGGTCCGGCAGCGTTGATCAGTCGCTCCACTTCCAGGGATGTGTAGACATTCGGGTAGCGGCCGTAGCCGTAATAGGGATGGCGACTGGCATCGAAGGTCTTGAAGCCGGTGGCCAGAATGATGGTGCCTACCTCGATCTCTTCGAACTTCTCCGTTTGGGTAAAGTCAATCGCCTGGCGCTCACCGCAGGCCTCCACGCAAGTCTTCTTGCACTTTCCTGACTTGAACTGGATGCAGGTTTCCGGGTCAATCACCACCTTCTGCGGCACGGCCTGTGGAAACGGCAGATAGACGGGCTTTCTCTTGCTCAAGCCGAGATTGAATTGGTCGGGGGTCTTCCCTTCTTTGTACACGCAGGCGGTGATGCACTCCTGACATCCGATGCAGAGGTCTTCGTGGATGTAACGGGGCTTGCGTTTTACCTGGACCTTGTAATTCCCCACGTAGCCTTCGACCTTGACGATCTCCGAGTAAGTCCAGAGCGTGATGTGGGGATGTGAGCCCACGCTCGTCATCTTGGGCGTGAGGATGCAGGCGGCACAGTCCAGTGTGGGAAAGGTCTTGTCGAACTTGGCCATGTGACCGCCGATGGTGGGCTCGCGCTCCACCAGGTAGACCTGCTTGCCAGCATCAGCGAGCGTCAGCGCGGCGTGGATCCCGGCGATGCCACCACCCACAACCAGAACGTTGGGATTGATGGGAACTCGCCGCTTCTGCAATGGTTTGTGCAGGGCAACACGCCGCACCGCCGCCCGAACCAGGTCCTTCGTCTTCTCCGTTGCTGCCTGCTTATCCAGGTGGACCCATGAAACGTGCTCCCGGATGTTCACCATCTGCAGGAAGAAGGAGTTGATACCCGCACGACTGAGGACCCGGCGGAATGTAGGTTCGTGGAGCAAAGGGGAACAGGAGGCGACCACCACGCGATTCACGTTGTGTTCGCTGATGTCCTGCTGAATCAGTGCCTGGCCCGGATCCGAGCACATGTACTTGTACTCGCGCGAGACCACGACGCCCGGGAGTTTGGCCGCGTATTCGGTGACGGCTTTCACATCCACCGTGCCCGCGATATTGGTGCCGCAATGGCAGACATAAACACCAATGCGTGGCGGCTCATGGTTCGCTCCATCCACCGGGCTGCGAATCTCAGGCATACGCGATCTCCTTCTTGGCCAGCACAGGCGCGATCGGCACCAGGCTGCGCTGCAAGCCGATCGTGTTGGCAGACGCACCCAGAGCCAGCGCCATCAGTTGGGTGAAATACAGGACTGGCATCGAGATGGGAGGGTGATTCCCGGCCTCTTTCTGAAAACATTCCAGGTTGAACTGGCAGAGCGGGCAGACGGTGGCAATCACCTCGGCACCGTTCTTCTGTGCCTCGCTGAGCAAATAGTGAATCAGGTCCAGTCCGATTTCCGGCAGCGTGCCTTTCTGGCTGCCGCCACAGCAGCGGGTCTTCAAGGGGTAGTAGACAATCTTGGCTCCGCAGGCTTCCAGTAACCGGTCCATGGAGGTTGGGTTGTGTTGGTCATCGAAAGTGGCGTAGGGCCGTACGATCTGGCATCCGTAATAGGGCGCTACTTTCAGGCCCTTGAGCGGTGTTTTCACCTTCTCTGCAATCGCCTTGAGCCCGACCTCGTGGAGCAGGATGTCCAGAGGATGCCGCACCCGCACGTTGTCCTCGCAAGTAAGCCCAATCGCGGCCAGAGCTCGAGTCACCACAAGCTTGATGTCGGGATAGTCGTGCATGTAGCGCTGGGTCTTATTCAGAACCAGGTAGCAGGCGGCACAGGGGGCGATCACGTCCCTGTGTTCGCGCTCGGCCAGCGCCAGATTCCGCGCCGCCAGGGCATACGATGTCAGTTCGTCCACCGACAGGTAGGTGGTAGCGCCACAGCAGTTCCAGTCCTCCAGTTCCTGGAGTTCGATGTCCAGAGCCCGAAAAACAGCCAGTAAGGACTCTTCGTACGCGCGGCCGGTCCCCCTCAGCGAGCAACCAGGATAGTAGGTGTACTTCATAGTGCCAGCTCCTTCCTGGTGGCTGCGACTGAATCCAACAACGCAACCATCTCCTGGCGGCGCTCGATTCTCTCCTTCCTGACGTTCATGCGCCCCGCCAGGAACAATCTCAATCCCAGCTTGCTCATGCCCAAAAGCCGCAGAATGGCGGTGCGCAGGAACACCCGCACGATCAACCAGCTTTCCGTGATGCGCCCGGAGCGACGCACCATTCTGGAGAACTGCTGCGCCATCACCGGGATAGGAAAGCGTTTGGGATAGAATCCCTCCTCGATCGCGCGTTGCTTCAGCGCGTACATGAGATGGGTGACATTGATTTTCTTGGGGCACTCAACCATGCACGCGTAACAGGCCGTGCACAGCCAGATCGAAGAACTGCTGAGAACCTCCTCTTTAAAGCCTTCGCGGGAAAGGTGCATGAGCCTCCGCGGCGTGTAGTCCATATAGAGCGAGAGCGGGCAAGTCCCGCTGCATAGCCCGCATTGCAGGCACTGGCGGATCCTTTCCCCACCCACCGTATGGCTGATCCAGCGCGCAAATTCAGGATCACGATCAGCTTCAAACTTGACCGTCCGCTTCAGCTCCATACCCACCTCGATCCACAGGGGGGAGGGGTTTCGAACGCCCTCACCCGGAACTCGACTCTTTGCTGCCGGACAACGCTGTTCCAGGTCGCGCTTCACAACAAAGCTGGCGCGGTCAATGAAATCAACTTTGCCTCGCAAGTGAGATCCAATTTCAGGGAGCGCCAAATTGGGCACTCCCGGCGAGCGGATTCCACGGCCTGCTCGAACCGACTCGATTCCGGGTCGGTTGTTCGCGCAGTAATCTTCAGATGTGCGCTCGTAATCCGCCATCTGTCAGCGGGATTATCCAAGGTGAGCACCGCCAGGGTGTCCACCACCGCAGGTTTTATCCCCAACTTCGCCATTTCCAGTGCAACCATGGTTGACATGCAGGAGGCAATCGCGGCAGCCAGCAGTTCACAGGGTGTGGTGAAAGGCCCGACTCCGGTTAACGATCCGAATGTGTAAGTGGCGTTACTTAGAACACCACTGGGAGTCGACACGGCGCCTTCCCCCGCGTAAGGCCCACCCTTCCAGATCGCATGTGCTTCACGAAACATATCGAACCTCCCAGCTTTGCCAATCAATGCGTCGTCGCCGCGCCGTGCGAGTTACCCCGCCGGGCCACCCGCTGCAGATTTCCTGCACTTAACTTCTATGAACTCTCCTCCCCTTACCTTCATGAGTAGTGCCTGGAGGCCGGGGCACCGCTGATGCAAGTATGCTTCGCCCCCCGCAGACCAGCGCGTTATCTGACGCTTACATTTGGGTTACCGAGCAATGTCGCAAGTCGCGGCCATTAGTCCCAAAAGCGGAAAACACGGGCGCGGGACGAATTCGCGCCATCACCAATCCCTTAACAGTGTTAGAGTTGAAGTGAAGGCGGGGACGCCGATGACAGAGGTCAAAAAGTCGAACCGTCTCCGTTTTGGAGATTTTGCAGCCGACCTCACTGCCAGGGAGTTGTTCCACCAGGGCACGAAAGTCGCGCTGCAAGACAAGCCTTTTCAGATACTTGCCCTCCTGCTGCAGCGCCCGAAGCAACTGGTCTCGCGGCCCGAGATAATCCGAAATGTGTGGCCGGATACGTTTGTCGAAGGCGACCAGTGCCTCAACGTCGCGGTGCGAAGGCTGCGCGCCGCGTTGCATGACGACGCATCCCACGCCCGCTTTATCGAAACCGTGGGAAGCCACGGATACCGCTTCATCGGCGCGGTACACGTCTCACCTGTAGCGGAAACGGCTCCACCCAGCACTGAGCGTCCGCGAGTCGCAGTTTTCCCGTTGAAGGCGATGATGGGAGGCGAGCCTGATTCCTTCGCCCCCAGCATGACGGAAGTATTGATCACCCAGCTTCGTCGCATGAATCCTCCGTTCGTCGTGGTCACTCCTGAATTCACGACCGAACGCGCACATAAGGGGAAAGGCACACTCTCGCTTTGCCGCCAGGCATCGGTGGACTATGTGCTGGTCGGAGCCGTTTCGGCGTCGGCGGGGCAGGTACGAGTGAGCGTGAGGCTGCTGAACTGTCAAGCTCAGGGCTGCATTTGGGCCGAGAGTTATACCAGGCCGGCGGAGGACCTGTTTGCGGTCCAGGAGGAGCTCAGCCGCGACATTGCGTGTGCGGTCATTCAGTCGATTCCAGTTTCGTTGCGGCCTTCGCACCTCCAGTTTGTGCCACCAGGCGCGCACGAGAACTACCTTCACGGCTGTTATTTTCTCTCCAAACTCACGGAGGCGGCTGTAGACCGATGTATCCCGCTATTCGACGAGGCTGTGCGCGAGTGTCCTCAGTTCGCTCTGGCGTGGGCTGCGCTGGCCAATTCCTATTGTGTATTGGCCAGGCTGGGAATTCTCCCTTCCCGCAAAGCATTTCCTAAGGTCAAGGCTTCTGCCGAAAAGGCGTTGGAAATCGAAGATCTGGCTGAGGCAAGAACGGCGCTTGCTTACTATCATCTTCTTTACGAACACGACTGGAATGCCGCTGAGGCCGATCTGGTCCGCGCGCTGGCCATCGATCCTGGTTACCCGTTAGCACTCGGTGGCTATGCCCAACTCCTGGCGGCCCTGGGAAGGCACGAGGATGCTGTCGCCATGATGCGGCGAGCCTGTGATTTGGATCCCTTTTCGGGCTACACCAGCATCATGTTGGGATGGGTCTTGTACTATGCCGGGGATTATGAAGGCGCTCTCGCACCACTCAAGCATTCCATGGAACTGGATCCTTCCCTGTGGATTAGTCACACCACCACCGGAATGATCCTGGGGCGGCTGGGGAGAATGGAAGAGGCTGTCGCCGAATTCCGTCTCGCCATCGAGCACTCCGGTAGTAGTGCCTTGTCGAAGGCACATCTCGCCTACGGACTCGCAAAATTGGGAGACAAAGCGGGCGCAACGGACATCCTGAACGCACTTCTGAGACAACGGCAGAGGCGCTATTTCAGCCCGTACTGGATCGCCGTCATCTACACGGCGCTGAACGCCCCTTCTGAAGCCCTCAAGTGGCTCGAGATGGCTACCGAGGAGCGCTGCAGCTGGATCCTGTTTGCGCGGGAAGACCCGAAGTTTGCTGTGCTGCGCTCTGATCCCCGGTTCCAACACGTGGTGGATGCCACCAACCCCCCGCGAGTTTTCAGCGGGACGGTGTGAGAGTCTTTCTTGCGAGGCTGGGAGGACTGGCATCGGCCTGCGGGTGCTTGCCTATTTCAGCGTGATCTCTCCGCAAATCCAAGGCTACCAGGTGAGCCCACCAGAAGGAGGCGGCCATGCGCCCAGTACCTGCCTGAGGAAGACAACCTGCCCCGCGTGATAGCTGTTGTGCGAGGCGATGGTCTGCAGCATTTCCAGCCGGCTCTTCTTCCCCAGTTTCGCAAATAGATCCGCGTCTTGCGACCGGCGATCCAGTTTCGCCAGGCCGCTCCGGAAACCTTGCACGGTTCGTTTCCACTCTTCCGGACTTGTCGGCCCGGAGCTGCCGGGCCAACTGCCGGAGGCATGCTTGGGAATCGGAGGCTTCTTCCCGTCAAGCCACTTCACCGCCCAATCCTGCCAGTAGATCAGGTGGTTCAGCAGTTGAAAGAGCGAGTGTGGAACGCCCTCGGGTCGCGTGCCGGTGATTTTCCAATCGAGTCCCGCGAATGCGTTCTCCGTCTCTACATGGGCGCCCTTTCCCGATAGAGCGTGGCCAACTGCCTTCCCGAGTATCTTGCGATCGCTGTTCACGATTCATCTCCCCCTGAGCACTTCGTGGCGTCGCTGCAGTGGAAGTAAAAAAGATAAGGGCGGTGACATTGGTTACGCTCTAGCCGTCCGCACCTTGTTGGAGAGTGGGCGGCGTGGATGCGCGCACCGTCACAGCCCTTGATGCGATCACCGCTTTCGCAGTCCCAAACCCCGGCTGCCCCTCGCTGAGCATCCGGTTTTTTCAGGTTTGGCTGCCCTTCGGGTTGCCCCGTTTGGCTGATCGCTCAGCCTACTTCGGACCGGCTAGTTACGTACGCTATCCCGCCCTTTCGGCCGTCGACAATTCTTAGGCTAGGAGCCCCTCTCTCAGTTGTCAATGCCACGTACGCGGTGCAATCCCACATTGGGAAACAAGTCCCGTCACTGACTTTTTCATCCCCGATGTACCAGACTTTGTCTGTAATCACCTCTTCGCGAAGGAAGCAGCACTCCTGGGAGGACGAAATGACTACGTGGGCTCTCTTGGAAAGTCCTGGCACGAGGCCACAGGAAATACGGGAGGCATTGATTCAAGTCCTCCAGCATCAGTTCTCGACGATTCTGCGCCAGAAGACCCGATGGGAAGGTGACCAACTAAGGGTGGCATTTGCAAGAGCTATGGCTAACACCTTGAGCATTTTCGATGGTCAGAATTGTGGCTTCCACCCAACCCACGTCACCCGCATGCACGCAGCCTGAGGAGCACAAACTATGGCATACCCTCTTCGCATCTTGTGGTCGGACGACAACGGCCAGGATATCGCGGAGTACGCCGTGATGCTGGCGGTCATCCTGGTCCTTATCGTGGGCACCATTCGGTTGATTGGTACGAGCGCGAACAACGTCTTCTCCAGCGCGGCCAGCTCGATCCAGTGAGCCTTGCCAAGGTCGTGGCGTTGCTTCATCGTGCATGGGGGAGGTCAAAATGTTTCCGCGATTTGCTGCCGGTTGCGCGATTGCTTCGATGGCGATCGCTTTGGGTGCACTGGTCATGGTCCTTACGCCGGGCCTGACCTTCGAAAGAATCTATCCCCTGACGATCATCTGGTGCATGGCGCCGCTGGCATGGGGAGTCTGGGCGCTGCTTGCGCCCGCCACGTGGGTGCCGCAACGCTTGCCGCTTTGGGGAGCAATTCTAGGATTGATGGCTGGATTGTTGGCTGCTTATGTCCTCAACATGCCGTCGCGGGTTCTCGGAGAGACACTCTCGGTTGCTGGGCGCGCGGTCGTTGTGGTTGTACTGACGGTCTTCTACTACGTACTCTGGATGCTGGTGCGTGTGGCTTGCCGGGCTCTGACCTCCGCGACGCCGGGACGCTGATGGAGCACAGCCACTTCCAGCCTGCCTATCTCGAACTGTGGCGCTCGGGAGAATTGCTGCGCCGCGTGGAGTTGGGCCTGAACAAGCTGGCCGACTGTACCCTATGTCCACGCAACTGCCACGTCAACCGTCTTGAGGACAAGGCGAAAGTCTGCAAGACCGGATGGTACGCCACCGTCAGCAACTATTTTGCTCACCTCGGTGAGGAGCCCTGTCTGCGCGGCAGCCGGGGCTCCGGAACCATCTTCTTCAGTTGGTGCAACCTGCGTTGCGTCTTCTGCCAGAACTACCAGATCAGTTGGTCGGGGGAAGGCCGCACTGCCACACCGGAAGAACTGGCCGAGATGATGCTGCGCTTGCAGCAACAGGGCTGCCACAACATCAACCTGGTGACGCCGGAGCATGTGGTGCCGCAGATTCTGGAGGCGCTGCTCCTGGCGGTGGAGCGCGGTCTGCGCCTCCCTCTGGTTTACAACACCAGCGCTTACGACTCGTTGGATTCACTCGCGCTGATGGACGGCGTCGTGGACATCTACATGCCCGACTTCAAGTTCTGGGACCCAGAAATGGCGCGACGCTATACAAAAGCCCCCGATTATCCCGAAGCCGCCCGCCGCGCTATCCGGGAGATGCACCGGCAGGTCGGCCCGCTCGTCACCGATGAGCATAGCGTGGCGCTGCGCGGTGTTCTCCTGCGCCACCTGGTAATGCCCGGCGGTGTCGCAGGAACACCAGAAATCATGCAGTGGATTGCCCGCGAACTGGGCCCTGAGGCCTACGTCAACCTGATGGCGCAATACCACCCCGCCTGCCGCGTCACCGCCACCGCCTACCCCGAGATTGACCGCTGTATTACCGTCAGCGAATTTTACCAAGCCATCGACGCGTTCCACGCCGCGGGGCTCCATCGGCTCGATGACGATTCCGCAGGTTTCGTCCAACTGCTCTGAGGCAGCCAAACTTTGGAGGGCTAATCGGCAGAAAGATGCCGGACTTCTCAGCTCATGCCCGCCTCAGATCATTTCAGTGACCAAGCGGGTTGCTCACTTCAGTGTTCCGACGATCGCCTCGGCGGCTTCCAGGATTTCTCCCGCTTTGGCAAGACTGGCGAGTTTGTTGATGTCGTCGTGCAGGGGTCGGTCTTCCTCCAGCTTGCTCACGTGCTTGCGGATAGCCTGATACGCGGCCTCCGTGGCGGGTGAGGGCTTGATTGGCGCCCGCAAGTCGAAGGCCTGGGCGGCCGCCATCAGTTCGATAGCCAAGACGTACCAGGAATTCTCAATGATCTGCCGCGTTTTTATGGCCGTGGTCATGCCCATGGATACAAAGTCTTCCTGGTCAGCCGCTGCGGGGATGGATCCGGTGGCCGCAGGATGGCTGAGTACCCGGTTCTCGCAAACCAACGCCCCCGCGGTGTACTGGGAGAGCATCAGCCCGGAGAACATTCCAGCGCCTTTTGTCAGGAACGCGGGAAGTCCTGCCGACAGGTGGGGATTCATCAGCCGGTTGAGCCTGCGCTCGCTCAGGGCCGCGACGGTCGTCAGCGACATGCCAAGCAACTCCAACGCAAGCGCCATCGGCGTGCCCTGGAAATTCGCGCCCGTCAGCACCAGGTCTTCATCGGGAAAGAAAATGGGATTGTCCGCCGCGTGGTTTAGTTCAGTTTCCAGCATTTGCCGGATCCATTTGCAGGCATCTCGCGCTGCGCCGATGACCTGCGGGCTGGAGCGTAGGGAGTATGCATCCTGCACTTTCTTTCCCGGCCGGTTGAGCAGTTCCGAGCCCTCGGTCAGCCTGCGCACGTTTTCAGCGCACTCCTGCGCGCCGGGATAGCCCCGGACGAGATGAATCCGGTGATCGTAGGCTTTCATGTTGGCGTTGAGCGCCTCGAGCGTCATCGCCAATGCCACTTCCTGCGTCCTGATCCACCTTTCAGCATCACACAGTTCGAGGCAGCCCATCCCGGTGATGAGGTCGGATCCGTTGATGGTGGCCAGTCCGTCCCTCTCGCGAAAAGCCACGGTGGGTATTCCAGCCTCCGCCATGCCTTCCTTCGCAGGCAGCCTTCTTCCCTTGTAGAACACCTCGCCCTCACCCATGAGGGTAATTGCCATCTGGGCCATGGGTGACAGATCGCCGCAGGCGCCCACCGAACCCTTCTGGCACACCACCGGGGTGACGCCGCGATTGAGCATCTCGACCTGTGTCTGGACGATTTCAAGCCTTATCCCGGAATGGCCCCAGCAATGGGTGTTGAGGCGGGAGAGCATCCCTGCCCGGACATCCTCTTTGCTGCAGGCTTCTCCGCAGCCTGCGGCGTGGGAGTAAAGCAGGTATCTCTGAAACTTCTCGGCCTGCTCCGGGGTGAGCACGACTTCAGAAAGTTCACCTATGCCGGTATTCACGCCGTACATGATTTCCCGCGCCTTGATCTTGCGCTCCAGCAGGTCCCGGCACTTGTTGATGCGTGCGATGGCATCGGGATGGAGTTCGATTGGCCTGTGATTGCGGGCAATGTCCCGGACGTCCTCAATTCTCAGCGAATGGCCATTCAGGTCCAATTTCACATCCACGCTGTGTTGCGGCGTTACATGTTCCAGGACTTGCATGTTCGAACCTCCCTGTACATCGCACGTGGGCAAAGCGCCGGACTTTATCTGCATCGAAATGGCGGCCGGAGCCGTCAGCCAGCCTTCAAAACTCGCTGGCTGATTTCCTCCAGTCCTTCTTCAACTGCTCAATCATCTCCTCTGCCAGCCTGGTTGTATCCAAGGCCGTCGATTTCGTGGTCCTCCAAATGGGTCTCTGCGAGCGAGGGTCTACGAGGGTTGCTTCTGCAGTCGTCCACCGCACAACCACCTTGCCGGGCACGATTCTGCTCTCGGTTTGACAAGTCAGAGTTGCGTCGGCCTCTTCCGGTTGTGAGGTGACCCGTACTGCCTCCCATCTCTCGAGACGAGACTTGAGGAGGCCCACAAAGTCGTCTGACGAGGGAGCAACATAAATGACCCTGACTTGGTATAGCGAAAGAGGGCCGGCTGAAATCGTGGCCTGTGCCGCGAGGAATCCCGCGGTGAGCCCCAGCACGACCAAGATTGGCAGGACCGCCAAGCTCACTCCCGAAACAGCATGACGCACAACCCGAGTGTTCATAATCTTCACCTTCCTTTCTCCGGTCTCAGATCGATTCGACTCGATCGGGAAAGGCTTGTTCTTCGTCACGCGTCAACGATGAACGGTCATTTCCATGACGTCCGCTTCGTAACCTTCGTCCTTTATGGCTTCCTGTGCCGCGGAGCGGATGGTTGGCTCCATGGCATCCTTCGGCACGTCACAGCTTCGACGAATCACTTCCCCACCGACTTGAATTCGGACTACCCATTTCTTCTTGTCACCGTCCCATGAGACCTCTACACGATCTGCGCGCATACGCACCTCCCACGAATGCCGATAGCTGAAAAAGTCCAGTGATCGGCAATTCTCTATTCTTCGAAACAGGGGCCGCCATGGTGCCCAAACGTCTGATGTTCTTTTATGGCATGGCTCAACTCGGCATAGGTTCTCTCCAGCGATTCTCTCTCTTGCTCTGTCAATCCTGGTTTTTCCAGCGCCGTAAGAATGTCGTCGATTTGCGCCTCCATTTGCTCGAGTTCTGCACAGAGCATGCTGACCTCCGTTTCCGACGCTCCGGCTCGTGGTCGAGGCCACGCGGATGAAACTCCCTCACCTCACGTGGCTTCCCGCCTCTTGCTACCTCACCAATTCCATCTCGTACTTTGCGATGAGTTCCTTCTTTCCCAATCCCAGGATGCCGTGCTTCTGGCCAACCTTCTTGAAGGCCGCGATCGCGGTGTCCAAATGATGCTTCTCGTGGGCCGCCGACAGTTGCGTGCGAATGCGGGCCTGGCCCTTTGGCACCACCGGGAAAAAGAAACCGACCGCATAAACGCCCTCGTCAAACAGGTCACGGGCAAAGTCCTGCGCCAGCTTAGCGTCGTACAGCATGACCGGCACGATTGGGGTGTCGCCTTCCTTTATGTCGAAGCCGACGTCCTTCAGCAGGCCACGCCAGTACTTGGCGTTCCACTCCAGCTTGTCGCGGCGGTCGGTGCTGGCGGTGATCAGGTCCAGAACCTTCAGTGCACCTGCCACAATCACCGGCGCCACCGAGTTGGAGAAAAGGAACGGACGCGCCCGCTGGCGGCACATCTCCACCAGTTCACGACGCCCGCTCACGCAGCCGCCGGAAGCGCCGCCCAGCGCCTTCCCCAAGGTGGTGGTGATCACGTCAATCTTTCCTAAGACGCCGCAATGCTCATGGGTTCCCCGCCCGGTGCGGCCGATGAAGCCGGTGGCGTGCGAGTCGTCCAGGAACACCATGGCGTTGTACTTCTCGGCCAGGCTCACGATTTGGTCGAGCTTGGCCATGTCACCATCCATCGAAAACACACCGTCGGTGATGATCATCCGATAGCGCTTGTCCTGGTGCTCTTGCAGCTTCTCCTCCAGGTGACCCATGTCGGAGTGCTTGAACGTATCCTGCGTCGCCTTGCACAGGCGCATCCCGTCGACGATGGAGGCGTGCACCAGGCGGTCGGCGATCATCACGTCCCGCTCGTTCAGGCAGGCCTCGAAGAAACCGGCGTTGGCGTCCATGCAGGAAGGAAACAGGAGGGTATCCTCGGTCTCGAGAAATTCGGTCAGGCGGTTCTCGAGCTCGCGATGAATATCCTGCGTCCCACAGATGAAGCGCACCGATGACATGCCGTAGCCACGGTTGTCCAACCCGGCGTGCGCCGCGGCGATGACTTCAGGATGGCTGGAGAGTCCCAGGTAATTGTTGGCCTCCTGGTACACCTGGTCCACGGGCTGGATCACCCTGGTCTTCGACTGACGGTGGCAGGCTACGGATGCCGGAAGAAGAAAAAGGAGGATCAAG